>JBIKJE010000028.1:0-35783 GCA_044361165.1 Crocinitomicaceae bacterium | reverse complement strand
AACGCCATTAGATTAGGATTATCGCTCGATTGATAGTTAAATTTAGGTAAAGGCCTGCTGTCTGAGAGATTGTATTTATTTGCTCTTTTAAGAATCAAAAGATAGTCTCCAGTATGCTTTAGCTTGTTATTGAGTGCAACAAAGTCCTTCTCTTTTCGGATATTGTCTAAGTCCGTATCAAGTTGTACGTGTCCATAATTATTATAACCTGCGTCAATTGATTTTTTAAAACAATTGATAGCTGAAGACTTATTGTCTAAAAGGGAGTAAATACAGGTTAAGTTGTAATAAATATTACTTAGCTCATATGAACGTTCCTTTTTTTCGTCTACCGATAATTTTTCGTGTAGTACTAAATATTCGGAAAGTAGAGCATTGTATGTCTTTTCATCTTTCTTATCATAGGCAATATTAAATCCATCCCCTTTTTGCGTAATAAATTCATCTATTTTTTGTGATGGAGTAGTTTGTGCAATGAGTTGATGCATGCTCATTAATAAAAAAAGTAGGAGTGTTGTTTTCATTTTCATTTTTCTTGTTTTTTAAGTATATGACGACCCAACATTATAATAGTTACAGGAGTTTTAATTTTATTTACCTTGTTTATTCTTTATGATAACAAGATTGTTAAATGTCTTGGTTTTTTAGTCAACCTATTTTAGGACGATGCAATTTTTTGAGGTTGTGGCTAACGCTTTAGCGTTTTATTCCTTGTTTTTACAAACAAATTTAGCAAAATGACACAATTTTGCAAGTTTTGACAAAAATGATTAGAAAGCAAATAAAAATAAGGTATAAAACCAAGTTGAACTTAGCCCTTTTAGCGTTCTTCTGCGAAATTTTCGTCGTCGAAAACTCCTACTTCTTCACCATCTCCGCAAAATCTTTCGCGAAATAGGTCAAAATAGCGTCTGCTCCGGCTCTGCGCATGCTGAGTAACATTTCGTACATCACAGGCTCGTAATTCAACCAACCGTTGCGCGCTGCGGCATAATCCATCGCACATTCGCCACTCACGTTGTAAGCGGTAATTTGAATATTGAAATTTTTTACTTTCCCTTCCACAAGCAAAAAATCTCTTGTGTTTTCTTGATTTTCATTCAAGATGCCAATTTTTGTTGAGTAGTTAATCCATTTTTGGTTGGATTAGCCGTGGAGATTTAGGGTTAACACGATGATTATGAGATATATGATTTATTCATTATGTGTGTAAAAAAACACTACATGGCCAAACGTGAGTAGTTATTACTAACAATAATTTTTCCGCTGAGCAAAAAAAATGATCCTTTTGACAAAATCGTGTTAAACGCAGTTTTAATATTTTGAAAAGTCAATAGTTCCTTCCATGTACCCTTTGTAAACAATAATATCCAAATTTTCAAGAATAATTTTAAGAATAAATGCAACACCTTGTGGTTTATATATTTTTGTTAATTGAACTTTAGCGGTGCCAGTTTTCCCATCATAATCATTTGTATACCTCCAATTATAGTAAAAAATATCTGCTTTGTACGTCTCGTATGTCTCATGCAATGAATTAGTTTCGGCAGAGTACATGGGTCCATAGCTTTGCGAGTCGTTTTTAGGCCAGTAATTGGCCATATAAATTAGACCATCATTGTCAAAAGTATAAAATGCCGTATAAGCTCCTTGATCGAGAATTGTTGGTGTATTGTCTATACCATTTAGAGTACCATCGGTAATAATAAATTTTGCAATAACCTCCTGCTTTATCGACGAGTTTGAAATTGAGCCTGTTGCTTCATTAAGATTCTTATAAATTGCAATATTTGTGAATGTATTTGAAGGTTCATCCCAATTATAATAGTATAAAATCTCACTAGACTCATAATTTATCAAAATCATTTGGCTACGATTGTCATAGTACCTGTCGTATGTACTACCATTTTCATCTTCAACCGTTCGGTCAAAGCTCCATTTATTTTGAAGCCACTTTGCATTTGCTCCCTTTTTAAAATAAATGGTTTCTGGAGAAAATACAATCTCAGTTTTCATTGGATTACTTTCTAGTAATTTATATTCTTCATTGGTTCTACTCCAAACGTACTCTTCAACTAAATTCCCAGAATAATATCCGTTTTTTACTTGTCCGAAACAAAAAATTGTTAGGGTTAAAATTCCAGTCAATAAAATACTTTTTTTCATAATGTGTCATTTTTTAATTTTTCTTTCTCGCTCCCATGCCTATTGATGGAGTTGATTTAAGTTTGATATGAAATATCGTTTTTTTATTATCCTCTTTTCATTCTTCAAAACCTTATCGCTTTAGACAGATATATCATTACAGTTCTATTTAACTACTTATCAACGGATTGAACTCAAACAAATTCACTTTAACCTAAATTGTTTTTTTTTATTGAGTTAAAAAAAACCTCTAGAAATACCTCTCAAAATATCACTATTCTTCAATTCCTACCTAAAGATATTATATTTACAATTAATTAATTTGCCTTCAAATTCATAGTATCTACTATTTTTTTTTCTCCAACCTTACGTAAATTAGGTAAGGGAAGATCATATTTACTTTTTTTAGTATAGGGATTTTCATTGATTGGAATTTTATTATTTTCAAATTCCATTTTAAGCTGATTAATATCGCTTTCAAGTCTGTGTAATTTTAATTGATTAGAAGATTTATCAGATTTTTTTTTCAAATAGGAAGTATCATTTAATATTCTATTGAGTTTAGTATTAGCAAAATTAGAATCGGCAAGAGATTTGACCTCAAAATCGAAACCTGCTTTGGGAGTAGAATTAAATTGATATTCTGTCGACCCCCTTTGAATATTTTCATATTCAAAAGGAATGTTTTGAATGTTTTTTTCTATGTGTTTAAATTCTTTCAAATACAAAATTAAAAAGCGTCCTTTATATAAAAAACCCCAAACCAAGCAAATTCCGATAATTATAGATCTCCAATAAGACGGTTTAGAATTACATAAATTTAAGTTTAACTTCATCGGCAAATGTTATTATTTTTAGGAATTAATCTTAAGTTTTTCATTTTGATTGTTCATTAATAATACACAAATATAATAAAGTCGTTATAAGTAACAAGTGTTTTACATGGGATTTTTGTAAAATGCACAAAATAAGAAATGAAAAGGTAATGAAAATATTTGGCAAGAATGTGCATGACATTAGATTGTCAAAAGGTTATACCCAAGAATACCTCGCTGAAGAAGCAAAAATTTCACAAGTTCAAGTTGCCAGAATTGAATCAGGTAAATTGAACACATCTATCTCTACAGTTGCATCATTGGCGATTGCTTTAAATGTTGAAGTTGGAGAATTTTTTAAGGAATAGTTTACACTCGAAAATAAGCTAATTAAACAATAAAAAAAACAGGGTAAGTTTAATTGATTACATCACCAAAGAGGCAAGTAAATAATCTAAAAATAAAATGATCAAGCATAGTATGATTATTTTTGAATTTAGCCTCCGATATTTAAAATCAAGATTTTACCATATTACTTGATAATAATTTAGAATTCTTCTGCTAAATTTTCATCCTCAAAGACATCGTCAATCAAAAGCGAATCGTCCCCATTTTCGTGCATCTTTTGGAATGCTTTGTCCTAACCTTTTCGCGGCTCCTTTATAGGTTGCAACACAATTTCTGCCTTTTTAAGATTCATTTTTTTGATGTTTAAATATTTAGATTGTTACAAAACTCCTACTTCTTCACCATCTCCGCAAAATCCTTCGCGAAATAGGTCAAAATAGCGTCTGCTCCTGCTCGTCGCATACTTAATAGCATTTCGTACATCACAGGTTCGTAATTCAACCAACCGTTGCGCGCTGCGGCGTAAACCATAGCACATTCGCCACTCACGTTGTAAGCGGTAATCGGAATATTGAAATTTTCTTTCAACAAATGAATCACATCCAAGTAACACAATGCTGGTTTGACCATCAACATGTCCGCGCCTTCGGAATAATCCAATTCGGCTTCTAGCAAAGCTTCGCGTTTGTTGGCGGGATTCATTTGATATGTTTTTTTGTCGCCCGATTTTGGCGCTGAATCCAATGCATCACGGAACGGATTATAAAATGCGCTCGCGTATTTCACCGAATAAGACATGATGCTCGTGTTTTCATAACCTGCTTCGTCTAATTCTTCACGCAAATAACCTACGCGTCCGTCCATCATGTCAGACGGTCCGATTATATCTACACCCGCTTGCGCTTGCGCAACCGCCATTTTCGCTAAAATTGGCAAGGTTTTATCGTTAACAATTTCGCCATTTTCCACCAAACCGTCGTGACCATCGGAAGAATAGGGATCCATCGCGACGTCGCTCATAATCACCATTTCTGGAAATTCTGCTTTCAATTTGCGAATGGCGTCCAAATAGAAATTGTCGGAAGCGTAGCTATAAGAAGCGATTTTGTCTTTCAAGCTTTCGTCAACGGCTGGGAATAAATCGAAGGTTTTTACGCCCAATTTCATGCAAGCTTCGATTTCAGGAATCAGCATGTCTAAAGACCAACGAAAATTGTTTGGCAAGGATTTCACCTCTGTTTTGATGCCTTTTCCATCCAATAAAAAAATGGGATAAATCAAGTTTTCAACGCCCAATTTGGTTTCTTCCACCATGGAACGGATCACAGCATTTTTTCGGTTTCTTCTTGGTCTTGTGTACATCGCTTGAAGTTTTTTAGCAAAGCTAAGGTTTATGGTTGTTTTAAATGTCATTTAATTGTCAATTTATCGTATTTTTTTGAATTTATGCGGCGGTTTTTGTCATGATTTTTGAATCAAAAATACACGCCAAAAACAATCGATTATCGCTTTATTTCGCAACGGTTCTGGGAACCGTTGCTACACATATTTGGTACCTCTGGCACCAATTATTTACACTGGTTTTTTTTCTTGATTTCACGCTGTGTCTGCTCCGCGGTTTGAATCAAAAATACACGCCAAAAACGTTCGATTATTGCCTTATTTTGCAACGGTTTAAAAACCGTTGCAAGGAGTGTTTGGTACCTAAAGCATCATGATTTATATTTGATTATCAATTTTTTAAGCATAGTTGATACCTAAAGGCAAAATGATTTCGGTTAAAATTTGATTTATAATAATCTTTTCGGTGGCAAGGATTTTAGGAAATGGTAATACACATCGATTCCTTTATTGAGATTATTGACTCCGATGCGTTCGTTTTGGTTGTGGACGCTTTCGAAAAGAGATTGGTTCAACAGGCTGGGGATGATTCCGTAGACTGGGATACCTTTTTGGCGGAAAAAGTTGTTGTCGGTGGAGGCTGGGAATAAGATGGGAACTGTCGCTGCGCCGGGGTGAACTTCTTTGATGGCTTCGCACATTTTTTGGAAGAAAATGGTTTCAGGACTTTGAATCGCTGCGGGTCCTTGGTATAGAATTTCAAAATCAACGCGAAATAAAGTGGTGCGTTTTAGTTTTTTGATGAATTTATCGACGTCGGCGCCGGGCAACAAACGACAATCCAAATAAGCTGCTGCTTTATCTGACATTTGGTTGGTTGCTGTGGACGAACTTTCAATTTTGGTAATGGAAATCGTATTGTCAACCAAGGAGTGAAACGGCTGCCCTTCGCGGAAATTCTTTTTCACCAAGGGCCAGAAAATCGGCCAATGAATGCGTTTGATGAAAAATCCCCTCGTTCCACCTTCGAGTTCTCCCAAATTGTGGAACATGCTTTTGACCAAATCGTTGAAAACGAAGTGCTTTTCCTCGTCAATCAAATTAATTAATGCTTTGATTAAACGTTTGTTGGCATACAATTCTGATGGCACCGCGCCGTGACCAAAACCATAACTTTTTGCTTCCAATTTTAACCACAGCAAACTTTTATCGGCAACCGAAACACCAAAAATCGGCTGATTAGGATCCGATTTCAGCACATGATCTAAACCCGCGCCGCCTTCGCCAAAAATCACCATTGGATTCAAAGTATCCAAATATCGATCTGCAATAAATGCCGCACCATTGCTACTTTTATTTTCCTCCTCAACCAAACCTAAAAACGAAAAATTGTAGAGAAAATCTTTTTGATTGATAGAATCTTTCCATTTTTTCAACGCATACAATTGCATTACCGCCAAACCTTTGCAATCGATCGCTCCCCTGCCCCAAATCGTGTCTTGATGAATCGCACCGGAATATGCAGGGAATTTCCAATTTACTGTGTCCGAAACTGGTACAACATCTAAATGACTCGTGAAAACAATATTCGGTTTATGTAAATTGAGTGGAAAAATGGAAACAATAATGTTGTCAGACGATTCGCCCGTATTCAATTTGGTAGTGTAAAATCCTTCTTTCTTTGCCCAATTTTCGATGAAATCGATGGCATTTTGCTCCTGTCCAAAATCGGATTTGATTTGAATGAGTTGACTTAAAAAATTGGCTGGACTGTTTTCATTTTGCGCAATTGAAATGCAACTTAAACAACAGAAAAAAATAACAAGTAGCTTTTGTCGCATCAATATGAATTAAAGATATTTCAAACTTAAACAATTAAATTTAATCTCTGGAAAATATTGCTATTTCTATAGCTTGGAGACATAAATCAAACTTTTTTTTCTGACTTTAAAGAATCCTATTGTTCAATAAATCTCCCTTTATCCACCAAAATATCTCTATTCAGCAATAAATAATAATAGTCGTGGTGACTTCTGAAATAATAAATCAACATGGATTCATTTTCCTCCAATTTTCCAAATGGATTTTTAATTGGATTGTTGACATCTGCTGTAAAATCTGGATTACCTAAAATCTGAATTAACTCTTCTTTGGACGTTTCAATTTTCAACTTTGAAACTGTGAATTCGAGCAAATCGCTGATTAAAGACTCATAATTTGAGCAACAAGCATTTTCTTTAAATTCTTTTAATCTTTTGTATTCATTTCCCAGGTTTATCATTGAATTGCCACCACTCCAGTCTATTTTGCAACAAGAAGAATCTGATTGACCAACAACTGTTGCGAAACAGCAGAACGATATTAATATACTGAAAATTGAAGATTTCAATTGGACTTTGTTGTTTTTGCAAATGTTTGAATCAGATGTTTTTAATACCAAAGGTAAAAACTATACTCTGGAATCAAATGGCTTTTTGAATTTGATTTTGAGTTTAATTGTTAATTGTCGCTAAATAAGTGTTTTTTGACAAACAAATTCCCTGCTCCCGTGTTCTAGCTATGTGTTAAACTATCAAATATATCACCACAAACCGAATGCCCCTTGGGTCACTTTTGTGCACGGCGCTGGTGGAAGTAGTTCGATTTGGTACAAACAAATCCGTGATTTTCAGAAAGAATTTAATGTGTTGTTGCTCGATTTACGCGGTCACGGAGCATCTAAATCTGGGAAAAATAAACGCAATTATACATTTGATTCGATTGGAAATGATGTGATTGAAGTTTTGAATCACTTAAAAATTACCAAATCTCATTTTATAGGTATTTCGCTAGGAACAATTATTATCCGTGAATTGGCAGAGCGATTTCCTTCGATGGTTTCGTCGATGATTATGGGCGGCGCGGTGATGAAATTGAACATTAAAAGTCAAATTTTGATGCATACAGGCAATTTATTGAAATCGGTTCTACCCTATTTGCTGTTGTACAAAATGTTTGCTTTGGTAATTATGCCGCAAAAAAAGCACCGAGAATCGCGTAATTTGTTTATTAACGAAGCGAAAAAATTGTATCAGAAGGAATTCAAGCGTTGGTTTAATTTGGTTTCAAAAGTCAATGGATTATTGCATTTCTTTCGAATCAATGAATCCAATATTCCAACTTTATATGTGATGGGCGCAGAAGACCATCTTTTTTTGCCTTCGATTTCGAAATTGGTGAAAGACCATAAACATTCAAGATTGCACGTGATTTCAGAATGTGGTCATGTTGTCAATGTAGATCAACCGAAAGAATTTAATTCAATTACCATCGCGTTTTTGAAAAACATCTAACAATCATTTTGTCACTTTTCTGCATCAATTAAGTCTTTTTTTGTAGATATTTTTTGCCAAGTTCAGTGATAATTAAATAAATCGACAAGCTTATAACAGACGAGAAAAAGCACCAAACTGAAAGCAAATAATGGTCATAAAATATGGCGGTGATAATGTATGAAATTAGTATCGTTGTACCCAACAGCCACATGTATTTGATTTTTGAAAAGAATGGCGGAACGATGGTTGCCAAAACGTATAAGATGATTCCCGTTACTCTAAACTTCGGAGGGTAATCTTGCAAATAAACGATGTGCTGTTCCACAATTTTGGCGCTGACGGTAAAATTCAACAGGCAAAAAGCCAAGCAAACTCCAACGATTAAACCACAAAAAACTAAAACCTTTGCTGAAAATTTTCTGGACAACTTTGGAGTCAAAAGCAAAATGGAAAAAGGCACCCAAATCGGCCACAGGGTTTGCGCAAAAAACAGAAAAACGTAAGTAAAAAGTTTTTGAATCTGTTCATATTCAGGATTTGGCGAAGTAACCCAAATAAATCCTTCTGCTACCTGCTGCATCCCAAAAAGCAATGGAATACTGGCAAAGAGCAAATGTGAAGGATCTTTTGTCTTGGTAATCGAAACTACACCAATAACGCTTAAAACAGCACCTGCTGTAAAACTTGCACTTGCTGAAAAACACATATTTTTTTTATTAGAATTTAGAAATTCCTACAAGTATTTTTTCATTTCCTGAAATTCTTCATAGCTAATTTCACCAGATGCATAGCGACTTTTCAGAATTTCAATGGGAGAAATTTTCTTGTTTCTTTGACCTGGTAAATCATATGGAACCACAAAAATCCAAATGAGCAAAATACCCCATAAGAACCACCAACCAAGGTGCATTCCTAAAAAATTGTAATCGTAGTCAATCAACATTTGTTTTTATTTAAGTGTGAACGTAAAAACCAAGCCATTTTTTCGTGTGTTTCCATCAATCCTGTGATAAAATCACTCGTTCCAATGTCGTGCAACTCGTCTGCAAAAATGACAATGTGTTCGCGCAAATTAAATATGATACTTTGGTGATCTTCCAACAATTCTTTGATAAAACCTTCACTGTCGTTTTTCTCACTCGTTTGTTCAGTCAATCTAGTCAAACTTAAATAGGATTTCAAAGTTGCTGGTGCATAGTGTCCAATCGTACGAATTCGTTCAGCCACAGCATCAATCAATTCGTCTAATTGACCAAATTGAGTTTCGAAAAATTTATGTTTGTCATAAAAATCTGGACCTTCGACATTCCAATGGGCATTTTTTGTTTTGGTATATAAAACGGTTTCATCTGCCAAAATGATGGACAATTTATTGGTAATTTCCTGACGGTTAGTATCCGTAATTCCGATTTCTATTTGCATGATTTTGTTTGTTTTGGATAAATGATTTTAGCAAAAAATGGTGCGACTAAGTTGTCCGAACTATCAATTCTTAAACTTCAATCAACAACACAAAGTTCCGAAATAGGTGATGCAAAGTTCTTACACAATATTGGAAATGAATTGTAGGATTCACGGATTTGTTTTGCCATGAAGTGTCATTTGTAGAAATTTGGATTTAGAAAATCTCATTTTATAAGAGAGGAATATTGTGCTGAATTCGATATTTCACATTCTTGATAGCAATTTAGCTGTTTTGAAAGTTATTCGCTATCAATGAATGAAATAATAGGATTATCCTACCTTAGAGCTGAGTTTTTTGGTCAAACAAATACTAACTTAAGCAAGCATTTCGACGAAGTAAAATGTACTTGTATTGGTATTATTTGAAAATATATCTTAAACCTAAAAAAGCTCTCGCTCCTTGATTTGGCGCATAAACATAATTGGGGTCAAATGTCAATGCATTTGGATTATTTGCTGTTGCAATTACCTGTCCGTTACTTCCAAATTGAACATCCTTATCAAAAGGGTCATTTGCTCTTGCAATTATAAAAGGATTTCCCCTATTTGGAGTCCAGTTCAATAGATTCTTCACGCCGCCATAGATTTGAAAGTTTTTTAACCCCGAATAAGTCAATTGAATATTTTGGATACTCCACCAAGGTGAATTTGGACTTCGAGGATCTAATTCTCCTAGCAAGGGTAAGCGCATTGGACTATAAATATTACCCGTATAATCTATTGATAATCTTGCCTTTATAATTTTATATGAAACTGCCCAAGTGCCAGTGAAATTTTCAGTTAATATTTGTTGTTCTGTAATTCCATTTCTTGTTAATGTATTTTCCATCAATGTTCCTCCTGCAATTACTTTTAAACCATTACGGAAAGCAACATCGATATTTAAAGTTAAACCTTTACTTTCAGCGTGACCACTTAAATTATCATAGATGATTTTATTTGGGTCCGTGTCAAAATCGGCTACTATTCGATTGTTAAAAAAAGTGTAAAATGCAGAAGCATCAAAGGAAATTAATGTTCCGTTTTTTGCATAAATCTTTTTAATATAGTTAAGATTCACGTTGTATGATTGCTCCGGATTTAATTCGTTTTTAATCTCTATAATTCTTGCCCCAGTTAAAGCAGCATGGTCCTCGGTAAATAAATTTACAACTCTAAAGCCGGTCCCCGCATTTAGGCGAAGAATATTATTATTATTCAAAGTCCATTTGTAGGCAATCCTTGGTGTATAGATATTTCCGTGTATGGAATTATAATCATACCTAAAACCCAATAAAACTTTGTGCTTGCTGTTTATTGCAATTTCATCTTGAACAAATAGTCCTGGTAGTAGAATATTTTGAGGTTGATTTTGTTGATTTACAGTATCAGCTGTCGCCGTAGCAACAGTATTGTCATCATACAAAGTGTGTCGCAAAGCAGCACCAAGTAGAAAATCATTCTTTCCAATCTTTTTGTCCCATGTCAATTGAGAAAATGCGATATTTTGTTGCGCGTCATAAATTGTAGTGCCATATCTGCTATCTTGATTATGGTTATTATATGAAAATGAGAACATTAACTTCTCTCTAGTTGGTAATTGATAATTCCCTAAAATCTCCCAACGCTTAGTATAAATACTTTCTCCATAAATACTATCACCACCTCTAAATTGTTTTCCCCAACGCATGTCTCCACCCCAACGATCTTCATACATGTATCTTGCAGCGATGCTAAAAATTCGGTTGTGATTTCGTTGGAAATTCCATTTTTGAAAAACAGAAATTCTGTCTTGCAAAGTCATGTCCGTAAAGTTGTCATTATTATTATCAATTCTATTTTGAAAATTAAAATAATTAACACCCGTAAGAACAGATGCTTTTTTTCCAGCATTTAATTTTAAACCTAAATCTAGATTGTACTCTCCCCAAGTGGTGCCAAAAATATCTAGAGAGACAAGTGGAGCGTTCTGCGGTTTTTTTGTGATGATATTTATCAATCCACCAACAGACTCACTTCCATACAATGATGATGCGGGGCCTTTTACGATTTCAATGCGCTCAATCAATGAATTGGGAATTCCAGACAATCCATAGACAGTAGATAAACTGCTGACAATAGGCATGCCATCTATCAATACCATCGTGTAAGGACCTTCCAAACCATTTATATGTATATCACCAGTATTACAGATATTGCAATTTAACTGCGGTCTAACTCCATTTATATTTTGAAGTGCTTCAAAAATATTTGACGTTGGATTTTTTTTAAAATAAAGAGGCGTGTATACTTCCACAGAAACTGGACACTCCATCCGACTCACTTCCTTTAATGTGCCAGTGACCACAATTTCTTCAATGTTGTTTTGCGCATTAGTTAATTCAAAATTGATCACCTTATTTTCTTCATCATGAACCGTCACATTTTGTTGTTCAGTGATAAACCCAAAATAGGATACTCGAATTTTATAGCTTCCATTTGGTATTTTTTTTATCAAAAATACTCCCAATGAATCTGCTGTTGCACTCAAGGTTGTTCCAACTAAATCCACTTTTGCATTTTCAATAGGCAAACCTTCAGAAGTAATTCTACCTGAAATAGTCGATGTTTGCGCCATTGAGAAATGAACTATCAATTCAAAAATGAAGGTTAATATTATTTTTCGCAATGACGATTTTACTCTCAAAATATTATTTTTATAGGCAAAAATAATAAAGTTAGTATAATCTAACAAATAAAGTTTTACTTATTTACGATATTGCTATTTAGATTCATTACGAGACAATTAGAAACTGAACTCAATCATTCAACAATTCTACCCCACTCAAATCTGCTTTGCCACTTCTCAAAAATTCATAAGTCAATCGATCTACTTGGCAATCAATAAATTTGATTTTCTTCAAACTTCCGCCTTTGAAAAATGTATTTTTAAGCACTGCATTTTGAAAAGTAACGCGTTTGAAATCACAATTTTCAAAATAACAATCTTCCACATTTCCTTTGAAAATGATGTCAGCAATGTACATCGCATTAAAGGAAGTTTGATTCAAAACGACATTACCCATTGGATTTTTTTGAATTCCACCGTACTTGAAAATAGCACCAGACAAATTTGTACTTGAAAAATCACAATCCATAATGAAACTACCAGAAAATGTTGTTTCCTTTAAAGAACAATCACTAAAATTCGTGCGGATAATATTTGAATTTTGGATTTGACTCTGGTTGATTTCCGAATTAGAAAAATCACAACCGTCGATGTTATTGCTTTTCAAAAGCAATCTATTCAACTCAGAACCAACAAACTTACACTTTTTCATATTGGAAGAACTGAATTTTTCTTGCAAATTTTTCAATCCAGAAAAATCGGCTTCCACCCAATTTCCGCTTGACATGTTCCAGCGCAGCTTATTTTTGGATTGCAGCGGTGCATCTGATTGAATTTCAACGTCAATTTTTGGAATTTTCTCCGTTGTCTCTTCGATATTAGATTTAAAATCGTCCGAAAAATAATTCAAATCTACTCCAACTGTCTTCGCGAGTCTGATGAACGTGATTAAATCGGGAATTGATTCGCCTCTCTCCCACTTTCCGACCGCTTGTGCGCTGATGAATAAACGTTCAGCCAATTTCGCTTGTGACAAATTGACTTTCTTTCTAGCTTCGGCAATTTTGTTGCCAATTGATTTGATTTCCATAATTACAATTTTTGAATTTCTATGCCGCAAAATTATTGCAGATGAAAACTATAGCTTTCAAAAATACCTATATCTATGGTTGTAATTTAGTTATTTTTAGTTGTATTTAACAACTAACAGTTGTTTTTATCTAACTTAAGGATAAACTATCCAAAGAGTTCATCAATCAACATTTGAGCATCTTCCAATTTTTCCAAAGGAACCAATGCAATAGGATGACTATCGCTTTCGATAGGAAATTGAACAATTGCCAAATCTAGTTCCTCCAAATAATCTTCAGCATCAAAGATTAATTCAAACATCCCATGTGCATCTTCTTCATCTTCATCTGAAAACAAATCTTTTTTAATTTTTCCTTTAGAAAGCAATTTGAGAGCATAATTTAATTCCTCTGAATCAGGCTTATAATCCAATTCACACAAAAATTCCTTTTCTTCCAATTTATCCAATAAATAGCACAAAACCAAATCTGGATTATCCGCATTGCTTATTCCTCGATTTGTAAAATGTGTCGCTTTGTGTTTATCAAAAAAAGATGGTAAATTATTTTCAGCTTCCATCATTTCTTTCGAAAGAAACGTGCTTAGCTCCTCATCATTTGTAATTAAAAAAAGAAGGTCAAAATATTTCTGGGCAGTTTTCATAATTATGTTAATTCTTTTATATCCAAATTCAAACGCTAAATGTATCACTTTCTTGGTCATTCAGTATTAGAGTTTAAAAAAATAACTTGTGGGCAAACAAATTTTATTAGAAAGTGTTACTTTTACATCATAAATTTCGACGATGAAAAATATTTTATTTACAGGTTTCCTATTCCTTGGTGTTTCAGCTGCTTATGCGCAAACTAAGACAATTCCAACTACTTCTCTTGGCGCAGGGCTTTCATTTGCAGCTTCGATGGATCAATCAACTTCAACCATTACAATCACACTTCAAGGACCATCAGATCGCTATCTTGCATGTGGTTTTGGTATGACAATGTCTGATGCTGATCCGTTTATCTACACAACCGGAAAATCGGGTGTAAACGACCCTGAAGCTGTTTATGATTATAGACTTACGAGCCAAAATGCTTCAAACGTAACCAAAGACGCGGGACAAAATTGGACCACGGTTTCAAATACAATTAATGGCGCAACAAGAACGCTTGTTGTTTCAAGACCTCTAAACACGGGCGATGGCACAGACAAAATTTTAAATTTTTCAGACGCAAGCGTTAATATTATTTGGGCAAAAGCTTCTACTGCTTCTATGGTACTTTCATACCATGGTAATGGTAATAGAGGTTTTACAACTTTGGCTTGGCAAACAGCTGATTTGACAGCTCCTTCGTTGGTTGCTTTACCTTTTTCGCCTTCTGATAATCAAACTGGAGTGCAAGTTTCGAGTCTTCTAAGCGCAGATTTCAATGAAAATATTGTAGCTGGTTCAGGTTTAATTGAATTGCGTTTATCAGGAACGGGGGCCTTGGTTGAATCGTTTGATGTGACGACTGCCGCTGTAACTATTTCAGGAGCCTCAATAACATTAAATCCAGCAAGTAATTTATTATTTGCTACAGATTATTATGTGACAATTCCAAATGGAGCTATCGAAGATGCTGCTGGAAATGCTTTTGCTGGATTTACAGATAATTCAACTTGGAATTTTACCACTGCTGCTTCTACAAGCGGAATTGATGAAAATGAGATTCCATACTTAATTCAAGTTGATAACAATCAAATCTTAAGAGTTCAAAATATTTCTGGTTTAAATTTTGACTTAAATATTTACAGTCTAACTGGACAATTGTTGATTTCAAAAACTAACCAAATTGGAGAAATTAATGTAGAACTTTCTACTATTAAAGATGCTGTTTTGATGCTTCAATTGAGAAATTCTAATGGAACAATCAGTACCAAGAAAATAAACATCCGTTAATGCGTCTTTTATTCTTTTTCATTTTTATAAGTTCAATTTCCTGGTCTCAAGATATTTTTGATGTTTGTAGATCAGGAAATTTAGAAAAATTGAAAGCACTTCACGAAATTAATCCTGACACAGTAAATTCAGTGAATGAAAATGGATTTTCTCCTTTAATTATTGCCACTTATAGAAATCAATTAAAGGTTGTTGATTTTCTGCTAAAAAATAATGCCGACGTAAATTTTGATTCCCCAGAAGGAACAGCTTTACTTGGTGCTTGTTACAAAGGAAATTTTGACATTGTAGAATTGCTAATCGCAAACAAGGCTAATGTCAATGTTCTTGGTGGAAACAATATTTCACCTTTGATATTTGCTGTACAATCTAAAGACAAAAAACTGGTAAAAATATTGGTTCAAAATGGAGCGGATCAAACAATCAAAGACAGTGCGGGAAGAACTGCCAAGGATTATGCCATGCTTTTAGAATTAAAAGATATTGCTGAATTATTAAAATAAAAGTTACAATTAGTGCTTTCATTAATGCTTTTTTAGACTTCATCTTATTGTCAAAAAAGAACTCACGCTACTTATCATTCAAGCCAATTCCAAAACCGAACATGGCCGCGGTGATTCCCAAGTGTGAAAACAAAACGATTTTTTGCCACAAAGGTCTTTCATTCCAGGTGACAGTTGTGTCGAATGGATCGAATGCCAAACCAATTCCAAATGAACTGGTAGCTTCCAAAAAATTGCGGTTGAAAATGGCTTGATAAGTTCCCAAGAAAAGAAATGCAATGTAAATAAATTTATTGAATTTTGAATTCATAGCTCAAAGTTTAAAGATTTAATTTTCAAACAATTTTGCGGTCAAAAATCTAATTTCATAACATCAACACCAATCGAGAATCCATAGATTTTTCCTAGGTCTGTTTTATAAATTCGTATTTTATTACAGGCCGTTCCTAGATTGATTTTAGTCCAAGTTACACCTCCATCTTTGGTTTCAAAACCTGAACTCATTGTGCCAACAAATCCATGATTATCATCAATAAAACCAATTCCAAATTCCCTTGCAGTTGCATCCTCAACCAAATTGATTTCTTTCCAAGTTTTGCCGCCATCGACGGTTTTTGCAATGCGCTGTTGCGCAACTTTGGCGTCTGGATTGTAGGACTGAATGGTGGCATATCCAATCAATCGAGAAGGAAAAGAAACTTTCCATGTCGTTTCAAAAGGTCGTTTCGATTGATATACTTTTTTCCAAGATTTTCCACCATTTTTGGTTTTCAAAATCAATGCATTAGATTGACTTACATCAGCTGAGCTGGCACTACAAGCAATTCCATTTTTAGTGTCAAACATTTTGATATCAAACAACATTTCACCTTTTTTGACTGGTGCAGATTCCCATGTTTTTCCACTATCATGCGAAACCAAGATGTTTGCTGGAGAACCAACACGACCAACGGCATAAATGTGGTAGTTAAAATCTATTTTTCCATGATTGATAAACTGCTCTTTCACTATATCAATCGCGCAAAGTCCCTTTACATAAGGTCCACTGTATGAAATTGGTGTCCAGGTTTTGCCGCCATCAACTGTTCCATATAAGGGAATTGTGTCAGTTACGTTTGGAAAATAATCAGTTCCAACCGTTCCAACAAATCCTCTCAAACTATCAATAAAAGCAACACAACGAAAAAATGTACCTTGTTTTTCGAATTGTTTTTCCCAATTGTAACCGCCATCTTTGGTATGGTAAATACTTCCAAATCCGTTGATGTACCAACCTTCATTTTCATTGATAAAAGTGATATCATCTTGTTTTCCGGGATATTTAACTGTGTTTAATTTTCTCCAACCTTTTTCTATTACAGGATTTAAATCCTTTTTATTTAAAATTTCTTTGCTCCATTCTACGGCTGATTTGCCAACTTCTGGATTGTATTCATCAAAAAGTTGCAGGTATTTTCCTTCTGAAAATTTATCGTACGCTTGTTGCATCGTTCCTGATTTGGCGAAATAATGATCTGTCTCGGGAAAAGTTTTCAAGGTTGCATTTCCAGGATGAAAAAAGTTTACCGTATTTACAATTTGTTGGTGATCGGCTCTTGAAAAAGCTTGAAAATCTGATTCTCCAAATTGAACCAAAACTTTCGCTGTTGTATTTTTCCAATTTTGCAAATGTGGAAAGTCTTGAATTTGTCGCCAATATTCTGCATTTCGATCATAGATCTTTCCTTTGCCATCGTACATCCAAGCATTTCGCAAAACGCTATCTGCTTCGGGATCTTTGGCTAAATCTTCCAATTTTTCTTTCCTTACGAAATAGCGGTAATTCAAATCATATTGCGCAACAACAGATTCTTCCACTTCAATTGGATTCATACCCTCCAAGGCATTTTGAACACGATACATTTCAATTTGATATTCGAACCACGATTTTGCGGTAGTTCCGTAAACAACAACTCCAGCAACTTTATTTTTCGCGCTAATTGCTGGTGCAATAATTCCACCCATCGAATGTCCAACAATGATGATTTGATTGGTATCGATATAAGAAAGTGATTTCAACTTTTTCAGTCCAACTTCAAAATTTTCAATTTCATCCAATAAATCACAAGATTCACATGGAGGTGTGTTTTTACTGTCGCCCAAACCGCTTTTTTCGATTCGCAAAGTCACAAAACCTGCATCTACATAAGCATCAATAATTCGTTTATATGGATGGTTATTTGGCAATTCATCGACTGAACTGCATGTGTAACCCGGAATGAAAAGCATTGCTGGCATTTTTTCCTTTTGAAAAGGTTTATTGATTATTACGCGCAACTGTCCGCCTTTAAAATCTGCTTGGTCATAAATTACTTCAGCATTGTCATCTGTTTCTAATGGACGTCCAACAACTTTTGCAGTTAAAAGCAATGACTTTTTGCCACGAATAACAGTTATTTGAATTGGTTCATTCGTTTTGAATCGTGTGAATTGTTGAACAAAATCATCTGAGGATAGCAAAGCTATATTTCCAATTTTGGTAACAATATCATTGGTTTGCAAATCTAACTCTTTACTCGTTCCGCCGACAACTCGAATAATTTTACATCCAATCGCTTGTTGTTCCGAAACAAATTCAAATTGTGCGCCAAACCAAGGTTTTCTCTCCAATTGAGCATTTGCTACAATGGAAAATATGAGAAGAAATAGCAATAATGTTAACTTTTGAATCATGCTTTCAAGTATTTATTTAAAGCAAAGTAAAATCTTTGAATTAAATAAAACTTGTCAAAAATTGCTATTTATTCAATTTACTTGGCGCAATACCAAAATGTTGTTTGAAACCTTTAGAAAAAGCAGCCACATCTGAAAAACCATAAATAGCGCATACTTCGCTTGCTGTTTTTCCTGAAATCAGGTCCTTTTTGGCCAATTCAAGTAGCTTTCTTTTGAGGTATTGATAAGGAGAAATTCCGAAAGTGCTTTTAAATAATCGGATAAAATGATATTTGGACAAACCAGCTTGCAAACAAATTTGGTCTAGAGAAAGTTCCTCTAAGAGATTTTCATCGATGAAATTTTTGGCTGTGAGCAAAGCACGAAAAATTTCCTCATTGGTTGAAACTTTCTTGAAATCCATTTTATTTAAATGCTCAAAAATAAACCTTTGGTCGGTCACAATTGATTCTGCAAGACTGTAAAACAATTCATTCCGCTGCAAATCGCTTCGAATAGTACTGTTTTGAATTTTTCGATTTATTTCCTGAAGCGTATATCCTAAAGTCGTGTTTTTTACATTGTAGCGATTGACAAAAAATTGATCCGAAAGCAGAAACTCTTTTAAATCTGTTCCTGACAAGTCATGAAATTCAGAAACTTCAGAGATAATTTGGGATGAAATATCGATGCAAAGTCCATGAACGGCCTCCTCTTGGTCAATTTTGACGATGGAAGAGGTGAAATCGTTTCCAATGATATATTCGCCTTCTTTTACGATGAATTTCTTGCCATTTGCGTGGTAAATTTCAGAACCAGATGCAACATATTTTACACCAAGTCCAGTGAATTGAATTTCAGCCTCAATATTTTTTATTTGAGAATAGCGAATCGAATTTTTGTCTTCATCGAAATAAATTGTTTTATTCATTTAGGATGTATTTCAAATACTTAAACTTTTATTCTTCAAGAATTTGACTAAAATACAAAATTCCCAAAAATATACATTTACTTTTCTCTCAAAATCTTCTCCATCTTCCGACCTTTCGCCAACTCATCAACCAATTTATCTAAATACCGCACTTGCTGCGTCAAAGGATTTTCAATTTCTTCCACACGATAACCGCAAATAACGCCAGTAATCAATTTCGCATTCGCGTTGATTTTCGCTTCTTGGAAAAAAGTTTGAAAAGTTACTTTTCGCGCAATCATTTCCTGTATGGTTGATTCATCAAATCCCGTCAACCACGAAATAACTTGATCCAATTCTGCTTTCGTTTTGCCTTTTCGCTCGACTTTCGCCAAATAAAGAGGATATACAGATCCGAAAATCATTTTGGCGAATCGTTCGTCGTGGTTGCTGTTGCTGTCCAATATATTATAAAGCTTATGAATGAGCTAATGTAGTAAAATCTGTCTACTAAATTAACTTCAAATTGTCACTTTACTCTATTTTCTTTTTCGTCAATTCGACGATTTTTCGATACAATAAATGTTCATCAATCGGTTTTGAAATATATCCATTCATCCCAATTTTCTGACATTTAACTTCATCGATAGTGGTTACATCTGCAGTCAACGCAATGATTGGAATCTTTGATTTTAGCTTTTTTCGGATAAATTCTGTAGCTTCAAAGCCATTCATTACAGGCATTTGTAAATCCATCAAAACAATGTCATAATCGTTGTTTTGCATTTCTTCAATCGCCAATTTTCCATTGCTTACGATTTCATGTTCAAAACCAAAATCATCTAATATTATTTTGATTAACAATTGATTTAATGCCACGTCTTCAGCCACCAAAATGCGCAATTTTACAATTTCAAAATCTTGCTTTGGGATTTCAATTTTATCTTCAGATTGGATGTCTCTTTTTGCAAAAGGAAGTACAAAACTAAATGTTGAACCAACATTGATTTTACTTTTCACAGAAATACTTCCGTTTTGATTTTCAATTAATTGTTTCACAATTGCCAATCCCAAACCTGTTCCTCCATAAGAACTTGCAGTGCTAATTTCAGCTTGCTCAAAGAGATTGAAAATAGAATTTATTTTGTCCGATTCAATGCCTATTCCTGAATCCTGAATGCTAAATTGGATATTTAAATTGTCTTCTGTTTCATTTAAAAGCGTAACTTTTAGTTTGATTCTTCCTGCATTGGTAAATTTCACAGCATTGCCAACTAAATTTAAAATGATTTGATTCAATCGCACTGAATCTCCCACAATTTTAGCTGGAATTTTGCTATCAAATTCTGTTAAAAGCTTCAAATTCTTTTCTTTAATTTTAAAATCAAAGGAAAAGAGAATTGATTTTATAGAACTGCGAATTTCAAACGGTTGCATGTCAAATTTCATTCTGCCTGCATTCACTTTCGCCAAATCAAGAATATCATTAATTAATAAGTTTAAAGAGTGTCCACTTGTTTTGATTGCCTCTAAAAACTCTTTCTGAGATTCATCTAAATCCGTTTTCAATAAGACATTGGCAAATCCTAAAATGGAATTCAAAGGCGTTCTTATTTCATGGCTCATGTTTGATAAAAACTGCTGTTTGAATTTTACCGCATTTTCAGCAAATTCCTTGGCTTGCAAAAGTTCTTTTTCATTTTCTTCCATCTTCAATCTCGCCAAAACTTGTTCGGTAACATCTGAAGCAAAAGCAATTACACCTGAAACTTTTCCATCTTCTTCCTTGAAAGGTTGATAAACGAAATTGAAATACAAGGTTTCGATTTCACCTTTTTCACGCTTAAAATGCGCAGGCTGTTCATTACCATAATGGGTAGTGTCGTTTCGGTAAACATCCAACAATAAATGATAAAACGGTTGATCTTTCATTTCTGGCAAAATCTCCAAAAATGGTTTTCCCAACGATTCTTTGCCAACGTGCCAAATTTTGAAAAGGGGATCATTGGCTAATTCTAAAATGAGTTTATCGCCTTTTAAAATTAAAATGGGATAAATTGTTTGTTCCACCAAATTACGAAATCTTTGCTCACTTTGTTCGATTTTCCTCAAAGCGATCGTCTGTTCTGAAACATCCGAAATAGCCAATAAAATCAGCTCTTCATGATTCATTTTTTGAACGATTCGCCTGGCATTGAGCAACATCGTTTTCTTACCAATCAGGGGAAAAGTATGTGTAATTTCAAAATCATGGAAATGTTTATTTCCTGGTAAAATATCCTCCAATAATTTTCTCAAACGTTCAATATCCCATTGTTTATTTCCTAACTCGTACAAAAGTAGGCCTTCAGTATCTTCTTTCTTGACATTGAAAATTTTATAAAATGTTTTATTGGCAGATTTGACACGAAGATTTTTGTCCAAAACAATCATTGATTCATGAATTGTCGCAAAAACGGCTTCAGAATATTCATATGCTTCAAAAAGCAAATCATTGCGTGTTTGCAATTCTTGATTGGTTGTTGTCAATTCCTCATTGGCAGATTCAATTTCTTCTTTGGAAGTTTCCAATTCTTCGTTCACACTTTGTAACTCTTCGTTACTAGAAACCACTTCTTCATTGGCACTTTGAAGCTCTTCTGTAAACTCTTCTTGTTCTTGCGCAAACATTAAAGTATCCGCATGCGCTGCTGCTAATTCTTGCTCCAATTTTAGGATTCTTCGATCTTTCGCCAGAGAAAAATCTCTTTCACCCTTTTCACTATTTGAAAATGCGGCAATCTGCTCGTGTTCGTCAAACAATACTAAAATAAGGGGCTCTTCAAATTCAATTTGAAGGGGAACAATCTCCAAACTGATGATTTTAACTTCCCCATTTATTTTCAATTCAATGCCACTTTTTCGGACACGAATATTTGATTTGATGACTTTTGAAATAGAATTGCGCAATTCAAATGCAATTTCTGGTCGAGCCATTTTTAGAATATTGAAAGTCGCCTTGCCTTTCGGATGCGTTAAAAACAAATCCGTTACTCCCCGAAATTGAATGATTTCCATTTGGTGAGTAATGACCACACTGGCTGGCATAAATTCTGAGACCAAGACTGTATCAATTGCATGATCTAAGCCGTTGAAGCCAACTGACATGTTTTGGTTCAATTTACTTTTATTTAAAACTGAATTGGGTTTATCTGCGAAATTTCGTTGCGCATATCGAGGTAAAAGAACCGGCAAAGTTCTAGTTCCAGCATTTATTTTCCTTGAAAAGATTTTATATTTCTTGTTAAATCCCGTGAAAAGATTGGGCGAATGACTGATATTCTCTGATTTTCCAAGCATCAAATAGCCATCATCGTTTAGCGCGTAATGAAAAGTAGACACTGCTTTTTTCTGTGCATTGAGATCGAAGTATATGAACAAATTACAACAACTGATAAAATCCAATCTTGAAAAAGGTGGATCGCGCAAAATATTGTGCTGTGCAAAAACACACATGTCCCGAATGGATTTATTTACCCGGAAACCACCGTCCGTTTTGGTGAAAAATCTTTGAATGCGTTTGGGAGAAACAGTCTCCAATTCTTGTTGGGTATAAATTCCAATCCTCGCTTTTCCAATCGCATGATCACTTAAATCTGTTGCGAAAATTTGTACTGGAATATTGGTGATTTCACTTTCTTGTATTTCAAGTAACATAATTGCCAGTGAATACGCTTCTTCTCCCGTCGCGCAGGCCGGAACCCACAATCGTAAATATTCTCCATTTTTTTTTCGTTGAAGCAATTTTGGAAAAAGTGTCTCTTTTAAATATTCATGCGTTTCTGTATCTCTAAAAAAACTGGTCACATTTATCAATAAATCTTGATATAGAATATCGATTTCTTCTTTATTTTCTGTCAGCAATTTTGCATATTCTACAACCAATGAAATTTTATACAAAAACATCCTTCTAATAATGCGCCTTTTGACTGTATTCATTTTATATACACTGAAATCAACTCCCGTTGAAATATGTAATTGATTCAGAATATTCTTTAATTCAGGGTCATTGTTGTCTATTAAATCTTCATCACCATTTTTTACGCCCCTATTGTTTCCTAGAGTCTGTTTACTTAACCTTGCTAACTCCAAAGCCATGTCTTTGGGAGACAAAATAAAATCAACTGTCCCAGCAGCTATAGCAGAATGAGGCATACTTGTAAATTTTGCCGAATCGTCTTGCGCAAAAGTCAATCCTCCAAATTGTTTGATGGCTTTCATTCCTTCAGTTCCATCACTTGCACTCCCGCTCAAAATAATTCCGATTACACGCTCCTTTTGTGCTTCTGCCAAGGATGAAAACAAAATATCGATTGAAATGGCCGCACTGCTTTCTGAACGAGGAATCAATTTGATATGTCCATCTGTCACTTCAATGCCTTTATTGTAGGGAATTACAAAAACATTGTTTGGATTGATTTTATCCATGTCGTCAATTTCTTGCACGACCATTTTTGTCTTTTTAGACAAAATTTCGGTCAACAAACTTTTGTGATCTGGACTGAGATGTTGCACATAAATAAATGCCATTCCAGTATCTGCGGGAAGAAATTTTAAAAATTCCATCATGGCTTCTAAACCTCCGGCGGAAGCGCCAATGGCAATGACAGGAAATGTACCTTCTTTCCCTTCGAATTTTTCAGGTGATTTTTTGCTAGTTGATGCTGTTTTCATACTAAAAAAGTAAGTTAAAATTACCTGGAGTTCCTTGCTAAGGTAGCGATGTAATTTCGAAATACTCGTTTAATAATCAATTAATTTCAAAAGAAATTTTATCCTCTGATTTCATGTGAAAATAAGACAAATCAAAAACTATATTTTTAATTTATTTACATTTATTTATGAACAATTTTGGTGTGTGATTCGCTGTTCATAATTGGTACTTCTTCCACCAGCATCTGCTTTTTGTAAAATTTCTTTTGCGAGCAAATTATTCGTTGCATATTTTGCATTGATTAACCTATTTAATCGTTGCACAAACTGATTTGAGATGATAATCGAATATCAAATTGACTTCCTAAAATTGCAACTTATAAACGAGATTAGGGAAAAATCCTAGTTGATACGTTGTACTCAGCTCCTGTCTCTGCCTGTCGTAACTTTGTGAAAACACGTTTTTGTGGTTCGTCACATTTTGCAAATCAAGCGAAATAGTTTGTGCAATTTTTCGTTTTTTACTGTTCAATGTAAATCCAGCTTTGAAATCTAAGCGGTAGTAATTTTCATAATTCCCTGAATAAGCATCTGTTGAAAGTACCTCGCGACCCAATGCTTTCGATGCAACTAAATCTATTGGCGTGTAAGCTCTTCCGCCAGCATTGGTGAATTTGACATCCATCGAAAAACGATTTCGATCGTCCTTCCCTACTTTCCATTCTTTTCCTGCCAGCACATTGAAAACATATTTGCCATTGAAAGCCGTGTTGCGTTCTACTCCATCGCTTCCTTTGTAAGTTGAATTGTAAACAGATGCTGTGAATAATCCATAATATCCCTTGCTAAAGAACTTTTCGACAGTCAATTCAATTCCATAATTTGTTCCAGTTCCGTTGTTTACCAAACTGTCGGTTAAATCTGTTTTGAAAGTTGACCCAGTATTGAGCATTGAATAACTGCTTGAAAAAGTTGTAATTGGAACATTGTAAATCGATTGATAATAGACTTCAGTTTTGATTCTCCAATCATTGAACGGTTGAATGTTGTAGCCCAAAACCAAGTGATGACTTTTAGTGAAATCTAAATTTTTGTTGTTGTAAACTGTATTTCCATTTGCATCTTGAGACTGCAAAAAGTACACGTTAATCGGTTGCATTTGAGCATGTAAACCGTAACCAAAATTCAAACTACTTTTATTGGTGACATTGTAAACCAATCCCAATCTCGGCTCAACAGAAGTGGAATTATTGAGAAAGAAAACTTGCGAATGAAGTCCTGCATTTAAAGTCAATTTACGTGAAATCGAAAATTTCAAATGCGTATAAACTTGCGCCAAATTGGTTGTTTTTTGATAATCCCAAATTTGCTTTTCTGGTGCAAAAATATTGTCCTTGGTTTTGTAATATAAATCTACGCCAATGACCTCATCTTGAAATCCAACTTTGAAAAACAGGCGAGAATTGATTTTTAAATTGTAATTGCTGCTCAAATAATACGTCGTTTTTGCCACATTGCTAACTTCTCGAGTGAAAGTGCTATCAGCCATTTTGTCGAAATCATACGCAGTTTGATCATTACTCGCATAATTGACTCCAACTGTGGACGAAATAAAAGATTTTGAATTGATTTGCTTGAAATGGGAGATTCCACCGATGCCAATTTTACTCGCAAAATCGACTTGATTTCCACCGCCATAAAGCGTATTTGACGAACCGCCTCCAATTTTGATTGTACTTGACGCCAAAATTCCAAACATCGAAAAACGTCCCAATTTTGTGTTGCCACTATTCAATTTAAATGAAAGATCTTGGTAAGTTGGAGTTGCTGTCGTTCCAATATCGATTCCAACTGCTTGTGCAATTCCTGCCAAAGAATAGCGGTAACCGACCACATAAGAAGCATCGCTTTTTTTGCTAAATCGACCTTCTGTTGTTAATTCCAAACCAGTAATTACGCCAGTTTGAATAGTAGTTTCTCGTTTTTTATTGTTCCCATTTCTCAATCCTAAATCAAAAACGCCAGAGGTAGCATTGCCATATTCTGCTGGAAACGCGGAAGTGAAAAAATCTGAATTTTTCAATAAATTGGTATTCAACGCACTCACGGCGCCACCAGTTGTTCCAACCGATGCAAAATGATTTGGATTGGTAACGTTCATTCCATCTATGCGCCACAAAACGCCAACAGGCGAATTTCCACGAATGACGATGTCGTTTCGACTGTCATCTGGTGCGCTCACGCCAGCAAAATTGGCCGCCAATCGAGCTGGATCGCTTCTTCCTCCCGCATATCGATTAACTTCTTCCATTGAGAAAGTTCTGGCGCTCACCGTTGCCAATTTATTGATTGTTCCGCCTTTGTTTGTGGCGCTTACAGTTACTTCACCGAGTTGTTCGTATTCTTCTTCCAAAGCAATATCCAAGATTACTTCTTTCCCAGAAGTCACAACCACATTGGGCATAACAACCGTTTTGTAGCCAGGAAAAGTGATTTTGATTTCATAACGATCTGGTGGAATATTAGATAAAATATAATTCCCCAATGAATCTGAATTCGCTTTCATTTGGAGCGAAGGAATTTGAATGGTAACTCCAATCAATGGATTTTGTGAAAGTTTATCAGCAATGTTTCCGCGGATGTTTTGGGTATTGTTTTGTGCAAATGAAATGGCTGGTATCATCACCAGTAGAAAAAGAAATCGAATCATCTATATTTTTTTGATGTAAAACGTTGAAGAAAATGCTCCAACAAAAATGATAGATGTCCAATTTTGAGTTATCCTTTAAAAATTAGGTGAAATTATGTGGAAAATATCTTTTTTTAAATTGATGTAATGGTTTGTCAAATAATTACAATCATTGGTTTTTGTCATCACCTTACGGCACCATTTGTGATGAATTGAATTTATTAAAACTATTTTGCCAATAAAAATTCCAATGGAATATTAAATCTTTTGCTCCACGCTTTTTCGCTGTGGTCGTCACCGGGAAAATATTTGCTTATCCAATTAGCGGTTGAAAAACCTTTGGAAATAATCACTTTGTCTGCTTTTCGTTGAATTTCAGGATACAAGGCATCTAAGGTTTGATCTCCATAGTCGAAATACAATTTGTGTTTTTTGGGCGAAGGAAGATTTTTTCGCAAATATGTTAAAAAAGCATCTGGCATTGGATTGTTTTCCAATGTGAATGTTCCTACCCAATGTGTGGAGAGGCAAGCTGCTCCGCCAAAAATTTTGGGATATTCGCAAATGGCATACATCGAAATCAATCCTCCCATGCTGCTACCAGCAATAAACGTATTTGCGCGGTCTTTATAAACAGCATAATTTTTGTCGATAAACGGTTTTAATTCATTGACAATAAATTTTAAATAATTGTCTGAATTGGGTTGAAAAACATCTTTGATTCTTCCTGAACTTTTCAGTTGAGCACTGACTGTATCTTTCTCAATTTGTGTCAATTGCTCAAACGGTTTTTGCGGAAAATAATCTGGATGACGCGTTTCTCCACCATTCCAAATACCAACGACGATAAACTTTTTCGTTTTGTTTTCATTCATCAACTTCGAACCTGTTTCGTCGATATTCCAAGCTTGATTGTTCCAGCACAACGCAGGGTCATACAGCATTTTTCCGTCATGCATATACAAAACGGCATATTTCACAGTATCGCAATAACCTTCCGGCAGCCAAATGTCCACATTTCTTGCGGTGACAAATTTGGATTCGAAATTTTCAACACGCACAATTTTACCGTTCGCTACCGCAGGAATTTGTGCTTTGACTTGGAATGAATTCATTAATGAAAATATCAAAACAATAAATAGATTTTTCATGGTGGAAAAAATACTATTTGGATTTTATCGCTCCTTGGTCAATCAACATTTGAAAAGAATCTTCCATCGTTTCTTTCAAAGGTCTGAAAGTCATTCCCAATTCGCGTTTGATTTTAGAATTGTCGGCATTCCATGGAACGTTGACGTTGTTGCGTACATATTGTCTAGTGAATAGTTTGTGTACCATTGGACCAAAAATCATCAACAACCATTTCGGCAAGGCTTTTTTCGGCAGTGGAAATTTGTCGCCATATTTCGGTAATAAAACTGCACCCATGGCTACAAAATCGGTGTTGTGCGCTGATGTGATATATCTACCTTGCGCTTCTGGTGTGAATCCCGCACGGAAATGTGCTTCAGCAACGTCTCTCACATCTACTACGCCCATTCCCATTTTAGGTGCGCCCATTTTCATTTGTCCGTCGCCAAACATTTTCATGATGTTGGCACTTTCCGAAGTCGTGAATTTTGGATTTAACTCTGGTCCTAAAACCAAACTCATGTTGATGGTAACCAAATCCCAACGATCTTGTTTTTTGTTCATTTCCCAAGCTTTTTGCTCAGCCAAGGTTTTTGAATAAGAATAAGGTTGATATTCCAATGAAGAAGTTGTATTCCAAACATCTTCCGTCAAAACCCCACCAGGTGCATTCACGGTATCGATTGCGTCTGTGTAGATTGCAGCACAACTGCTCGTGTCCACTACTCTTTTGACAGATTCGACTTCATTCACAGAATTCAATACATTTTCGGTTCCTTTCAACGCTGGGTCAATCAGTTCTTTTTGAGGATCTTTCACAGAAGTTGAAAATGGTGAAGCGGTATGATAAACCAATTCGCAACCCTGCATCGCTTCAGTATAAGCGCCGGGTGTCAATAAATCCGCTTTAAAGAATTTGATCTCACCTTTGGAATTATTGGCAGCATCAATCAAATGTTGCACTTTCTTCAAATCGTCTGGATTTCTAACCGCTGCGTGCACAGTCAAACCTTCGTCCAACAATCTTTTTACAATCCAACTTGCTACATATCCGTTGGCACCAGTAACCATTACAGGTTTTGATTTATCTATTTGCGTCATTTTAAAATCTATTTGATTGAACGAAGTACGAATTTACGAAAAGTTAATTGAACTTAAAAAAGAATATTTTTTGTACCTAAAACTCAAAATGTCAAAATCATTCAACCACCAACTTCGTCGAATAAAATGCACCTTTCTCGAGCGCAACTTCCACAAAATAAATTCCTTTTTTGAATTTACTGGCGTCGATAATCGCTTGTCCGTTTTCTAATTTTCCTTTCAAAACAATTTTCCCTTCGGCGCTCACAATGCTGAAATCTTTTTGGTAACAATTTAAACATTCGATTTTAAAACTGTCTTTCGTTGGGTTCGGATAAATGGTCAAATTCGGTTTTTCTAATTCATTGACATCTGCCGTTGCATCAGGAAACAAATACTTATAACCTGCACCGAATTCTCGTTTCCAATACCATTCGCTGTGTTGTCCGTCAGCATGTGTAACCAAATTAACCGTTTGTGCGCTCACACCTTTGTTGATGAAAGCATTTTTGGCATCTTGCATGTCGCCCACCATAGTGGTCGATTCAGTGGTTCCACCTAAAAAGTATAATCGAAGTGGCGTGTTCGCAAAATTTTTGCTGTTGATGAAATTCAAAACATTCGTTTTTGAGAACCAAATCGAGGGCGAAAAAATGCCTGCTTTTCCGAATGTTTGTGGATAAGCTGCCACGCCATAAAGCGAAATCAATGCGCCCATGGAACTTCCAAATAATGCAGTATTTTGTGCATCTGTTTTTGTTCTATAATTGGCATCAATGTATGATTTCAATGTATTTTTGATAAAATTGATGTATTCATCACCTTGTCCGCCGCCGTATTGCGCGTTTATCCAAGGCGAATATTCATTGATTCGTTCCGAACCGCCATTGTCAATTCCAACGACGATAGCGCCATAATTCCCTTGACTTTGCAAGGCTGCGAGTGTTTCATCGACTTGCCATTCACCTGAAAAAGAAGTATTTTGATCAAATAAATTCTGACCATCGTGCATGTACAAAACTGGATAATTTTTAGTAGTCGCAGTGGCATAATCACTTGGCAAATACAACCAAATTTTGCGGTAACGATTCAATTCTGGCATAAAAAAATTGGTAGAAAGAATTTGAACATTCCCATTGGCAGTGCTCGTTCCTCCAGCGGGCAAATCTTCCCAACCAGCAATTGTAAGATCTAAAGTAGAACCATTCGCTGTGTTGTAAGTTCTATTAGGTAAATAACCACTTTGCGCTGTTCCTTCTGGTGTATCCCAATTTCCGCGATTGAACTTAAATTCAATCGTTCCTGAAACGTTGGTCAACACAATTTGTCGCGTGCCGTTTTGTTGCACTTGCATGATTGCTGTCGAACTGCCAACCGCCCAATTATTAAACGTTCCTGAAATGTAAACCTGATCGCTTACAGGAGTGTTTGTAGGAATCGAAGTAAGCGTGATGGTCAAATCAATAGCAAAAGACGAAAGTCCGAAGCAAAAGTTAAAAATCAGGAAAGTGAAATTTTTCATGGTGTACGTTTATAAATCAAATGTATTCAATTATTTAAGAATTTGCAAGAAAGTTTGTCGAAGTGTTTTATTGCTCCAATATACTTACTTCTCGCTTTTTACCGTTTCCTGTTCCGAATTATATGCTTCCATCATGACTTCATATTCTGATTTTCTTTGATGATCAGAAGATTCCTTTCTATTATGCCTATAATCTGAAGGTTCTTTTTGCATTTTCTTTTCAATTGCATCTATTTTTTTGTCGATTTTGGAAAAGTCAGACATATTTTTTTCAATCGCAATCATAGTTTTAGCAATTTGATAGGACGTTGTGAAAGTATGCGCTAAATCATTCATTTCTTTTTCAGAAAGTTTATATTTTGACTTGTATACATCATAATCCAACTTCATATAATCTTCCAAGCTTTGTTGTACTTTTTTTGAATTTGTTACAATTCCAGTTTTATACTTTGTCAAACTATCTGAAACAGCATTATATTCTTTTTCCTGTTCAGACAATTGTTTACTTGAGAATGTACACGCAGGAAGAAAAATGAGAATGAAGAGTTTATTTTTCATACTACAAGATTTTTAAATTTCAAATTCAGGCAAAAAATTAAATTCGAAAGTATCATGCAAATTATTGATAATCTTAGTTTCATCGCTATTTGTTTTGAATTTAAAATTACTTCTCTTTTTCGAAAAAAAATACCGTAGTTTCTTCTAATTTACAATTTGTAGACGTAATCAAATAATTTCTTCAATTTACTATCGATAAACACTCCTCAATTCATAATTTGAGCTTCGTCCTCCACTTGCTTCTTTTTGTAAGATATCTTTTTTAATCAAATCTTGAATATCACGAAGCGCGGTATCTTGTGAACATTTATTCATTTTCCCCCATTTTGTAGTTGTTAATTTGCCATCAAAACCATCCAACAATCTGTTGATTATTTTTCGCTGCCTATTGTTCAACACGTTAGTAGCATGTATTTTCCAGAATTCTGCTTTGTAAAGTATTAAAGCTAAGGTTTCTTCGGTTGATTCAATTGCATTGATTAAACATTGTAAAAACCACAAAATCCATTCTGTAATATCTGAAGTTCCTTTTTGTGATTTTTCAAGTTTTTCATAATACTGTTTTCTTTCAATTCTAATTTGAGCAGACATACTATAAAAACGCTGAATACTCTTGTCAGAACGGGCCAAAATCATATCTGTAATTGCCCTTGTGATTCTTCCATTTCCATCGTCGAATGGATGTATTGTAACGAACCAAAAATGAGCGATTGCCGCCTTAAGTACCAAATCTAATTCATGGTCATTTTCAAACCAACTTAAGAATTTTGCTATTTCAGCTTCGATTCTCTCAGAACTTGGAGCTTGAAAATGAACTCTTTCTCTCCCCATTGGTCCCGACACAACTTGCATAGGACCTGCTGTGTCTTTTCTCCAATTAGCAACTGTGATTTTATAGATATTACTATAACCTGAAGGAAATAGCACTGAATGCCAACCAAATAATCTTTCTTTGGTTAGTGGAAAATCAAATCTTTGTGTCGCGTCCAGCATCATTTCAACGATTCCGTCCACGTGTCGTCCTGTTTCAACTGAACCAGCGATATCAATTCCTAATCTACGTGCAATGGACGAACGAACTTGCTCTATTTCTAAAAATTCGCCTTCAATTTCAGATGATTTTACAACATCTAATGTGAGGGTATTTAGCACTGCTTCATTCTGCAAATCAAAGCCAAGCGCTTCCATTTTTCCAAAAAGTCTGCCTTGAAGATTTCTCGCCTCACCAAGTTTTATCATTACTTGCTGATTGTCCCAAGTAAAGTCTGTCCAACTTCCTTTTTCGTGTATATAAATTCCCATTCTCCGCAAATTATGCGGTAAATATACAACTTATTCTCCGCAAAACAAAATATTCTCCGCAAATCACGCGGTGATTACACTTACTAATCTCCGCATTCTTGTTTTGTTTTAAGTTAAAAAATTCATCCCAGAAACAGCCTAAAAATCCTTCCAAAATCAATTCACAAAAAAATCCCCGCTCAAAATTGAACGAGGATTATTTATAGAGTTTATGACTTTAAGATTCTAAGATACTAAGACGAGACCGCTTCAAATTCTCCGCAAATCTTCAAATAAATCCAAAAACTAAGAAAATTTTAAGTCTACTGTCTTTGGTCTATTGTCTAATATCTTTCGTCTCCTTACGCTTCTTTCTTCTCTGGTCTTGGCAACAAAACTTTACGAGAAAGTTTCCATTTCTTCGTTTTTTCGTCTTTACCCATCACTTTGAAACGAACCATGTCGCCTTCTTTGCAAACATCTTCCATTTTAGCGATTTTGTCCCAGTTGAATTCTGAAATGTGTATCAAACCGTCTACTCCTGGAAGAATCTCAACGAAACATCCGTAAGCTTGTAATGATTTAATTTTTCCTTCGTATTCAACACCAGCCTCAACTGTTGGAGGGAAAGCAATTTGCTTGATTCTCGTAACAGCTGCATTCATGTCTTCCGCATTGTTAGACATAACTTGAACTCTTCCTTGTCCACCTTCCAATTCTTCAATTGTGATTACTGTATTGGTTTCTTTTTGCATCGCTTGGATGATTTTTCCACCAGGTCCGATAATTGCACCAATCATTTCATTCGGAACGTTAAACGCTTCGATTCTTGGAGTTTGTGGTTTGAATTCAGGATTTGGAACTGCAATCGTTTCAACAATTTTGTTCAAAATGTGTAAACGTCCTGCTCTCGCTTGTTCCAATGCTTGAATCAATACTTCGTATGGTAAACCATCTACTTTGATGTCCATTTGACAAGCTGTGATACCTTTTGAAGTACCAGTAACTTTGAAATCCATGTCACCCAAGTGATCTTCATCACCCAAGATGTCAGACAATACAACAAATTTACCATCGTCAGCGATCAATCCCATTGCGATACCAGAAACTGGCGCTTTGATTTGAACACCTCCGTCCATCAAAGCCAAAGTTCCCGCGCAAACGGTTGCCATGGAAGATGAACCGTTAGATTCTAAAATTTCAGAAACCAAACGGATTGTATATGCATTGTCATCAGGAAGTACATTTTTCAATGCTCTCAATGCCAAGTTTCCGTGACCAACTTCACGTCTTGAAGTTCCACGCAATGGTTTCGCTTCTCCTGTTGAAAATGGTGGGAAATTGTAGTGTAACATGAATTTTTCTGTTCCACGGAAAGTAACTCCGTCCAACAATTGCTCATCCATTTTACCACCTAAAGTCAAAGTTGTCAATGATTGCGTTTCACCACGTGTAAACACAGCAGAACCGTGAACCATTGGTAAATAATCAACTTCTGCCCAAATTGGTCGAATTTCGTCGAATTTACGACCATCTAAACGTTTTCCTTCGTGCAACATGACATGACGAACCGCTTTCTTTTTCACTTCAGAGAAGTAAACTGAAATAAAACCGCTCACTTCAGCCAATTCTTCTTCAGACAAAGTTGCTTTGAATTCGTCTTTCACAGCGTTGAACAATTCAGTTCTAGTAGCTTTAGAAGCAATTCCTTGACGTGCAATTTCTCTACATTTTTCCATGCAGAATTCGTAAACACGCGCTTTGATATCTTCGTTGTGTGTTTCGTGAGAGTATTCTCTTTTTGGATTTGCAGCTGGAATCAACGCAGCTAATTCCAATTGGAATTGACATTGTTCGATAATTGCAGCGTGAGCGATTTTAATCACTTCAACCATTTCCAATTCAGAGATTTCTTTCATTTCACCCTCTAACATCACGATGTCTTTGATTGTACCAGCAATCATAATATCGATGTCAGATTCTTTCATTTCAGAAACTGTTGGGTTGATGACATATTCGCCGTTTACACGACCAACACGTACTTCAGACATTGGCCCGTTGAACGGAATGTTTGAAACCGCAATTGCAGCAGACGCAGCCAAACCACACAACGCATCTGGTTGGTGTTCGCCATCATAAGCCAACAATTGAATCATCAATTGTACTTCAGCATGGTAATCATCTGGGAAAAGTGGACGCAACGCGCGGTCAACCAAACGCATGATTAAAACTTCACCATCTGAAGGTCTTGCTTCTCTGCGGAAGAATCCACCAGGGATTTTACCTGCAGCAGCAAATTTCTCTTTGTAGTCTACCGTTAACGGTAAAAAATCTACTCCATCTTTCGCTTCCGGAGCAGCAACCACAGTTGCCAACATCACGGTGTTGCCCATTTGTAACACTACGGAGCCGTCAGCTTGTTTTGCCAACTTGCCTGTCTCGATGGAGATTTCTTTTCCTCCGGTAGTGATGGACCTTTTTGTTCCTATGTTCATATTTGTATTATTACATTTTTTTTTAGACTTGATACGTTAGACCATAGACATTAGACTTTTTGTCTGGTGCCTGTTGTCTGTTTTTTAGAATTGAGAAATTAGACTGTCTTACATCTATTGTCTTCTGTCTAATGTCTTTCTTCTAATGTCTTTCCTCTAGTGTCTTTTAAAAAATAGAAAAGGCAAACGAATTACTTCGATTGCCTCTCCTGTTCTTTTTGTGCCAAAGTTATTAACGACGTAAGCCAAGTTCTTTAACAATTGCACGGTATCTTGAAATTTCTTTTTTCTTCAAGTAATCCAACAAACTTCTTCTTTTACCTACTAATAATTGAAGAGATCTTTGCGTAACGTAATCGTGACGATTTTTCTTCAAGTGCTCAGTTAAGTGAGAAATTCTGTAAGTAAACAAAGCGATCTGACCTTCTGCAGACCCAGTGTTTGTTGCTGATCCTCCGTGTTTTTCGAAGATTGCAGTTTTGTTTTCTGGTGCTAAATACATGCTAAAATTAATTAATGTTTATTATGTAGTCATTATTGACGGGGCAAAGATATGGATTTATTTTTGATTTTGGTTGAATAGATGTTAAGATTTTAAGATGTTAGGATTTTAAGACGTTTGATTTTTGCAAAATTTTGAATTGAATCTTAAATTTAAAAAGCATCAAAACTGTCGTAGAATACTGATATCTTATTGTCTTTTGTCTGAAGATTATTTTTGCATTTTAAATTTTATTTTAAAGTATAGAAATCTTCGTAATTATCGAGTTTGACTGTTGCTTTGCAACGGTTCTATTGGCTAATATCTGATGTCTTGAAAAAAAAAGTTATTTTTGAACCACAATGAATCAAAACAAATCCTTTTTGCGCAATGTCTCGATGAAATCTGCTTTGGGTTTGATGATTGTGCTTTGGGTGAACGTTGGATTCTCGCAAGTCGAAAATGCGAATAAAGTTTCTAAGAAAATTACAAACACCGTTTTGGCACCTTATCAAACGAAGGAAAAACCAAAACGTAAAATTTTGAACTTAGAATCTGCAAAAATCACCACCAAACTAAATCCTTTGACTTATTTGGCTGCAGGTTTAATGTACACCTACCAAAATGTGCTTTCTGAACAAATTTCAGCAAGTTGTACTTACGAAATAAGTTGCTCCGAAATCACTAAAAAGTCTATCGAAAAACATGGATTAATCAAAG
>JBIKJE010000027.1:0-36072 GCA_044361165.1 Crocinitomicaceae bacterium | reverse complement strand
CAAAAAATGGTGCGTGAGTGGCTAGAAAAAAAGGTTCGCCACGGATGCACGGATTTGATAAGATTCGACTTTTTGGGGAGTGGATCGGAGAAAAGGTTTGCCACAGATGCACTGATTAGAAAAGATTCGACTTTTTGGGGATTGGATTGGAGAAAAGGTTTGGTACCTACCGGCACCAGGGGTCGTGTTTGGTTGAGTTTTTTACCCATATTTGGTACCTGCTGGCACCAAAGGTCTTGTTTGGTGGAGTTGTTTTACCCAAATATGGTAACAACGGCACCAAGGGTTGTACAAAAATTGGTGCGTGGGTGGCTAGAAAAAAAGGTTTGCCACGGATGTAAGGATTTGAAAAGATTCGACTTTTTGGGGAGTGGATCGGAGAAAAGGTTTGGTACCTACCGGCACTAGGGGTCGTGAGTGGTTGAGTTTTTTACCCATATTTGGTACCTCCCGGCACCAAAGGTCTTGTTTGGTGGAATTTTTATTCCATATATGGTGCATATCGGCACCATGGGATAAACAACAGAAATCAAAAAACTTGGCAAAAAAAATCCCACTCATCAAGAATGGGATTTTCAAATTGTTTGTTTATTTACTTATTTGTTAATTCACAACAACCCTTACCGGTTGGATATTGTGATTGGATGATTTTAATTGAATAATGTATGTTCCTAATTGCAACTCTTGATTTTCAAAAATTGCTTGTGTTTTACCTTGTAAAACATTGATAATTCTAGTTGAAATTACTTTCCCAGACAAATCAGTTATTATCAATTGAGAATCACTTAAATCTTCATTTGAAGAAATTTCAACAATAAAATCTCCTTTTGTTGGATTTGGGAAAACGATCATACTATTAGTCTCATCAACACAAGAAACACTTATTGGTCCATAAATTGTTTCGACACCGTTGTTGTCAACTTGCACCATACGGTAGTAAGAAACTCCTCCGAAAGGATCTGTATCTACAGTTGAGTAATCAATATTGTAGTTTGAATTTCCTGCAGCATTCACTGTTGAAACATATTCCCATGCGGTCAAATCTCGGCTTCTTTCAATGATGAAAGATTCAGAGTTTTGCTCACTTGCTGTTGTCCAATTCACATCCACTTGAAATTTTTCATTGCAATTGGCAGCGAAATCAAGCATTGTTACTGGCAAAGGATTTGCATTTCCAGAACCAATGTTGAAGAAACTGAATCCTGTCATGCCAGTGTTAGCAATTGTAAAATCTGATACACCACCAGTTGCTCCTGTATTACTTCCGATTCCTCCATTATCCCAACTAGTATGTGCTGGCCCAGAAGATTTAATGATTCTCAATTTAGACATATCAGCAACAGAAGTTACTGTACTCAATGTATTTCCTCTTAAAATCAATGAATAAGTTGCTGAATTCAAATTGCCACCTGACGGAGTAATTGACCAATAACCTTCATTTTCATAGTTTTGAATCATTTGACCATCTACAGAGTTTGGTAAACCTGCATAACCAACCGGACAAACATCAGCTATATATTCTGCAGTTATTATACCACCAGTTGTCAATCCTCCAGTATAATTAATTTGTGCATAGCGATTTACTGTACTTAAACCAACTGGGAAAATACCAGAGGCTTGTGATGCATTTGTAGTACTTGAGAAATATCTTCTCAATGGACCAACTATAGAGCCACTTGTCCAAGCAACGGAACCAGGACTTGCTGTTGAAGCACCAATGGTTAATATATTTACTGAAGTAGTAGCAATATTCCCAGCAGTCATCGTCAATGTATTGGTAACATTTGCCGGCGTATTCAAAGTTAATGTAGAACTTGCTTTGTCTACTAATAAGTTACTAAAGTTAGTTATTGAAACACCGCCTATACTTTGAGCACCGCTTCCCACAAACTTCACAGTTGCACTTGCATCTGGATTGAATGTTCCATTATTTGTCCAATTTCCATAAACCTCCAAATTTTGACTTGGATTAATTATCATTGTTGCTCCTTCTCCCACATAAACATCCATTGCTGAACCAGCTGCAGTAATGGTAGTATTATTTACACTACTTACACATATTCCTGGTGTAGTACTTGGTAATAGAAATACTCTGCTCGATGAAGCTGGTGTTCCAGTCGGTACAACAAATTCAGTACCATCAAATGCATACCAATTGGTGTTTAAATTCCAAATAGTTGAAGAATTTCCACTCCAAAGCAAATCACCAGCAACAAGCGTAACACCTAATGCTGAGGCCGTTGAAGCTGGATCAGCTGTTGTAATTACAGTAATTGTACCTGTTGCAGTTGCTGTACCACAACCCGTTGGAGTAATGGTGTAACTATAAACTCCATCTGACGTTGGAATACCACCGATTGTTATGGTGTTTGCCGAATAACTTGCCGAAACCCCGGGAGGTAAACCAGAGCTCGACGCAATTCCTGTAACATTCGTGGTGGTATGCGTAACATTGGTCATTGCAACATTATTACAAACAAAAGGTGCAGCTGATGCTATAGAAATGGTTCTGTCTCCATTCACTGTAAATGTGACATCACTTGTACAAACCCCTACCGTTGCTCTGAGTGTAACACTTCCTGCTACTGCTGGAGTGTAAGTTGTTCCAGAAATACTTCCACCACCACTTACAATTGACCAATTAATTGTTGGGTTGTTGTGTGCTCCGCCCAAGGTAGCAGTCAAAGATTTTGTGTCAGACAAACAAATTGCTGCACTTGAAGTTGTATTTGAAACGGTTGTATTTTGTCTATATCTCAAAGTTGCAGAAGCACCTCCAGGTCCATCCCATCCTTTAGCAAAGGCACAACTTGTATTATTATCAACGTTTACGCTACTTGAAACATTGATTCTGTGAACACCAGAAATCTGAGCGTTAAATGAGATCGTATTGGTACCAAGAGTACCGATTACTCCCCAGCCTGTACAATCAGTTCCACCAGTATACCAAGCTTGCAAATAAGCAGTTGCCATGGCAGGTGTACATCCAGAACCTGTATTTTCAACAGTATAGTTAATATCTTGAACCAATGTCAGCGGAGTAAAAGTACCACTTCCAGCACACCAAGTGCTAGACCAACCACCACAAGCTGGTGCTGTAGCTGGTGTATTACCAGAAGTAGCAGTGTTTCCAATATATTGAGACGTAATAAATGTAGAAACTGCAGGTGAATAAGCAAAACAACCGTTGATATCAAGGATAGCAGATCTAACAAAAAGTGTATTACCTGCAGCACCAGTAGCAGTCCAAGAAAATGGATTTGTAACTCCCCAATCTGTCCACGCGCCAGTGGTAGTGTTCCATTGGTATTGAAATTTAGAAAAAGTACCTCCAGAGAATCCTGTTGCAGTATAAGTAACCGTTGAACCTGCTGCTATTGATGCAGGAGCTCCTGTTACAGTTCCTGGAACAGGAGCTGTCGTTGTAACAATAACAGGCACTCTTACAGAAGGACAACTACCAGCAAAAGGTTGGCTTGGCCATTCAACTACAACGCGTCCTGCTCCTCCAGCACCACCAGCATAACCCCAAGCATCATAATCTGAAGCACCTGAACCGCCTCCGCCAGGCGCAGTGCCTGCAACACCAGCACGCCCACCGGAAAATCCTTGTGCGTGCGAACCTCCATTACCACCGCCATATGTTCCTCCACCGCCAGTTCCTCCCGGTCCGCCGGTTCCATCAGATGCTGCCGGGGCATTGCCTCCTACAGCACCACTACCTGCTCCGCCGCCGCCGCCGCCGCCTTGTTCAAAGCTAGTGCCGCTATTTCCACTAGCACCCGCTCCACCGTTAAAGGTACCACCAGTGCCGCCTGCTCCTCCTGCCTTTCCTCCGGAATTAGTGCATCCTGTACCGCCAGAGCCGCCAAGTGTAGATATAGTACCACCTGCACCAGTGAAGGTAGTAGTACCACCTGCTCCTCCATTACCCCCAGAACCGTTACCAGCCGTTCCTCCAGCGCCAATTGTAACTGTATAGACTTGAGCGGGAGCTACAGTCAATGTTCCAGACTTCATGGAACCGCCTCCACCTCCACCACCAGAGCCATAAGAACCAAAACCAGTCCTAGCACCGCCGCCGCCGCCGCCGCCGCCCCAAGTATAAGCTGTTAAAGTGGAAACACCAGCGGGAACCGTGAAGCTACCATTTGCATTAAAAGTTTGTGATCCAGCAGCAACCATTTGCCTTGCTTCCGCATAATACGCAGTTGATGCAGAAATAGGAGGGGTTACATTATAATTTGCACCACTTGCCACTGTGCCTAACAAAGTACCACCACTTGGAGCAGTATACCACAAAATACTATTACCAGCTGAAGTGGCATTTAAGTTAGAAGTAAAACCGTTACAAACCAATGCTGGAGTTGCAGTAACAGAAGTTGGAGTTGTACTCGCATTTACTGTAAAAGTTGCTGTAGCTTGACATCCTACGTTATTTGTATAAGTTATGGTTGAAGTACCACCGACAACACCAGTAACTACTCCGCCAGATGTCACAGTGGCAACTCCCGTATTAGAAGAAGTCCAAGGTGTAACACCAGCTGGTGTGCCTGAGCCAGTCAAAGTAGAAGAAGAAAGCATACATGCACTTAAAGTTCCACCAATAGTTGGAAGTGCAGCGACGGACAATGTTGCCAAACCATCTGTAGTTGCAGAACTGCATACCCCATTACTTACAACACATCTATATCTATATCCATTCATTGCAACCAATGGATTTGTCAATGTTAAACTGGCAGTTGTCGCTCCACTGTATACACCACCATTGGAAACATTATTCCAACTGCTGATAAATTCCTGCCATTGATATGTCAAAGCACTTCCAGTTGCAGTCACTGTAAATGTTCTAGTTCCAATTCCATTACAAACAGAAGCTGGACTTGCTGGTTGAACAGAAATTGCTGGAGCTGTGTAAACAGACAAAGTTGCCAAGCCATCAGATGTTGCACTTGGAGAGCATGTTCCGCTTACTACACATCTATATCTATTGTTATTCATCCCTGCTCCTGGAGCAGTTATTGTTAAAGTTGAAGTCAAAGCTCCGCTATATACGCCTCCATTGGATACGTTGTTCCAACTGCTGATAAACTCCTGCCATTGATAGGTTAAAGACGTTCCGGTAGCAGTGACTGTAAATGATGGTGTTCCAGAACCTGCACAAACTGCAGCAGGACTTGAAGGTTGAACAGAAATTGCAGGTGCTGCATTAGAAGCGAAACTTGAAACTCTTTGACAACCGTTTGTATTGGTATAAGTAATATTTACTGTCCCTTCAGAAACAGGAGACACAACTCCACCACTCGTTACGGTTGCAATTCCAGTGTTTGATGACACCCATGGATTTAAAGCTGCAGCAGTTGCAGAACCACTCAAAGTTGATGTTGAACCGACGCAAGCACTTAATGTACCAGTAACTGTAGGCAATGGATTTACAGTAAATGACAAAGGAATTGTACTTGAAGAAATTGAACCAGAAGGATTGGTAACCACAATGTTTCCTGTGCCTGACGCAGTATTCGGTAAATCAAAAGTAATCGTTGTTCCCGAAGAAGCTGTTACTGAAGCACTTTCACCATTAACGGTTACACTAGAACCTGTTAGGTTTGTACCAGTTACTGTAATACTTGTACCACTTTGTGCACAAGCACTTGTTGGACTAAAAGTAGTCATTGTTGGTGTTAAACATGGTCCTAATGGAATAGTAAAACCAGTCGCTGAACTTAAACAACCAGTTGAAGTGTTTTTAACAGTGATAGTCGCATTGTAAGTATCGTCTGCTGCTGCACCAGGCACTACCAAACCAACAGGTGAGGCAGGCAAAGCAGTTAAACCTACATTTGAAAAACCTTGACCCAAGGCAGTGGCATCATAAGTTATACTGTATTGATTAGGACTATTAGTTGTAGCGCTAAATGGCAAACTTCCACTAGTAGAACCTGAACATACTAAACTTACAGCACTTAAAGTAATCGTAGGATTTGGATTGATGGTCACAGTAAAGGCATTGGTTGAACTTTCACATCCAGTACCAGAAACTCTCACTTTTACAGTTCCGTTGTATGTTGCAGGTGCTGCTCCTCCAGGAATTGTTAAGGGAATTGGGCTACCTGGCAACGCCGTGTAAGCTACATCTACAAATCCTTCTGCTTCTGCTGCTGCATCAAAATCAATCATGTATTGATCAGGGCTACTTGTTGTTGCAGAATAAGAAAGCGTACTTGAGGTTGTCCCCGGACATACGGCTGCTGCAGAGCCTAGTGTAATTGTTGGATTTGGATTTAAATTTAAATAGAATGATTGATCCAAACAACCTCCGACACAAACACCACAGTTACTGTTGTAGGCTCTTCTTATAATAAGGAATTTTGTATTAGAAGGAAAATCAGATAATGGATTATAGTTAGAAAGTGAAAAATTCATTCCCGTCCCGCCACCTGCAGCTGCATTTAAATTGGCACTTGAAGTTGTACCACTTACACCGGCAAGCGTAGATTCTTTCCAGTTTCCATAATTGCCAGGGCTTGTTTCTTCACCACAATACCAAACAACAGATAAGGTACCCGCACCGCCATTGGTTGGCGAAGTTACGTTGTTACAAGAAATTGTGCTTCCTGAACAAACAGTCTGCGTGCTTCCGCTTGCATATTGAAAAGTACCTGTTGTTGCTAATGGATTAACTGTAACTAGTTGACTAGTACAAGGAGTAACATTAGTCTGACCAGCTTTGTGCGTATAATAAGTTGTATTTGAAGCTGGGGTAACAGTAATAGAACTTCCTGACCCAACTAAAGGCTGATCTGACAAAGAGATAAAATCAATATCCATCGTAACTCCAGTAGTAGTTGCCCAGTCAAACCTCCATCCTGTCACATTTGAATGTAACCAATTTCCAGCAGTTGGAGTTAACATGTCTATTGATACGGTTGTCCATACATTTTGTGTACTCGAAACAGCTTGGTTTTTAAATTGTGCTCCATTGGCACCAGTATAAAGCGTATTATACCAAAATATTTCAATTCCAGCTGGTTGGGCTACTGATGTGGCCCTAAACCTAATATTTACATAACGATAGGTATTTGGATTAAAAGAACCTAATGTTGGCATGTGAATAGATGGATCAGCTGTGGTTGATGTAACATTTAGCAATCCGTTAACAGAATTAAATGTTGTCGCATTTGCCCCTGCAGTAAAATTATTTACCCTCCATGGATTGAAATAAACATGATTTACACAAGAACTAGTTGACCATAAATCGACCGCATCGGTTGCCAAACTTCCTCCTGCAGAAGTTAGGGTGGTTGAACTTCCAGCACAAATTGAAGAAGTACCCGTGATAGATGTGGGTGCGACTGAAACTGTAGGTGTCCATCTCAAAATTCTTCCCGCACTTGGCCTGCTTCGCGTCCCGTTATTACTGGAACCAAAATTTACAGTACTCGTATTAGCTGCCCCATTTGTTAATCCAGCCCAATTTGCAATAGATCCTTGGTAATTACTAAAATCAGCAGTGGTATTACCAGACAAACCAACACGAACCGCGAAGGTAGTGGTTGTAGCCGTTGGCTGTGTATAAATGATGTCAACGATATTGGATGTTTCTTTTAATTGAATTTGAAAAGATCCTCTTCTTGTCGTAACACTATAATCATAATCATAATCGGTGTATTGAATATTGCAAACTCTATTAGGTGCTGAACCTTGAACTTCAACTCTTACATTTCCAGTTACTTCACCATCATTAGAACCTGCTGCGATTGCATTTGCATAGGTTGATAAAGGTGTATAGTTGTTGGTTGCTGGTGCTGTTGAACCAAGTACTATGAAACCATTACTACTGGCAACAAACTGGGTAAAACTCGTTCCCGCATACATAAATGTAAAACCAATATCAGTTACACCAGAAACACCATTATCAATTGCAGTTCGAATAATAGTTCCACTGTGAGCCGTGTATGTACCAGCCGTATTACTTTTTGTGTAAGCTGATACTTGTGCATCTAAAGACTGATTACTTCCTAAAGCAAAAAATAGCAAAAGCACTAGTAAACTTCTAAAGGCACCATAGCCTTTACCAATCGACAAAATCCTATGAAATTGCTTCTTCGTCTTGGAATCAATCAATTTATTAGATTGATTTTCGAAAAGTAAATGTTTTGTTTCCATGATATCAGCAGTATTCGTGGTATTAAAATTAATTCTTGACATAATCAAATAGTGTAGTAAAATCAAAGTGCTTTTTCAAGCACACAATCCTTTAGTGCAGTTTTCACTATGAAGTAAAAACACCTTTCAATATTACATTAAAATTAAGTGTAAAACAAAAAATTATTGCCACTTCAATATGTCTTAAAAATGCATAAATTTTGTAAACTACATTTCTTCATGAATATTTAGCGGTTTTGAATTAGCAAATGATGTATTAGAGAAAAATTCTGATGTTAAAAATATAACACATTCGTTTTTATTTGTGAAATAAACGTAAAATTATAACCAGCAAAAACTATCTAAATTTTTCTACTTCTTTTAGGTTATCTTTTAAACTTTGGACATTGGGATGAAGCAGAATTCCCTGCTTTAACACGTAGATGGCACTGTCGATTTGGTTGGTCATGAAATAGCCTTTTGCGAGGGCTTCGTAGAGGTCAGACTTGTTGTAAATTCGAGACAATTCTTTGGCCGTGTTAAGGTACTCTTTTCCTCTATTTTGTTGTGCATAAACTGACAACAAATCAAAGTAGGCTTCTGAATCCAACGAATTATTTAACAAGCTTTTAACTGCTGCTTTTTGCGTTTTAAAAGACGCAATCAAATTGCTAGTATCTTTCAATAAAAGAGATGCCTTATTTCGGTCGTCAACCAACTTGAAATTACTGTAATTTGTACCTAATAATTTTGCCAATTTTAGGTAAGGTTTTTCTGCTTTTTGAAGGGCAAAAATATTCAACAAATAAAAATAAGGATCAGAAAAAGTAGGGTCAATTTGAATGGCGTTTTGATATCCATCAATGGCGGAAACTGTATCTCCAACAATAATGGAAGCACGTGCCTTATCGAACTGCGTATTGAAAAAATAGGGAAAAATAGCCACAGACCTTTTGAAATGTATCGTGGCTTCCTTTTGATAGGCAATTTTTTCAGTTTCTGACAGGGAATTGTCGAGCGAAGCATACTTCATTAAATTGGATGCGTACAAATTATTTGCTTGAGCAGAATTTGAAAGATGATGAATGTCATTTTTCATTAAGGATATATGATTATACCATTGATTGTTTCTTGAAATTGTTTTTACCATAAAAAAAACGAAAAGCATACCAATGACAAACTCAAACCAACTGGGCTTTTTAAAATTTAAGGAGGGTTTTATCCAAAACATCAAAGCAACAAAGAAAATACAAAAGCCAGCAGATGCAGTGAAAGCCAAGCGTTCACCCACCATACCTGCGACTAATTCTATCCAATTACTGAAAAGTAATATGGACAATAAATACCAAGCAATTCCAATGGTAATAAGTGGTCTTTTTTTAATTTGCCAAAAAGCCAAGAAAACTAGGAATAAATGGCTAAAAACTGACACCCAAACCCAAGGATTTTTTAAGTCTACAGTTGAAGTTTTGGAATAACCATAATAGAATGAAAGTTCGTCGGGAAAAACCATTAACTTGAGATATTCCCCCAAGGTTTGAGCTCCTGTTCCAATGGTTTGAGAAGTGGAATGAGGTGCGACTAAAGTATTTTCGATATACTCTAAAAAACGACCTTCTTTGGGAATTGCATTTTGGGACTGCACATTTATATATTGCCTTGAAAATTCTTTTAAATTAAGTGTTTTTTGAGGCTGGTTAAAGTTTGTGAAAACATGATTGGAGATAGCAAATTGAGCGAAGAGAATTGCCAACAAGAATATCAATTGTGCACCGTATATATTGATTTTGATCCGTGATTTAGATAAAAAATAACCGAGGGTTACGGCTAAAAAGGAAAAAGGTATAAAACCTTCCAACTTAAAAAAAACAGCTGTCACCAATAAAACTAGCAAAGCAAAAACCAAACTAAAAATTGGCTTCCAAACCAATAAAAAAGAAAATAAAAGAATAGCTGACAACGTTCCAATATGGGACAACGAATGGTTGAAAATCAAAAAATAACAAATAATTAAAATTGTTAATAAAATACCAAAATGAAATTGTTTGACATCAAAATAAATCCTGTAAGAATAGGAAGAACTAATGAAAAAAGCAATCAAAGAAAAATGATTCAATTGAAATCTACAATCAAATATTACTAAAATAAATGTCACTAAAAAAACCGCCCACTTTGTTTCTGTTTTTAATGCCCAAACACCAAAAAGCAGCGAAAGAATCGTCCAATAAAATTGATTAAAATAGACAGCGCAAATAGCGCTTAAAATGACTAGGGTAAAAGGAAAAATAGGTTTGGATAATGCCAATTTCCATGAAAAATCAGGAAGAGCCAGTAGATATTTTTTAAAAAAATACATAACCAAAACAAAACCTAAAGGTAAAAATATGAAAATCAAAGTTTTGATTGAAGATAATTCACCTGCAATAATCGCACCTGGAAAAATTAAAACGCCGACAATTAAAAGCAAATTCCGCCAACTGATATCACATGTTAAAAGCATTAACATTGGTAAGACAAATACCATTGGAAAAACACTTTTCTTAGACAACATGGCTAGTGCAAAATATGAAAATATGAAAATCAAATATTTAAACCTATTTTCTTTCATATAACTCAACATGGACAGACCACACAAAATCACAAATAAAAACGCCAGTAGCTCATCGCGATTCTTAATGCTATCAACCACCTCGGTATGAATAGGATGCACTATAAAAAGAAAAGTTGATAAGAGGGCAAAAAGCAGTTGCTTTTCCCCAGCCATTTTTAGCAAGAATTTAAAGAAAAACATGGCTGATAAAGCAAATAAAACCACATTAAAAAAGTGGCTGACACTGGCTTTTTCGCCAAAGAACTGATGTTCAATCGCAAAAGAAAGATGCACCATTGGTCGATAACCATAGGCATATCCCATTTCATCTGAGTAATATGGAGAAGTGAAAATATCTCCAACCGCTTCCAATCCGCGAGAAGTCAATGGATGATTATTAGTAACCAATTCATCGTCTAAATTGTAGCCATTTGAAATTGAATTGGCAAAAACGAAAAAAGCGACAAGACCTATGATCCAAAAAAGACTCTTAATGGAAAACATAGAAATTTGCTTAGTTTCTGTCGATTTACCTTTATTTACTTTATTCCTCATAAATCTGAAAATTCAAAATAATTTGGATATTTTTCTTCTAAAATATGTTGAACGTGAAGATTATTTTTTATCATTACTCTTTTACCTGCCTCAACCAATTTAACAGCTAAAAGTAGTTGCTGAGATTCTTCCAAAATATCAGTAGACGGTTTGTAAGTAACACTCTCAAAATAATACACGTCGAGATCTTTTTTCATCAATTTTTGAAATTGAAATTCTAAATGTAATTGATTCACTTGCACTGTAGACTCAGAGAGCATAAGTGGATACTCGGCTTTTTTTGCGGCAAATTGAAGTGCTTGATTATCTCGCGGAAAACAGGGTCCTCCAAATCCATAACCATATTTCAAATATTTTTTCCCAATTCTGGAGTCAGAACCAATGGCGTTCAGCACTAAATCGGGATTTGCATCCATTTTTGTGCTTAAATCTCCAATTGCATTTGCAAACGAGATCTTCATGGTCAAAAAGCAATTAGTTGCCAGCTTGGTGATTTCTGCGCTAGTCCTATCCATTACTAAAAATTCAGGAGATGAACGACAAATTTTGGAATAAATTTCCCTTAGTTTAGCTGTTGTATTTGTATCTCCTTCCCCAATCAAAATTTGATCTGGATATTGCTGATCATGAATAATAGAACCTTGCGCAATAAACTCAGGATTGTAGGAGACCGTATAATTAAAATCTACTAATTTCTCTGCCAACTTTTCGCAATAACCAGGCATAGTAGTTGAACCAATAACCAAATGTTTTTTATCTTTCGGAATACCTAAAGCCAATATTTTGTTTATGCAATCGTCTATATAATTATGTGAAAAAGCACCATCAATTTCGGATGGAGTTGGCACCATTATATAAATGAACTTTATATCTTGGTGAATTATGATTTCATAGGAAGTTGTAGGAAAAAAACGAGTTGACTTCTTTAAATAATCGGAAACAGAAGGCTCAGATGTAATTAATTGCTTTGCTTTCAATCGTTTTACCAGATTTTCATCAACGTCAATTCCATATACTTCATACCCTACGTCTTCTGCATTTAATGCAAAGCACAAACCCAATCTACCGATACCAACAACTCCTATTTTATTCATTTTTAAATATTTTAGAATGAATATTCATCAAGTACAATATTTTTCATTCCCCAATTTTCATCATTAATATTCCAAGGTTTTTTCTGTTTTATTATTTGTAATCCTGCCTTGTGCACAATACTGTAATCTAAACAAGGTTTACTTTCCAAAAATTTGATTGTTTTGACAGCATCTTTTGATTCCCATCCGTCTTCATGATCAATATGGTAGACTGGTGCTAAGAATGGGAAAATATACTGTTTAATTCCAACTGCATGTGCTGACCACAAAGCCATACTATCGATATGAATTGAATACATATCAAGTTCAACATAACCTTGAATTTTTTCCCAATCAGATTTAGCCATTAATGTGTAGTCACCACAAGCATCAAAATCAACAGCAAAATGAGCAAACTGCCCTTTATGGGTTTTTTTCCATGTAAAAATTAAAAAGGAATTCAGCAAACGACAAAACCTTGGAAAATTGTAAAAAAAAGCAGGTAAATGAAGCGATTCGTATCCTTGTGTCTTCCCCATTCGTTTGATCACATTTTCCTTCTTTTTTGCAAATAAAAGCTGGGGCTCGGTATCAATTTCGGACATAATTTCTTTATGAACATCTACCCTATTTGCACGATAATAAAATCCCTTTTTTAATTTTTTCTCGGCTAAGAATTCAAAATTTTCCTTAGAAAAAATGATATCAATATTAGTACAGAGAATAAATTCTCCTTTCGCTCTAGCAATTCCTACATTTTTTGCAATCATTTGATACAAAGGAATGACAGCACTATTTTTGTAGGTAGAATGAATCTCCCTTGGAACAACTATATACTTAAGTTGCGTAAACTTGTCTGTTGGTTTTGGTAGTTCATCCTTTAATAACTTTCTATTTTCTGGAGGATTCCACTCAACAATAATTAATTCTACCAAAAAAGATTTCTTTGTTGACCAATGAAACACGCTATTCATAAAGGTGCTCATCCGCTTTAGCATATCTCCCCCATGATTGTCATTTCTGCTTGCAACAACAATTGATAAGTAAATATTTTCCTCAGATAATTTGCTCATATAATTGTACACCATTTAATCCCCAACTATCATTATTATATAATTTTGACTGACTTTTTAATACCATTTGTTCTGATTCTTTTTGAAAAAACTCATAGGCTTTATCTTCAATTTCGTTTCTTCTATCAGATGTATATCTCCTTTCATGGTCTTGGTGATAGATTGGATAGTTAACAATCTTTTCTGTTAGACCGAAAGCTGCAGCTTGAACGACAAAAAGTGCATCAATATGCAATGCAATAGGTGCAGCTTCATAAAATCCTCTCAACTTATAAAAATCACCACTTGTCATGCAAATAAAATCGCCACTTACATTGCAATGAAACTTGTTTTCTGCCTTAAAATGCAAAGGATGACTCCAAAGGAAATTAAAAAATCGAATAAATTCATATTTCAAAACAAACAAATTTCTCAACAATTTAAATTTAACAAACATCCAATTAGATGTGGAGCGAGGAGAAAACTTAAATACCATTCCCTTCATCCAAATTGCAATGGTATTTTGCTTTGCGAACTTAAACAGTTGAAATTCATCCAAATCCTCCTGAATTTGCAAAAAATCCAACCGATTTGCTCTATAATAAAAATGTGATTTTAAACTCTTTAAACCACAAATAAATTCATCAGGAAAAATGATATCGGGATTAATGCAAGCAATGAATTTTCCTCGAGCCCTTCTAATTCCGATATTCTTTGCTAGGTATTCAATCATTGGAACCTCATCAATGTTGTTTCCTTCTATGAAACGAATGTGCTGTTGGTTTGGAACATGAATGATTCTCACTTGAACTATATCGCTAGAAATAGGCCATTTAATAAAGTCCTCGATTGCTGGAACTGGAAGTGGATTGTAGTTCACAAAAATCAACTCACTTTGCATATTGAAAAGAGTCAGTTGCCGATAAAGTCTTTGAATACATAGTTCGAGACGGATCTTAAAATTTCCACCATAATTATCATTTCTCCCAGCAATAACAAATGATAATTCAAAATGATTGCTATTTTCTATCTTCATTAACTAGCATTTTCACCCAATAATACATTTTTTTTGTTCCCTCCGTCAAATTGTATTTTGGTTTCCAGTTTAAGTATTTTTCTACTTGTTGATTGTCCGAAGATCGCCCTCTCACTCCTTGCGGACCAGCAACAGAAACTATACTAATGGATTTATTAGCAATATCAGCAATTAAATATGCAAAATCTTTAATACTAATCATCTCTTCAGAACCAATATTAAAAGGACCTGAAAATTCAGAATGCATCAAATTATCCACTGCATCTAAACAATCATCAATGTAAAGAAATGAACGTGTCTGCATCCCATCTCCCCAAATTTCAATTGAATCAGTTTTTTGGGCTTGAGCGATTTTTCGACACAAGGCTGCAGGTGCTTTTTCTTTACCATTATTCCAAGCGCTTTCTTCACCATAAATGTTATGAAAACGAGCAATTTTTACGTCTAAACCGTAATTTCTACGAAATGAAAGGTAAAGTCTTTCACTAAATAATTTCTCCCAACCATATTCACTATCCGGTTGCGCAGGATAAGCAGAATCCTCATCACATTTAGGATTTAGCGGATCAACTTGGTTGTATTCTGGATATATACACGCTGAAGAAGAATAAAAAATCTTTTTCACTTTTTTATTAACGCTTATCTGAGCAATATTCAGATTGATTTGAGCTGAATTATGCATTACATCGGCATCGTGATCACCAGAAAAAATATATCCTGCTCCGCCCATATCAGCTGCCAATTGGTATAACTCATCACATAGCTCAGGAATTATTTGCTGCACAAAAACGCTATTTCTTAAATCACCAATGTGAAATTCATCAGCCATCGTTTCTGAAAAATCGGGTAACTTTAGATCAGCACCAATTACATAGTGTCCTTGCTTCTTTAATCTTTTTACAAGATGTGACCCGATGAAACCGCCTGCACCGCAAACAACAATTTTTTTCATTCTTGTAGTATCAATTAGTTCTTTGGAAAGATTTTTCTAAAATAGTATATCGTTTGATTAACAACAAAGGAAATAACAAAAAATATCCTACGATATACAAATTTAACAATTTCTATGGTATAACTACTTGTAAACAAAAGAAGAAGTGTGATGTTAAAGAAAAAATTGGTTTCCAGTAAAATCATCATAGAAGCTATCATCATGGCTGAAAGCCACGCATGCGTGTACATAAAGTCTAAAAAAGATTCCAACTTTTTGACATAAAATAAGTTATTAATGACATGAAAATGAGTCAAAACAATAAAAGATAAGACTCCAAAAAAGATGAAAAAGAACAAACTATTATGGAGGGAAAAAGCAAAAAGCCATGACGCTACCATCAAGAATTCTAAAAAAAACAAATACCTTTTGAAAGTGACCAATTTTTCACGTTCGACAACTACTGCCAAAGTGTTTGAACCAGCATGAAGATCATTTTCTCTATCTTTCAGTTGACCATTGATATAATTTCGGCATTCCCATAAATAAGCCCAAAGGAAATATGAAATTATAAAAAGTAAATTTCTAAAATTGAATTCAATCATAATATTTAGCGATACCACTATAATCAAATATGGCAAAGTCCTCTCATAAAAACCAGTGATAATAATTGACAGCCAACCCCTTTCCTTAAATCTGAGAGGACGAACCGAGTATAATAAATTCAATGTAATTTGAATGAAAATTAACACAATAAGTTGACTAGAAACCAGACTAGCAAACGCAATTGAAATAAATGAGAGTACAATTAGAATAAGCAGACTGAATTTTGGATTTATTATATTCCAAATATTTTCTTTCCCGACTTGAATATCTTGCTTTAAATCTGATATATCATTTACCAAATGACCGAAAAAAGCCAACAAAACAAGTATAACAAAAACCAACCAATGCGATTTTTCAAATATCAAATCCTGATTAAATCTAAAATAAATCTTAAATAAAAACCATGTAAAAACCCCAGTACCAATCTTTGGAGCCCACCAATTTTTGAATTTAAATAATTTAGTTACATGGTTCATTATAAGACAAATTAACTAAAATGAGAACCAAAAAATCTCAATTTGTACAAAGTTAAGAATTAAATGTAAGGCGAACGTGTAATTGCAGATGGACTAAAATAAGTATACGACTATCCCGTTTCAACTTGCACATCGGTATTCAAGTTGCTGGCGAAGAAATTTGCCTTTATTGAAAATTTTTTGAATAGTTTTCCAAATGCATCAATGGCCTCCATCTTGAAGATATTAAGCAAATTCACGCACGTACTTGAAAATCTCTCGTCCGTCAGGCTCACTCCTTCGTCCTTGATCGAACGACAATGGCGTACTTTTGTGTTCTTCTTCCTACCCTTTTTATCTGACTCAGTATCAAATGATTCGTTTGTAAAAAACTCAAGTGATGCAAAATCTATTAAAGAATAGGTAAATAATAAATTGGGTTTGTCCTTCTAAAGGAATATTAAAAAAAGTACCCATAAATAATTTGAACCAGTAACAAATGGTAAAAAACTAAATTGACAATTGTAAATACTAGGAGAATAACAGAAAAAACTCAGTTTACTAGCGGTTGATTTAACTACTTTAATCATAATGATTAATAAATGAAATAGGCCATCAAGAATTATTTGAATAATAAGACCCAAATTTTCTTTTTCGATAAATGTTTAAAAATTCTATATGAAGTGAACAATTAACTGCTGATGATCCGAAGTAAATGAAAGGCTTTTCTTGATTTGATTTCAAAGGTCTAAGGTTGTGACTAGAATAATACGCTACGTGATTTTTATATTCTTCCATTTTTAACATTTCAAAACATTGATTTACTAATTCAAAGTGTGATTCAATGCTAACATTAAGAAAAAGTAATGAATTCGCAAACAAAAAATATCTGGGCGAATTTGAAATTTCCCCTAATCCTCTATATAATTGATCAATATAATAATTTAATCGGTCGGTTTCAGGCAATAAATCTGGATGATTTCCATAATAACATAATCGTGCATAATGATAAAAAGAGTGATAAATATCAATGTAATATGTATAGTCTATATTGCCAGAATTAAATTGCATTTTAATTTTATCCCACACATTAATATTTGATTCCATTTTATTAACGTAGAGTAAATTAATACAAGTACTTGAAAATTCATGGTCGTTTTCTATCATTTTATCATCTAAAAAATAAATTGAATTCATAATTTTTTTCCTCAGTATCATTAACTTTATGAACGTAAAGAAAGGAATATTTTTAGATTTTTTTTTTGGCAAAATAAAAAACAAATAATGCTGATTTTCATCTATAAATTCATTCAAAAACTTTTTATTATCTATTTCATATCCATTTTTTTCCAAAACATAAGAACAAAAAGAAGTATCATCAGTACAAAAAGGTACTGGTTCAGAATCTGCCCATGACCAAAGAAAATTATCTAAATTTCTTTTTTTAATTTTTTTAATCCCATTGTGAATAATTTTTGCCGATTTACTATCGCTCATAAAACAAAGTGGAACTAAAGGGATAGCAGTGTCAAAATGCGTATCAGCGTTGCTAAGAAGCCAATGTTCCTGTAAATTAACACTAGACAAAATTTGCATCCTATCGAAACCACCGTCTTTATTTTGAATACTTTCAAGATATTCTAAGAGCGTTTGAATATTACTGTCTATAAGTTTTTTATTTATCATGATAAACAATATTTAATGGAAGTTTAAGTATGGCATTTTGAAAATAATGTTGTGGATTTTCGTCTACAAATGAAATTTTTTCTAAATGTGGAGCCAAATAATCAACCATATTCATCGTCATTCTAAAACTAGCAAATCTACCGATACAGGTATAAGAACCACCTCCAAAGGATAAGTGCTTGTTTAGACGGTCTTCTTTAATTTGGTATGGATCCTCGAAATATTCAGAATCCAGATTGGCAGCACCAACAAAAAGCATCAGCATAGATCCTTTTTTCAATGCAATTCCCGAAAAAACTGTGTCTTTCCAAATTGTTCTAAAGATACATGGCACTGATGGGTAAATTCTAAGTACTTCATTTGCAATCTTATAAAGCCTTTGACTATCTTTCTCTTTTACTATTGAAGGATATTTTGTGAAAATGACATAAATAAACGAGCTGATGAAACTGGCTGTTGTTTCAACTGCAACAAAAATGATTGATCTAAAAAAATTAGGTAAATGACTCCTCTCAATTTTATCTTCAGTTGTCAAATCTTCTAAAAAAGCCAACATTTTTTCTGGTAAGATACCGCCATTCTCCAAGTAGTTTTTTACCACAATTTGCAATCTATCTGTATCTTCAAAAAAATCTCTAATTGTAGTAATAGCATAATCAAATGAAAATTGACTGCTTTCAGGATTCAATTCATCAAAAATAGATTCAAGAAGATCATATTCCTTCAATATGTTAATTAATACAATTGGATTTATTAAATAATCCACTAGATCAACAGTTCTGTTTTTGGGCAGATTTGAAAGGAACTTGGTGAAAAGCATTAAAGTATATTCATTATCTAAATATTGCAATTTAGTGGACAAAAAAGTCAAGTGATTAATCGCTGCTTTTTTATTTAGCTTATGTATTTCTTCGTCTTTAGAAAAATAAATACTATTAATGTCCAATGCAACAGTAGAAACTCCAATATCAGCATTGTCATTATTAAAAAGTTTCTTGACAATTGGATATTTAAAGGCACCATATGCATTCATTCTTTTAAAAAACACTAAATCATCTTTATCATAAAATTTTGAGGAATCGAAATATATTTCATCAGAAGTAGTGTAGTCATCTTCACAACTAGATTCTTGAACTGAATAAAAAATTTCTTTTATTTTCTTTATTACTTTGCTAAACATGATTTTTAATAAAAAAGTGCGTAAATAAAATAGTATTCCTTAAAACATAATATTGTATTTTATCGCTTTATTAATCTTGACAATGTGTCAGTTCTGTTGTGATTATAATTAATATTCATATTTGAAACGCTGGAATTTACTTGCTCCATAGAATGACGCATATCTTTGGAAGCCGCTTTTACGAACCATGAAAAAATTTCTTTTACATTATTAATTAATCTATTAAAAATTACTTTTTGTAACTTCCACAACAAAATAGCTTTCAAATTAAGCTAATAAAATAATTATCTGTTTATCTTTCAAGAAGAATTTAAATCTGACTTACATCTTGCATAACTTAAAAATAGATATAATTGTGAAGTTCAAATATAGGGAAAAACTAATAATAAATAATATCAATAAACACCAATAACATTATTGAATTTAGAGATTTTTTTCTTAAAACCGTTTGTCTTTTTACTGCTGATATCTGCGATGTGACCTTATGATAATCTCATACCTCAAATTTTTTGCTTGAGTCATTATTAAGGTTATCTTGAACTTCTAAAACAAATGCTCGAATTTTTTTTTCGTATTTTCTTCTAAAACTATTCGTTAAATATTTTTTTCTACTTAGCGTATTTACATCTATGCTATGACTTTTCATTTCTTTAAATTGAGAGTTATTGTAATTGGTTGATAGGGCATCTTTTTCAAAACCTTTGTTTTCAATTAAATTCACAGCAGGAATTAGTGTCTTATATCCATTGGCTATTAAAGAAACATTCCATTGTAGGTCCCATACATTTAATGACCTTGCATTTCCATCAAAAATATCTTGAAAGAATTTTTGATTCTCTTTGAATATAGACTTTACTATTTTGTTTTTATCATGTTCCCAATAATAATTATCCAAACTGAATTTAGCCCACTTATCTCTCCAGCTCGCCCATCCCCAGTATGGAAACGAGATGTCGCTTAAGAAGTACTTGTTTTCAACCCTTACAGCTTCTAGATTACATCCATTAATACAACCAATTTCCGACGATCCGTCATATTTAACTAACAAATGATTACAAAAATTAAAAAATGAATCCGTAGGGACAATGTCGTCCTCCAATATAATTAGTTTCTCTTCAATATCAAAACAATAGTCCAGCGCATTTTTTACAGCTTTATTTAACTTTAATGGGGTTTTATGCCGGATGAACTCAATGGGGTAATTAAAATTGAAGTTTTGAATTATATTGTTTACTTTCTCTGTAAGAATGAAATCTTCCTCCGATTCAGCTTTGTCCTGAAAAATATATAATTTCGGTGGATTATAGCTCGAAATGACTGTTAAAATCTCTTCTAAAGCGGAATGCTTTTTAAAAGTTATGAGAACAATTGGAGATTTAAAGAGAGACATTGACGTTTGATTTTATTTGTTTATGTTATTTGGTCAGGCTAAATAAATTTTTAAAACCATCTTTTGACATACACATTGAAAAATAGTATATTGAATGCTCCTTGGTATGTAAATTAATTGACGGGCAAACTAAGTTACTCCTATTTAATTTTTGAATGGTTTTTGGCATCGACCGGTAAAACTCATCCGTTATCATTTCTGAAGTACCTATTGCAATAAGTTTACTCTCTTTGGTGCCATTCGTTTCGATGGCGCTTAACTCAATAGCTGTTGAAATATCAAAAGGAATATCATACAATCTCTGGATTTTACCAGTGTTTTTCAGGTACATATATCTACTGTTTTCAATTTGATTGCCTTTTAGCATGATGTACTGCCCAAAACCATCTTCAAAATCTTCATCTTCCAAATGAAACTGACCATATATTTTCTTTGCATTCGCCTTCAGCCTTGAATTGTCACTTTCTAAACGAAGAAAGAAACCTTTACTCGCATTGTTTTTATCATCGAATTTAATGGTTAAGGTAAGGCCACCTCCCGCGAGGTATTTGTTTATTAAATGTTTTTCTGAGGAGATGGAAATCAGTTGATCATATTCATTTTGAAGTTCCGGGATAGGAAAAAATTCAGCTGCAGGCAATTTCCCAAAAAAAACGTAATAAAATTTAATTGATGAAATCTCATTTTTCATAAAGTTAAAACCTAACATCGTATGATTTATTTTAATTTTATCAGAAAACTGAACCATAGACTTTTGGAAATCTATAAAAATTGAACTTTTAACTATATCCTCAATATCCTGAACCATTGCGTTTACTTTTAACGATTGTAATCTATAAATTCCTGACGGATAACAGATAATTCATAACTCCTAATCTTTACTTTTTACGATTTTGATCGCATAAGAAGAAAACCTTGAAGATACCGATTTTAAATCAATGTCTCTTTCCTTGAAAAATTCATCAACAGCTTCTTTACAATTTAAACAATCCAAATAATAGTCGTCAATAATAAGAACGCCTCCTTTAACGATATTATCATAAAATAAAACTAATGATTTATAAATTGGCTCAAAAAAATCAAGATCAATAAATAAAAACGCAATTTTATCAGGAACTTGCTCCTTGTGTATGTGCTCTAGGTCAGACTCTATAAACAAGACATTTTCATTCAAATTAAATTGATCAAACAAATCTTGAACATCTTTTAAGTAACCAGACTGTTCACTTATTTGGAAACTGTTGACAAACTCAATGTCTTTTGCATGTTTCAATTTGTTTGTCGGAATTTTCCCGAACGTATCAAACAGATATAACTTTTCATCTATATCTAATTCATTCATCAAAGATTTAAAAAAGAGAGCTCCTCCACCTTTCCAAACACCAAGTTCAACCCAAGCTCCACTCTGTAAGTTTTTAAAATTAGGTGCATCATGGAGAACGGACTCGAAAAAATCTTTAGGTAAAACTGTGTATTTAGGATTATTCTGTTGAATTACTTCTATGAGATTGGAAAGATTCGCTATTTCGCCCCTTAACTCCATCGGTTTTAAAATGGATAAAAAAATTTCTGTTTTTGGTAGATGCATATCAATTGTTGGTTCCTTTATAATTCACACTCTATTTTCAATCGAAACCAATTGATTCATCACGCTATAAAAATGACTGATTTCTGTCAAATATTTTTTGTAATTATCAACTTTTTCAGTTAAACCTTTACTAGTGGTAAAACTATTTTGAAATTCCAAACTTTTTGAATTTTTGTCAATAATCAGATTTTCAATAACAGATTTTTCATCAAAGCTTTTGTTTTCTGAAATTTTCAAAGCCACCTCTCTCGCCTCCAGCATGGCCACATCAATTCCATGCCCTAAAAAAGGATCTATAGAATAGTTCGCATCACCTATGATTTGTATATCACTAAACCTATTATATTCTTCAGTTTCTGCAATGGGTTGAAAAACTTTTAATGGCCAAACTGTAATCTGTGACTCATCAACTGGTTCTTCGCACTTGAACAATTCCGCTATTTTTTTCAAGTGTATATCGTATTTATTCTTGAAATCAGTTTCATTGTACTTAAAATAAACTCCCGTGTTGAGTTCATTCTTGGAAACTGGGAATGCCCAAAAATAACCAAAATCAAAGTCCGACAAATACTCTATGTAATTATGGTTCAATACGTCGTTTACTTTTATATAGAGCCTTGTTGCAAAATTAAAGTCATATTTATTTTCGTTATTGAAAATAATCCTTTTACTACCCGTGGCAATGATGAGCCGGTCAAAAAACATTTCTTTTTTGATGTTTTCTTTGACCATTATGATCGATTTATTTTGATAGTTTACAGAAGTGACTTTCGTATTAAAATGTAAACTTTCTTTATCCTTAATATTCTGATACAGGAAATTATCAAAATTTATTCTTTTGGTATTAAAAACACCTACTTCAGGATCAAAATCTGAAGTTATACTTTCGGCAATACCGTCGTAGTTAAATTTTACATTTAGTCTTGTTACTTTTACACGTTCAAAAGAATGCTCTAAATCTAATTCCCCCAAAAGTTGCAATATAATAGGCGTAAATGCATCACCACATATTTTATCTTTAGGGAACTCCTTTTTCTCCAACAAAACATACGGAACATTTAATTTTTCCAGGTATAAAGCTGCAGTCAATCCAGCAGGCCCACCCCCAACAATAAGTACCTTATTTTTACTTAACTCCATTAGCTTAATTAATTTCTATTCTCTGAACAGATAAATATATCAAATTCCTTCGTTATCTGTAGGTTAATTTTCCTTTTTTATTCCTCTCAAAAAATTAAATGGGTTATATGCTTTCCAAAAAGGCAATTTTCCCTCAACTTCACTTTTGGGTTGGTCTTTAGAAACTTCTTCTTGCTCAACAAGCTGCTCAACTTTTTTTGTGGGTGTATATTCTCTCAACCTCAGTTTGCCAAATTGGTTTTCCAATTGCTCAATGGTTAACTGGGGGAAATTGTAATCCTTTAAACCAAGGCTTTTCCCCATTTTCGGTCTATCAAAAACATGCCCAAATTGCTCATAGTCTGTCATGAAAGAATCATCTTGTTCAAATACTTCTACTTTTCCTTCAAATTCTGCATTGTTTTTGTCATGATAGCAAATAAGAAATTTTGCATTCTTTTGCGTAAAATAAATATTACTGACAATTCTTACTTCTTTACTTTTATTGGGTATCGAAAAATGAATGATGCTCTGATCAAAAATAATGGCTTGGCCAGCCTTCAAATAATAGGGAATCATGTAATCCTTGATTTCTTCTTTTATTGGATCATAAAACATCGGTATAGTAGGAGCCCGATAGGTTGGGAAAAACCGATGACTGCCTGGCAAAAAATACATCACTCCATTTTCGTCGGTTAAATCAACTGTTGTCGTCCATATACTTATCGCTGTAAATTCCGATTCATCAACCAACGTCATGTCCTGATGAGCATGAATATAGCTTTCTTCTCCAGAAGATTTTACAAAAAGGGCACCGTTTACAAGTTGATAATCTGTCAATAACTTTTCACAACGATCATGTCCAATTCTTTTTAACTCCAGATCTACTGTTTTTCTATATTTTTTATCTTTAGAAAGAACACTTGAAAAGAAACCTTTTTCATCTTTTGGATGCAGTATATCGTATAAATTTTTTACTTCTTCTATCTGTTCAGCGTTATAAAAGTCTACCACAATAATACCTTCCCTTTCAAAAGTTTCTTGCATTAGTTCATCTTTAAAAACTTTCTTTATTTTCTTAAAATCAAACATATGTAATTTAATTTATTCTAACAACACATATATCTACTTCCATTCAAACCCAGCTAATAAATTGCCCCTTAAGTTAATTTCGCTCAAGTCCATAATTTCATTATTCTTGATAAATACACCTTTGAATGCGACAATATTTTTTAGGCCAAATGCCATTTCCACGATACCTCCCCCAAAATAGTCATCACTGAAAACACTATTTTTATTTTCCTCAACAAAATGTGCTAAGTTCATCGGAAAATAGATACTTAAAAAATAAACTTGTGCGTTAAACAAATATTCTGGGAAAACACATTTAAAAGTATGTTTTCCAGACTTTTTATTATCAGAAAATTCACCTTTGATAAATGGCGCAGTTGATAAAACTGAAGTTCCCATGAAGTCAGTAATGTAAATGACTAAATCCAAGGTGTTTACTTTATCTGTTTTTTCATATTGGACTTCCAGTATAAAAGATTTATTTGTGCAAAAAAATCCGATTTCTTCAATTTTTTCTTGATAGAACTTCATGGAATGAACTTTTACTTCATCAGAAGCTTGAAAAGAAGAAAAATCTGTAATTTCTACATTTTCTGTATGAACATGCATATTGTCAATGCTGTTAATTGCTTTTCTTATATACTCATCCAAGACTTTCTTAAACCTCGTTTTTTCCTTCAAGACACCATACTCAAGCCACAGATATAAATCTTTATTTTCAAGGTCTTGCATATTGTGACTAATATAAACAATAGTCTTTTTCTTTTGAGAGAGTTGAATAATTTTCTTTGTAGTCTTTAAAATAAAATTTGCATCCCCCACACTTAAAACCTCATCCAACAAATACACATCAAAATCCAAATGTGCCATTACACTGAAGGCCAATCTCAAATACATTCCATTGGAATAATTCTTAACTGGTTCATCGATGAATTTTTCAATCCCACTAAATTCGACAATTTCATTGTAATGTGATTGAATTTCCTTCTTGGTAAATCCCAATAACTGACCATTCAAAAAGATATTTTCTCTCCCACTCAACTCAGGATGAAATCCTGCTCCAATATCCAAAATACTAGCAACTCTTCCTTTGATAGTAACTTTTCCAAAAGTCGGTTTCGTGATTCCAGCTAAGATTTTAAGTAAGGTGCTTTTTCCACTTCCATTTGGGCCAATAATCCCAACTGATTCTCCTTTTTTGATTTCAAAGCTAACATCTTTTAAAGCCCAAAGTTCATTGGTACTTTGTCTATCAATTCCAACGGAAGATTCTCGCAAAGTATATAACTTTGAAAGATTTTCAACTTTTATGGCAATGTTTGTTTCCAATTTATAACAGAGATTTGTCTTTAATCACATAAAAATAGCAAAAAAAAGAATCAAATTATGCAAAATCACTAAAATCACTTTCCTTTCGATTGTAGTAATGCATCCCCAACACACACAAAATTGTAACAACTCCAAAATTAACCAACCAAATCCACTGAAAAGTTCCTGCTCCAAACAACATCCAACGCCACATATCAACCACATTGGCCATTGGGTTAAAATCCATCAAAAACTGAATTTTAGGTGGCAAAAAGGTTCCTGAGAAAAAAACAGGTGTAAACCATATTCCAAAATAAACAATGAAAGGCAACAAATGAAATAAATCGCGCTTTTTGTAGGCAAAGGATGCCACCCAAAAAACCAAAGTCAACCCGCAAGTTGCATTAAATGCAAGCAAAAAAGGCAAGAAAATAATGCGCCAAGAAATTCCTTGTCCGTAATAAAACATCAGAGGAATCAACAACAAAAGCGTTAACAACAATTCAACTAACGCAACAAGCACTTTGGAGAACGGTAAAATACTCTTCGGAAAATAGATTTTTTTGATAATGTGCGACGATTCTTGCACGCTTATTGAACCTGCAGAAACAATGTAGGAAAAGAAATTCCATCCCAACAATCCACTTAAGATATACAACGTGAATGGTAAATCTCCCGACTTCATATTCATGATGTAGCCAAAGAAAAAAGTGAATATGGTCAATGCTGTCAGCGGTTGTACAATTGTCCAACCAACGCCAATCAAAGTTTGAGCATATTTCACTTTCAAATCACGCATTGCAAAAACCCAAATCAATGACCGATACCTCCAAATTTTGTGAAAATATTCCCGAAAACTATCGGGCTCAGAAGTCATTATATGTATCTCTTCCTCTTCAATCATGGAAATAAGCTTTAATTTTTTCACATACAAATTTTACTTCTTTGGTTGTCAATCCAATATGTAAAGGCAATCTCAAAATAGTTTCTGAAATGAAATCAGTAATCGGTAAATGTTGTTTTCCAAAAGTTTTTCCACTTGTTGAATTGTGCAATGGTATATAATGAAACATTGATTCTATGTCTTGCAATGCTAAATAATCTTTCAGTTTATCTCGTTCAACATTGTCTTTCAACAAAATATAAAATTCATGGTAATTTTCTGTAAGATTTTCATCTGAAATGGATTTCACTTTTCCTTGTAAAATCAACGTTCTCAATTCAGAAAAATATATTGCAGAGAGTGATTGACGATGGGCTAATATATTTTCATAATTGATTAATTGATCGTACAAAGCGGCGGCATTCAATTCATTCATTTGAAATTTTGAACCCACATCTACCCATTCATAATAAGGAGTATTTCCATCAAAAAAATCTTCTCGATTTGTTCCAATGTGATAAATATTTGCTGCCCGCTTTTGGAAATCAGAATTATTTACCAACAATAGTCCACCTTGAATGGCAGAAATTTGTTTGGTTATGTCAAAACTGATAATTCCAAAATCTCCAACTGAGCCCAAAGGTTGATTTTCAAAATTGTTTCCAAATGCCATTGCAGCATCCTCAATCAAAAAAAGACTATGTTTTTGGCAAATCAATTTTAATTTATTCAAATCACAAGCATGGCCAGCATAATGAACAGCAACAATTGCTTTCGTTTTGGAAGTAATGGCATTTTCAATTAAGTCTAAATCTAGATTCAAAGAATCTGAATCAATGTCTACAAAAACAGGAATCGCTCCTTTGGAAAAAAAAGCATTTGCGGTTGAAACAAAAGTAAAGGAAGGCATTATAATTTCATCTCCTTTTTCCAAATTTAGTAAAAGTGCTATTTCTTCTAGAGCTCCCGTTGCGGAATGTGTCAAAAATAAACTTGAATTTGGAAATCGCTTTTGTAAAAGATTAATACATAAATTTGAGAAATGCTTTTTTCTAAACAAATTGTAATCCGCATACAATTGCTCAACATATTTGAGATAATTTGTAGATTTACCAATATTGTTAAACAAAACTTTCATCCTTGAATAGTGTAGCTCATATTATCAATCCCGTAAAGGTAAAAGAAAAATCTGATTTGTTCTTCGCGCAACCAATCACTTTTGAAACGATGATTCGAGCAAAAAATCAAAGTGCAAATTCAAATCACATTCAACTAATTACCACACAATTAGATGAAGACAAATCCATCATTCCTGCTGAATTTCAAATCTTATCGAACTTAGAAAAATCTGTTTTGGATGTAAATCCGCAACTTAAAAATAGAAAGCTTCCACTAATAAAAGACATTCTTGAGAAAATAAAAGAGATTGAAAAACCTGATTTTGTGATTTTTACAAACATGGACATTGCAGTGATGCCGTTCTTTTACGATGCTGTTTTTGAATATCTAAAAAAGGGACACGATGCCTTGGTCATTAACCGACGAAGAATTCCAGCGGTTTATAAATCCATTGATGAGCTTCCTTTGATGTACGCTCAATTAGGTAAATCACACCCTGGTTTTGACTGTTTTGTAATCAAAACCGAACTTTTAGAAAAATTCATTCTAGAAAATATCTGCGTCGGAATTTCTTTTTTGGAAGCAGCATTGGTGCACAATATTTTTTCATTTGCAGAAAATCCACTTTTTATTCCTGATGCGCACCTCACTTTTCACCTAGGAATGGATGTGTTGGTTCCTAGAAACAATGATTTCTACAAACACAATCGCAAAGAATTCTTTGAAAAGATATACCCGCAACTCAAGCCACATTTTGACTTAAAAAAATTCCCTTATGGCGCTTTGCCGTTGCCAAAAAGAGCCATCAAATGGATGTTCAATCCAAGTATTTTTACCAAAAACTATTTGAATTTGGAAGGACAAAATATCTTCCGAAAAATCAAAGCAAATTTGGACGAAATTAGGTGGCGAATTCTTCAAAAATAAGTAATCTTAGTACATTTTAATTTTACAAAATAATCCTTCTACAAAAATCCTTATCTTTGTTCTTCAACTATTTATTTTAGTAAAATGCACGCAAAACAAGGTGAACTTTTTATTTACAACAGTTTAAGCGGACAAAAAGAGAAATTTGTCCCGATTCATAAAAATTTTGTTGGATTATACGTTTGTGGTCCAACAGTTTATAATTTCGTTCACCTAGGAAATTGTCGCACATTTATTTCATTTGATTTGGTTTATCGCTATCTTTTGCATTTGGGATACAAAGTGCGCTATGTGCGAAACATTACGGATGTCGGCCATCTTGAAAGTGATGCTGATACAGGAGAAGATAAGATTGCCAAAAAAGCACGTTTAGAGCAATTGGAACCGATGGAAATTGTTCAACAATATACCTTGGATTTTCACGACGTACTTCAAAAATTCAACAATTTGCCGCCAAGTATTGAACCAACGGCAACTGCACACATCATCGAACAAATTGAAATGATCAAACAAATCATTCAAAATGGTTTCGCTTATGAAATCAAAGGTTCAGTTTACTTTGATGTTTTGAAATACAATGAAACGCATCCTTATGGAGAACTTTCAGGGCGAAAAATTGAAGATTTAATCGCCGGCACAAGAGATTTGGACGGACAAGACGAAAAACGAAATCCACTTGATTTTGCACTTTGGAAAAACGCTTCTTCCGAACATATCATGAAATGGCCTTCACCTTGGGGAATTGGTTTTCCAGGTTGGCACTTAGAATGTTCTGCGATGAGTACCAAATATTTAGGCGATCATTTTGATATTCACGGTGGCGGAATGGATTTAAAATTCCCACACCACGAATGTGAAATCGCTCAAGGTTGCGCTTCATCTGGTAAATCGCCAGTAAATTATTGGATGCATGGAAATATGTTGACTTTGAATGGCAAAAAAATGTCCAAATCAACAGGAAATACTTTGTTGCCCAACGAAATGTTTTCAGGTGAAAATGACCAATTGCAAAAGGCATACGACCCAACAGTTGTCCGTTTTTTTACCATGCAAGCGCACTACAGAAGTACCTTGGATTTCACAAGTGATGCGTTAAACGCCTCTGAAAAAGGTTTCGAGCGTTTGATGGAAGCGATGTCAAGTCTGGAAAAATTGCCAACAAGCGAGCAATCATCTGTAAATGTATCTGAATTGATTGCCAGTTTTTACACAGCAATGAACGACGATTTCAATGCACCAATTTTGGTTGCTAATCTTTTTGAAGCGGTAAAATTTATCAATTCAATCAAAATCGGAAACGCATCCATTTCAAAGGCAGATTTGAAAGAATTGACGAAAGAAATGAACGCATTCGTTTTTGATGTGCTTGGTTTACAAACCATTTCAGCGCAATCGAATACAAAATTAGCTCCAGTGATGGACTTGGTTTTGCAATTGCGTCAACAAGCAAGAGAAAATAAAGATTGGACCACTTCTGACCAAATTCGCGACGGACTTGCTTCGGCAGGGATTGTTGTGAAAGACGGAAAAGAAGGTACAACTTGGAGTTAATCCATTTATTTTAGAGAAAATTCCTGTCTTCCCCCTTTAGAGGGGGATTGAGGGGGAGGAAAAATTGATTTTTTTACTAAATCCAATTTAATAATATGATTTCAGCGGTTCACGATAAAAAAATATTCTTGGTTGATGCGTTCGCTTTGATTTACAGAGCCTATTTTGCATTTGCTAAAAACCCGAGAATCAATTCAAAAGGACAAAATACTTCCGCAGCTTTTGGTTTTACCAATGCATTGATTGATGTCATCAAAAAAGAGCAACCTACGCACATGGCGGTCGTTTTTGATGCTCCTGGAGGTGCAACAAATCGTCAAGCTGATTTTGCGGCTTACAAAGCACACAGACAAGAAATGCCGGAAGACATTCGTTCGATGATTGACCCAATCAAAAAAATCGTGGAAGCTTTTCAAATTCCCATCTTGCTGAAAGAAGGTTTTGAAGCCGATGACGTGATCGGAACTTTGGCGAAAATTGCTGAAAAAGAAGGTTATTACACTTACATGATGACGCCCGACAAAGATTTTGGTCAGTTGGTTTCAGATAAGATCTTTATGTACAAACCCGGTCGTGGTGGCGATCCTGCAACAATTTTAGGCGTAGCAGAAGTCTGCGAAAAATTTGAAGTGGACGATCCAATCAAAGTAATCGATATTTTAGGTCTTTGGGGTGATGCTGCCGATAATATTCCCGGAATTCCTGGAATTGGTGAAAAAACTTCCAAAAAATTAATTCAAGAATTTGGTTCAGTTGAAAATCTAATTGCCAATGCCGACAAATTGAAAGGCAAGCAAAAAGAAAATGTCATTGAATTTGCTGAGCAAGGAATTCTTTCTAAAATGTTGGCTACAATCATCTTAGATGTAGACGTTGAGTTCAATCCTGAAGCGCTGGTCATGTGCGAACCAGACGTTGAGAAAGTCAAAGAAATTTTCACCGAACTGGAATTCAGAAACCTAGCGAAAAGAGTCATTGGTGAGGAAATTGTCATCACAAACACCAACGAAAGCGCAAATTCTGAAGCACAATTGGATTTATTTAGAACGCAAAGTTTGGTTGAAAATCAAGAACCAATTGAAACAGTTGATCTAAAAACCATCGCAACTGAAAAACCAAGTTATCACTTAATCACAACGCCGGAAGAACGCAAAGAATTGATTGATTTGCTGCTTCAACAGAAAGAAGTTTGCTTCGATACTGAAACGACAAGCGTTGAATCATTGCACGCTGAATTGGTTGGAATGTCTTTTTCGTTCCGAGAAAGAGAAGGTTTTTATGTCGCAATTCCAGAAAATCGCGCAGATGCGTTGACCATTTTGGCTGAATTCAATCCGTTTTTTGAATCTGAATCAATTTTGAAAATTGGTCACAACTTAAAATACGACCTTCAAGTGATGGCCAATTATGGAATTGAAGTCAAAGGAGATTTATTTGATACCATGATTGCGCACTATCTGATTCAGCCAGAAGCAAAACACGGAATGGATTTTCTTTCAGAATATTATTTGCGCTATAAACCTGTTTGCATCGAAACTTTGATTGGAAAAAAAGGAAAAACGCAAGGAAATATGCGCGATTTGGAACCTTCTGAAGTTTCAGATTATGCTTGCGAAGATGCGGATATTACGTTGCAATTGAAACAAATTTTTGCACCTGAAATTGAAAAAGACCATTTGAAAGCACTTTTCTACGACATGGAAATGCCTTTGATGCGCGTTTTGCGCAAAATGGAAAAAGAAGGAATTGCGATTGACGTGGACGGTTTGGGTGTTTTCTCCAAGCAATTGGAACTAGAATCTATTGAGAAAGAAAAGGAAATCAAAGAATTGGCAGGAATTGACTTCAACCTTGATTCACCAAAGCAATTGGGTGAAGTTCTTTTCGACCACATGAAAATTTCAGCGAAAGCGAAAAAAACCAAAACTGGACTATACCAAACTTCTGAAGACGCACTAGAACAATACAAAAACGACCATCCTATTGTCAATTTGATCTTGGATTATCGCCAAAATAAGAAACTGAAAAGCACCTATGTCGATCCGCTCCCAACTTTGGTTGACCCAATCGACAATCGCGTGCACACGCACTTCATGCAAACGGTAACAGCTACGGGAAGATTGAGTTCCAATAATCCGAATTTGCAAAACATTCCAATCCGAACGGATAAAGGAAAAGAGATTCGAAAAGCCTTCATTTCGAGAGGTTCAGAATTCAAAATCATGGCGGCGGATTATTCCCAAATCGAATTGAGAATCATTGCTGCTTTGAGCGAAGACCCGAATATGATTGCCGCTTTCCAGCAAGGGCATGATATTCACGCAACGACTGCTTCGAATGTTTTTGCCACGCCAATCAATGAAGTTTCTAGAGATCAAAGAAGCGCAGCAAAAGCGGTCAATTTTGGAATCATTTACGGTCAATCTGCTTTCGGATTGGCACAAAATTTAGGAATTTCTCGTACCGAAGCAAAAGGAATTATCGACAGCTATTTCGAACAATTCAACACCATCAAAACCTACATGGACAAAGCCATCAATGATGCGCGCGAATTGGGATTTGTGGAAACCATCATGAAAAGACGACGCTATTTGCCAGACATCAATTCAGGAAATGCAATTGTGCGAGGTTTTGCGGAAAGAAATGCAGTCAATGCACCCATCCAAGGTTCAGCAGCTGACATTATCAAATTGGCGATGATTGCCGTCGACAAAGCAATGACGGAACAAAAAGTTCAATCCAAATTGTTGCTCCAAGTGCATGATGAGTTGGTTTTTGACGTGCATGAATCTGAATTAGAATTGATGCCAAAATTGGTGAAAGAAGCCATGGAAAACGCCATACAATTGGTCGTTCCGATGGAAGTGGAAGTGAAAATTGCTGATAACTGGTTGGAGGCACATTGATAAACACAAAATGATTTATAAAGCCACAGATTTCACGAATTTCTAGGATTAAATGTTTATGTATCTCGAAATTGTATAGAAGATAATCCCTGGCAAAAGGTTAATGAAAAATCTGTGTAATATGTTGTCCTAAACACAAAAACAATCCGTGAAATCTGTGTACCGAGAAGCAGCATCGAAGATAATCCGCGGCAGAAATTTATCATGAAATCAGTGTAATCTGTGTAATCCGTGGCAACAAACCACAAAAAGAATCTGTGTACCACAACGCAGCATTAAAGATAATCCTTAGCAAAAAACTACTAACTTAATAAATTGTATCTATTTTTGAAAAAAGAAACGCATGAATACATCAAAAAATATGCTTCCAATTCACCTCAAAGCTTTGTTGAAGAGACTTGGAATTATGCTTTTTTTCATGCAATTGACGCGCGTCGTTTTCTACATTTTCAACAGCCCAAGCTTCACCAATATCGGATTCAACGATTTTTTCGTTGCCTTGTGGTTTGATTTGGTTACCATCAGTTTAGTCAGTTTACCTTTCATCATCTTGTCGATTTTCCCACAACCATTCAGGGAAAACAAATACTATCAATTCGGGCTGAAAGTCATATTTGTGTTTATCAATACCATTGTCGTTTTATTGAATTTGATTGACGTCGAATATTTCAATTATACTAGCAAAAGATCAACGATAGATTTGTTCACAATGTTGAGCGCAGGCAATGATTTCATGCAACAAATCGGTTCATTTTTGCGCGATTTTTGGTTGTTACTATTGCTCCTAATTCTGTTTTTTATCCTCACAAATTGGTTGTACAACAAAACTATAATCAAACCCAATCGCAAAATTGTAGGAAATAGCGCTTTTTGGATTAAAGACAGCATTCTGTTTCTGAGCATTTTGGCTTTTTTCATTCTGCTTGGTCGCGGAGGATTTGGATTGAAACCGCTTAGTCCAATTGATGCATCTCAATTCACCCGAGTAGAAAATACAGCGTTGGTGTTGAACACGCCTTTCACTATGCTGAAATCTTACGATAAAGCAAATCTAGAACAGAAAAAGTATTTTTCAATCGAAGAAGAAAAACGCTTATTCAATCCCATTCACGTTTCTCAACCGCAACACATTTTGCCCAACAATACCAATGTAGTAATTATCATGTTGGAAAGCTTTGGAAACGAATGGTGCGGCGCTGCGGGAGCTGAAATTTCCTACATGCCATTTTTAGATTCTTTGGCTGGCGAAAGTTTGTATTTCACCAACGGAATTTCCAATGGAAAAAAATCCATTGAAGCCGTTCCTTCCATCATCGCATCGATTCCATCTTTGCTGGATAATCCTTACATTTCTTCCGCTTATGGAAGCAACAAAATTGAATCCTTGCCCCAAATTTTGCACGAAAACGGCTATGTTTCCGGATTCTACCACGGAGCCACAAACGGTTCCATGAAATTTGACGGATTCGCAGCGCAAGCGGGATTTGACGGTTATTTTGGTAGAAAAGAATACAACAACGATGCGCATTTCGACAAAACTTGGGGGATTTTAGATGAATATTTCAATCCTTGGACCGCCAAACAATTGTCTAAATACAAAAAACCATTTTTCGCAACGCTTTTCACGCTTTCGTCACATCATCCTTATTACATTCCACCGCACATGCGCGGAAAATTGAAAAAAGGCAAAGAACAAATTTGTGAATCAATCAACTATGGCGATTACAGTTTGAGAAAGTTTTTCGAAGAAGCCAAAAAGCAACCTTGGTACGAGAATACTGTTTTCATTTTGTGCGCTGATCATACTTCAGCAACTTCAAGTCCGATTTACAGTCAGCGAACCGAAATGTTTAAGATTCCAATTCTATTTTTTCACCCAAAAAAATTGATTCAACCCAAAAAGGAAACGCAATTTTTCCAGCACATCGATATTTTACCTACTTTATTGGATTTATTGAATATCGAAAAAAAATATTATTCGATGGGCAATTCTTACTATCAAAAACATGAACCTGAAGCAATTACCTATCTGGAAGGAACCTATCATTACTTCAGAAATAACTATTTATTAACATTTTCGAACGATAAGGCACGAAATTTGTATGGTGCAATGATCAGAAGAAAAGACACGCCCGACTCGATTTCTTATTACAAGAAAGAAAGTCAAGTGTTTGAAAAAAGGTTAAAAGCCTTGATTCAGCGCTACAATCGTGACTTGATTCTGAATCAAATGACATCCAATGAAAAAGAAAATTCGCTTCATCATCAATCCAATATCGGGAATCGGTAAGAAAAACCAATTGCCTGCATTGATAGAACAGTACCTCGATCATTCCATTTTCGATTACGAAATCACCATCACTGAATATAGAAAACACGCCAAAGCAATCGCAGCGCAATCTGCAATTGATGGTTTTGACATTGTTTGTGCTGTAGGCGGCGACGGTTCTGTGCATGAAGTAGGTACCGCTTTGATTGGTACTGAGACGAAATTGGCCATTCTTCCTGCAGGCTCAGGAAATGGATTGGCGCGTCATTTGAAAATTCCTTTAAACCTCATCGAAGCGATACAAAGCATCAACGAACAAAACGCTTCTGTAATGGACACCGTTTTGGTAAACGACAAACCATTTTTAGGTGTTGGCGGTTACGGATTTGACGCATTGATTGCCAAAAAATTCGACGAATACCACACACGTGGATTTTGGAGTTATGCGAAATTGGTTTTCAGAGAATATGCTTCTTACAAACCGATTTCTGTGAAAATTGAATTCCCAACTTACCAAAGAGAATTGCCTGTTGTATTGTGCACCTTGGCAAACTCTTCTGAGTTCGGAAATGGATTTTGTGTTTCGCCTTATTCGAATATTTCTGATGGAAAAATCGAGTTGTGCATCCTGA
>JBIKJE010000097.1:0-10063 GCA_044361165.1 Crocinitomicaceae bacterium | reverse complement strand
AAGCTCCAGAGGTTGCAGAAATTCCATCATTATTAGACCAAGTATAATTGCCGTCACCACCATTGGCAGTTAGTGAAGCACTTTCCCCTAAACAAATGGTTTGTCCTCCAGTTATGGAGGAGGTTGCTGCAACCGGAATTAGAGCGCCACTTTGAATTCCTATGACATAATCACATACATCACCTGCAAAACCATCAATCATAATGTAGTAGTTATTTCCTGGTGTTAAACCTGAAGCAGTAATGGAGGTCGGACCTGCGGTTCCAGTTCCTGGATTCCAACAAGCATAACTTGTTACAGTACCTGAACAAGCGCCTGACGAAGAAAAAACCATGATTTGTATTCCGTCGCCATTGGCACTCGAAGTTAGCCAAACATTAAAAGTCATATTTGGAGCTGATGCAGTGAAGATAAGAAAAGAGTTGTTTTCAATGGAAGCATTGCAAAATGCATTCTCCAGTTCTGGCCAATAATCGGCAGTGTATGATGCAGATGTACTTCCACAATATCCGTTTAAATCACAAATTGGAGTCGCAGTCGCGCAGGTATTTCCTGCTGGATCATTGACCGCACAGTTTGGTGCTGGTGAGGTTGGATTTCCAATACCTCCACCTGTAGAAGCATTAGCTGATAGCGCTAATACCAAAAAAGGCAGAATTGATAGAAGTTTTTTAAAGTGTTGCATTTTCATAACTTTATTAGTTCTGGTAATTATTTGCTTGTAATTAATTTCAATTTTTCAATTCGACTTCCTCTGAAAACAGTGATATAACAGACATCATTTTCTTCTTTGTCTAATGAAACTGTGAATCTTGGTGTATCTTTCTTTTTCGTTCCTTCGAAAACTTGTTCCATCAAATAACCTTCTGTATTTTTAGAAATTAATTTATAGGTTCTTAATGATTTTTCACCTTTACACAAAGTGTAACCATTGTTTGTGATGATAATTTTATCAAAATCTCTTTTTTCATTTTTATCTAAAGCCTCTATTTGAAATTTTCCTGTAATCGGAAGCTTAACTTGTGCTTTGGAATTTAAAGACCAAGTCAATAGAACTAATAAAACAATAATTACCTTGAATTTCATTTTGTAGTTTTTTGAAACAAATTGTTTCGGTTGATATTTAACTTATTGTTCAGACGGAAAATCGTCAAAAAGGTTGCAATCGTCATTTACGACTAGCGTTGTAAATATATGGTGTTAAAATTAATTAAAAATTTTTTTGTTAAATTTTGAACAATATTTCTCCTCAAAATTTAAAAATCGCTAAAAACTACTGCTACAGAAATTGATTAAAGCAAGATTTCAAAATGAAAAAATAAATGAATTGTGCCATTTGAAATAACTTTTTTAGCCGGATTAAAACTTTCTAGCAATTTAAAATGTTTTTTTATTGCATCAATACCATAAATTAGGTATTTTTGTAGCGAAATTTCACTCTATTTATAATTATTCTAAATAGAAAGATTCACGAATTGAAATAAAATTATGATAAAAGTTACAGATACAGCCAAAAAACAAGCGATTCGCTTGATGGAGGATGAAGGTAAAGATGGTTATTTTATCCGAGTTGGTGTTGAAGGTGGTGGATGTTCGGGATTGATGTATCAATTGACCTTTGATAATAAAGAGAAAGAAGGTGATAAGGAATTCATGGACAATGGAATTAAAGTAGTTGTAGATAAAAAAAGCTATTTATATTTAATAGGTACAACTTTGGATTTTTCTGGAGGTTTGAATGGAAAAGGATTTGTTTTTAATAATCCGAACGCAGATAGAACTTGCGGATGCGGTGAAAGTTTTGCGGTTTAATGATTTCAAAGTTAATTTTTGAATAATACAGACAATATTTAAAATGAGTTATACCGAAAACGAATTAGCGAAAGACTTAGAAAATCAAGAATATAAATTTGGTTTTGTTACAGATATTCAATCTGACCAAGCTCCCAAAGGTTTGAATGAAGATATTATTAGATTCATTTCTGCTAAAAAAGAAGAGCCAGAATGGTTACTAGAATATAGATTGAAAGCATTTGCTGCTTGGAAAGAAATGATAGAACCCAATTGGGCGCATGTTCATTACGAAAAACCAGATTTTCAAGACATTATTTATTATTCTGCACCAAAACAAACCAAAAAATACGAAAGTTGGGATGACGTTGATCCAGAAATGAAAGCGACCATGGCAAAGCTTGGAATTTCAATGGAAGAGCAACAAAGATTGACTGGAACGAACGTAGCCGTTGATTTTGTGATGGATTCAGTTTCTGTTGCGACATCTTTCAAGGCAAAATTGGCTGAATTGGGAATTATTTTCTGTTCTTTTTCAGAGGCAGTGAAAGACCATCCAGAATTGGTGAGAAAATACATGGGAACGGTTGTTCCGACAACGGATAATTTTTACGCAGCATTAAACAGCGCAGTTTTTACAGACGGTTCTTTTTGCTACATTCCAAAGGGAGTGAGATGTCCAATGGAATTATCTACTTATTTTAGAATTAACGAAGGCGGAACAGGTCAATTTGAAAGAACGCTAGTAGTTGCTGATGAAGGTGCTTACGTTTCTTATTTAGAAGGTTGCACAGCGCCACAAAGAGATGAAAATCAATTGCATGCCGCCGTTGTGGAACTGATTGCTTTAGACAACGCTGAAATCAAATATTCAACGGTACAAAACTGGTATCCTGGAGATAAAAACGGATTGGGAGGAATTTTCAATTTCGTGACCAAAAGAGGTTTATGTGAACGAAATGCTAAAATTTCTTGGACACAAGTGGAAACTGGTTCGGCAGTTACTTGGAAATATCCATCTTGTGTTTTGAAAGGTGATAATTCAGTAGGCGAATTTTATTCTGTTGCAGTCACCAATAATTATCAGCAAGCAGATACAGGAACCAAAATGGTGCATTTGGGAAAAAACACTAAAAGCACAATTATTTCAAAAGGAATTTCAGCTGGAAAATCGAATAATTCATACAGAGGCTTGGTTCAAATTCATAAAAGTGCTGACAATGCGAGAAATTTCTCACAATGTGATTCATTACTAATGACTGACGAATGTGGAGCGCATACTTTTCCGTACATCGAGTGTAAAAATAGCTCAGCGAAAATTGAGCACGAAGCAACGACATCGAAGATTGGTGAAGATCAAATTTTTTATTGTAATCAACGTGGAATCAGCACTGAAAAAGCAATTAGTTTGATTGTGAATGGCTACTGTAAAGAAGTGTTGAATCAATTACCGATGGAATTTGCCGTGGAAGCACAAAAATTATTAGCGATTAGTTTAGAAGGATCCGTAGGATAATTTGTTGGGGATGGTCGCGACCATCCCCAACAAATTATCTGGTTTAAAAAAATATTTATGATAAAAATTACAAACTTACACGCCTCAATCGATGGCAAAGAGATATTAAAAGGCTTAAACTTGGAAGTGAAAGCTGGAGAAGTTCATGCAATCATGGGACCAAATGGTGCTGGGAAAAGTACTTTGGCATCAATTCTTGCTGGTCGTGAGGAATATGAAGTGACAGCAGGTTCTGTTGATTTTGACGGCAAAGATTTGTTAGAAATGGCGACGGAAGACAGAGCGCGTGAAGGAATGTTTTTGGCGTTTCAATATCCTGTGGAGATTCCTGGTGTTTCGAATGTAAATTTCTTACGCACAGCCTTGAATGAAATTCGCGAGTACCGTGGCGAAGAACCAATTTCTGCCAAAGATTTCATGGCATTGGTAAAAGAAAAATCTAAAATCGTTGAATTGGATGCTAAATTGGCTTCTCGTTCAGTGAATGAAGGATTTTCTGGCGGTGAGAAGAAGAGAAATGAAATTTTCCAGATGGCAATGCTGAATCCAAAATTGTCTATTTTAGATGAAACAGATTCAGGATTGGATATTGACGCATTGCGTATCGTTGCAAATGGTGTAAACACTTTGAAATCTAAAGACAATGCGTCGATTGTTATCACACATTACCAAAGACTTTTGGATTACATCGTTCCAGATTTTGTGCACGTTTTATACGATGGTCGCATTGTGAAAACGGGTCCGAAGGAACTCGCTTTGGAATTGGAAGAAAAAGGTTACGATTGGATCAAAGCGGAATTCGCGCAATAAGAAAAGAAATGATTGAAGATTTAAAATTTGAAATTGAAAATTTGAACATTGCTTCTGATGTTAATTTCGTTTTACCCTCAGCAAATAGAAATCGCGCTGCTGAAATTCTGCAAACACTGGAATATCCAACAACCAGAATGGAAGCTTGGAAATATACACGCGTTGCAAAAATCAAAAACACTGCTTTTTCTGTTTCCAAAACATCGAATGAAAATTTGGATTTGGCGCCTTTTTTGATTCCAAATTTACAAGGTTCAAGAATCGTATTTGTGAATGGATTTTACAATGAAACACTTTCTGTACTTGAAGCTGAATCAGGAATTTCTATTTCTCCAATGAGTCAGAATCCTGCTTGGGCGACTTGCTATTTGGATTCAATCATTCCGCTCGAAGGTGAAATTTTCAATGCAATGAACTCATACACAGCAACTGACGGTGTAGCGATTCAAATTGCGAAAAAAGCAAATATTCAACAAAGTGTACAAGTGATTTTTATCAATTCTGGTGAGAATACATACGCTTCAAACAGAAATATAATCGTATGTGAGGACTTTGCTTCTGCGCACATCAGTCTAGGATTTTTCTCTGAAAATGCAGAGCAAACTTTTCAAAATGTAGTTTCTGAGATTTTTGTAGGAGCAAACGCAAATTTGACAATCGACAAAATTCAATTGGAAAATGAAACTTCTTTCACGATTGCAACTGAGCAAGTAAAACAAGAAAAAGACGCCACCTTTACAATCAATACCATCACTTTAGATGGTGGATTGGTTCGTAATAATCTATCGATTGCCGTTGACGGACAAAATTCTGAAACCAATTTAGCTGGTGCGTATGTTTTGAAAGGGAAACAACACGTCGATAACCATACAGTTGTGGATCATAAATTAGCGCATTGCGTTTCGAATGAATTGTATAAAGGTGTGATGGATGAAAATTCAACTGCAGTTTTCAATGGGAAAGTTTTTGTGCGAAAAGACGCGCAGAAAATCAATGCTTTTCAATCGAATGGAAATGTGTTATTAAGCGACAATGCGACAATCAACTCTAAGCCAGAATTGGAAATCTATGCGGATGATGTAAAATGTTCACATGGATCAACGACAGGACAATTGGATGAAGAAGCAGTTTTCTACTTGCGTGCAAGAGGAATTTCCGAAAAATCAGCCCGCGCATTAATGGTTGCCGCGTTTATTGGTGAGGTGTTGGAGAAAATTGAGAACGAAGCTGTTCGGGATTTTGTTGATCAAAAATTGTTGGAGAAGTTTGGTTGGGAAATGTAGTTAGGAGATTTTAAGACTTTAGGATATTAGGATTTTAAGACGTTAGTCTATTTATTAATTCCCAATTAGTATTACTAGTTGGGAATTTTTTTTTCACCAAACACTTTTAACTCTTCACTCTATTCCACTGAGAATATTGAAGTGAACTACTTATTATAATGTGCTGATATTGTTTAATTTAAATTTTCATTCTAACACTTTTAACTTTTCACTTTTTTAACTCTCTTCCCAGTAAGCCACTGATTCAATTTATACGACAGAAAGGCTGAACCTGCGCCTACAAATGCGCCTGCTAGGACATCGCTTGGATAATGCACACCTAAATGCATGCGAGAATATCCGACGGAACTTGCCCAAACGAAAGAAGGAGCAATAACGTACCATTTTGGGAAAGCTAAACTCAAAGAAGTTGCAGTTGCAAAAGATGCTGACGTGTGTCCAGATGGGAAAGAATGACTTCCTGCTTCTGCTTGCTTATCAATGAAAGGATAGGTGACAAATGGTCGATCTCTGTTGATGGAAAATTTCAAGGCGGTGGTGATAAATCCATTGACCACAAAAGTTTCCGCTAAAAATATTCCTTTGTTTTTCAATGTGCTGTCCTTTTGAATTAATCCAGCAGAAAAGACAACCAGCGGTGCGCCAATGCTTATTGGAGTGAGGCTATGTGTAATTACTTTGAAAGTAGGATCCAATGATTTATTGCGGTCAACATTGATTGATTTCAGTAAATTGATGTCTGCATTTTGTGAGAATCCGAACTGATTTATGCCGAGTGAAAAAAGTATGAAATTAATTATCAGCAGTTGATTGATTTTTTCTCTGAAAATGAGTTGTTTGTATAATTTCATGTAAAGAAAATTTATCTATTCTAAAAGAATTATTTTTTCAAATGTACTGAAATTCAGTAACATAATTGGTAATTTGAGACAATAAGTTTTAAATTTTCTGCGAGACTCTAGAATTCAACTTACCTTTGCAACATGGAAAATAGGGAAGAAGAACGTCTTGATAAAATCATCATGCAACGCGGATTAATCACTACGCGAGTTCGTTGTGAAAAAATGATTCAAGAAGTTGGCGTTTTGGTCAATGGAAAATTAATCAATAAACCAGGAAAAAAATTTCCTATTGATGCAAAAATTGAATTGATTGAAGATGAAATTCCTTGGGTTTCTCGCGGGGCATTGAAATTGATACGCGCTAAAGACGCTTGGAATATCGATTTTTCAGGAAAAGTTGTTCTAGACATTGGCGCTTCAACCGGAGGTTTTTCAGAAGTTGCGTTGCATCACGGTGCTAACAAAGTTTTTTGTGTGGACGTTGGTTCTGACCAATTGCACGAAAGATTGAAAGCTGATGAACGAGTTGTAAACTTAGAAAAAACGCATGTGCGAGAATTGACAATCAATCTAATTAATGAGCCGATTGATATTTGTGTAATCGACGTTTCTTTCATCTCACTTTCTAAAATTTTCCCTTTCATTCATGCTTTTTTGAAACCACAATCACAATTAATCGTGTTGGTAAAACCACAATTTGAAGTTGGAAAAGAAAACATTGGAAAGGGCGGAATTGTGAAAAATAAATCGCTGTATCCCAAAATGATAGAAGATATCAAAACGGAAGCTTTGAAAAGCAATTTGAATTATTTGAAACTCATCGAATCGCCAATTTTGGGTGGTGATGGGAATATGGAGTTTTTGATGTTGATGGAGAAAGTGAAATAATGTCGATTTTGACTCTCAAATTTCACGTTTCCAATCCTTTTTTTATCTTTGTCTTCCTTAACTTGGCGGACTTTTGCACTATCAATTTGAAAAGAGATGAAAAAAATCCAAATGGTCGACTTAAAGTCGCAATATGACCACATAAAACCAGCTGTTGACGCAGCAATTTTGAGTGTTATAGAGAAAACTGAATTTATTAACGGTCCTGAAGTTTCTGCTTTTCAAAAAGAACTAGAAAATTATTTGGATGTAAAACACGTCATTCCTTGTGGAAATGGAACTGATTCTCTTCAAATCGCTTTAATGGCAATGGGTTTAAAACCTGGAGATGAAGTAATCACACCTTCATATACATACATTGCTACGACCGAAGTAATTGCACTGTTGGGTTTAAAACCAGTTTTTGTGGATGTTGATCCAAAAACTTTCTGCATTGACCCAACTAAAATTGAAGCAGCAATTACTGCGAAAACGAAAGCCATTGTTCCTGTGCATTTATATGGTCAATCGGCTGATATGGATTCGATAATGGCAATTGCTAAAAAGCACAATTTGTTTGTGTTGGAAGACAATGCGCAAGCAATTGGTTGCGATTATACGCATGACGATGGACGAGTTTCTAAAACAGGTACCATTGGAGATGTTGGTTCAACTTCATTTTTTCCATCTAAGAATTTAGGTTGTTATGGAGATGGCGGAGCACTTTGCACCAATAATTCTGATTTGGCAGTTGAAATGAAAAAGATTGCCAATCATGGACAGAAAGTGAAATATGTTCACGAAGTGGTTGGCTGTAATTCTAGATTAGATTCTATTCAGGCAGCAGTGTTGCGTATTAAGTTGCCTTTGTTGGACAGTTATTGTGACGCTCGCAGAAAAGCGGCTGATTTTTACGATAATTTCTTCGCTTCAATTGATGGAATTTCTTCGCCATACAGAGATCCAAAATCAAAGCATGTTTTTCATCAGTATACTTTGCAATTGGATGGAATTGACAGAGATGGCTTAAGTAAGTATTTGGCTGAGCAAGGCATTCCGTCGATGATTTATTATCCGATTCCAGCGCACAAGCAAAAAATGTTTGAATCATTTGGATGTGAAAATCAAGATTTGCCAGTTACTGATTGGTTGACAAAAAGAGTGCTTTCATTGCCGATTCATACAGAATTAGACGAAGAACAATTGAATTATATTTGCTCACATGTTGCAGCATTCATAAACAAAAAATAAGATGAATAAAATAGCCGTAATCGGAACAGGATATGTTGGGTTAGTTACAGGAACTTGTTTTGCTGAAACTGGAAATCAAGTAATTTGTGTTGATATCGATGCAAAGAAAGTGGAGAAAATGAGAAACGGTGAAATTCCGATTTACGAGCCACATTTAGATGTCATTTTTGAAAGAAATATCAAAGCGAATCGCCTTACATTTACCACAGATTTAGCCGCAGGAATCAAAGATGCTGAGATCATATTTTTAGCCTTGCCCACACCTCCAGGTGAAGACGGGTCAGCTGATTTGTCCTACATTTTGGGTGTTGCTGATCAATTGGGAAAATTGATTACTGATTACAAAGTAATTGTAGATAAAAGTACAGTTCCTGTTGGTACTGCAGAAAAAGTACAGGCAGCGATTGCAAAAAATGCAACAGTACCTTTCGCAGTAGTTTCAAACCCGGAATTTTTACGTGAAGGATTTGCAGTAGATGATTTCATGAAACCGGATCGTGTAGTGATTGGGACTTCTGATGAAAAAGCCATGAAAGTGATGGAAAGTTTGTATAAACCATTTGTAAGACAAGGAAATCCAATTATTTTCATGGATGAAAAATCTGCGGAATTAACAAAATATGCTGCCAATGCATTCCTTGCGACAAAAATCACATTCATGAACGAAGTGGCAAATTTCTGCGAATTGGTTGGTGCCAATGTGGACAAAGTGCGCATTGGAATTGGATCAGACGAACGAATTGGTAAACGCTTTTTATTCCCAGGAATTGGATATGGTGGTTCTTGTTTCCCGAAAGATGTTCAAGCATTGGTAAAATCTGGAAAAGAAGAAAACTTCAATTTTGAGATTTTGGAAGCAGTTATGAAAGTAAATGAAGACCAAAAAACGGTACTTTTTCCAAAAATCAAAAACTTTTTTCGAGGAGATTTGAAAGGAAAAAAAATCGCTATATGGGGATTGGCATTCAAACCAGACACAGACGATATCCGCGAAGCTCCAGCTTTGTACATGATTGATGCATTGACCAGCGCTGGTGCAGAAGTGACAGCTTTTGATCCAGAAGCAATGAAAAATGTGCGTAATTTAATTGGAGACAAAATCAATTATGCAAACAATGAATACGAGGCATTAGAAAATGCAGATGCATTGGTGATTTGCACCGAATGGGGAATTTTTAGAAATCCTGATTTCAAAAGAGTTTCAGAATTATTGAAAGACAAAGTTATTTTCGATGGTCGAAATTTGTTCGATTTAGAGGAAATGACTGAAAAAGGATATTTTTATGCGAGCATTGGAAGGAATGCTGTAAATAATTAAGAAATGGAAAGAAAACGCATATTAATCACAGGCGCTGCAGGATTTTTAGGTTCTCACTTGTGTGATCGATTTATCAAGGAAGATTACCATGTAATTGCAATGGATAACTTGATTACTGGGCAGTTAAAGAATATTGAGCACCTTTTTCACTTGGAAAATTTCGAATTTTATAACCATGATGTTACTAAATTCATTCACGTTCCTGGGAAGCTAGATTATATTTTGCATTTTGCTTCGCCAGCAAGTCCAATTGACTATTTGAAAATTCCGATTCAAACCTTGAAAGTTGGTTCGCTTGGAATTCACAATTGCTTAGGTTTGGCTAAAGAAAAAAACGCACGTGTTTTAATTGCATCAACTTCTGAAGTTTATGGTGATCCAACCG
>JBIKJE010000026.1:0-36433 GCA_044361165.1 Crocinitomicaceae bacterium | reverse complement strand
ACCTTTTACGGGAGCAGTTCCAATCAATACTGAACCACTTTGGTCTGATGCGTCCATTCCGTTTCCAGATGAATAATCGCTGTAACCCAAAGCGTAAATCGTATCGATGGTTGCTGTTGCCAAATCAATCACTGCCATTGCGTTATTTTCCTGAATAGCAACAAAAGCTTTGGTGTTGTCTGTTGAAATTGTAATGTATTCTGGTTCAAAATCTTGAGCAACACTCGCACTAGTAGAGAAAACTCTGATTCCTTGCGCGATTAAACTTGCTGCTTGAGAATTGTAAGCTGTAAATCCAATGTTCGTCACATTTGAATTGGTCAAGTTCGCGATACCCGCGGTTAAATCAACGATTGAAATAGAACCTTCTGGATCTGCTGAATAGGTTGAATTTGGTTCACCTTCGTTGGCTGTTAAAATTTTGGTGTAGTCTTTATTGAAAGTAATCATGTCAGGCATTGCGCCTGCAGTAACTTGATTGATGTAATTTCCATCACCATCTAAAAATACGATAAAACCATTCGTTTGTGCATCTGTGTTTTCAATTGCCATAGCAACCAATCCATTGTGAACAGTTACAGAATTGATATTTCCATAAGGAACAACAGAAATGCTATTCAACATTACTGGAGCTGAAGGATTTGAAAAATCAACTATGTCTAACTTTTTCCCAATACTGTTGGCGATGTACAATCTAAAGTTACTTGAATCATACGCAACAATTTCCGCTGAATTTGTCCCTGACGCTCCATTTGAAAAGCTTGAAAGTAAATTCATATTCAATTCATTGGTAGGAGTTGGCGTAGTGTAATCATTGTCTTTGATGTAAATGATTTGGTAATTATTTGCAGTTGGAATTGTAATATTAATCCCACCGATAATTTTCAAGATGATTTTTTCAGCTCTTTCTGCCAAGTTATCGTCAATGATTGTGAAAGGAAAATTGAATGTTCCATTTGAAGAAGCTGGAATTGTCAAAGTATCTGTTGTCCATGAAAAATCGTTGTTGATTGTAGCATCTGAATATGTTGAAAGTCCGATTACCACTTTAGAAATCGCGTTGTTTGCGTTTGAAATGGTTATTGGAACTTGAATTTGTACGATATTTTCATCTACAATTTGAAAGTTTGATGCGGATGCGATTGAAACATTTGCTGCGGCTTCACTAACAGATATTAAGTCGAATCTCGAAGTTCCAGTTGTGCTGTAACTACTTGTTGAACGGGCAGCAACATACTCTCCCAACAAAGGATCAAAAGCTGAAACAATTCTGAAAGCAACATTTGGATTGTTATTTAGTGCTGTTAAAGCTGAAAAATTGTAAATTCTTTGGTACCAAGTATCACCAGTTCCAGAAGGTTGTGGAACAAAAGTAAAGGTAGTTGCTGTTGACCAAACCACATTTCCACTTGTAGAAATTCCCGTATTGTCTGCGGTATATTGCAGTTTCCAAGTATTTGAAGCGCTATTACTTAAACGTTGCCATAAATTTAACGTGAGGTTACTTTTCCCTGATGCATCTACATTAATTTGAATTCCCGCTGTTTCAGAATCTAAACTTTGTGCAGGATATCCTGTTGTCTGTAATCCTGAATTATCAGTTACATTCAAATCATTGGAATTACCAGAAGCAAAAGTTTGCGTAATTCCCCCAAGAATGCCGATGCTTGAGTTACCAATTGTCGGAGTTAAAATTCCAGTAGCAGTATTTGCATCATCAGGGTTTGAGTTGAAGTCATATCGAGTGACTTCTGATTGACTAAAAGCACTGATAAACAAGTGCATCATTAAAGCTGAAAGTAATATTTTTTTCATCATAAGAATTTTGTACAAAGGTCATAGTTAGTATTTAAGACTACTTAATTTCTATTTTAAGAATAGAATGTTAAATCATGAAAATGATGTGAATTAAATGAAATTAAAATGAAAAACAGAAACGTTTAAAAACAAATTATTAATCAAGATTTAATCTTTTAGAAATAAGTATTTTTGTGAAAAAATATCAGCATGAATTCATTGACAATTTTACGTATAACAGGAATTTTAGAAGGCTTTTCTTGGTTGGCTTTATTGACTACGATGACCTTGAAATATGGATTTGAAATGCCTGAGCCAAATGTGTTAGTAGGAAAAATTCACGGATTTTTGTTTATTGGCTATGTTTTTATGGTTTTCATGGCAGCGATGGATAAAAAGTGGGGAAATAATACCACGATTTGGTGTCTAGTTGCTTCATTTTTGCCATTTGGAACTTTCGTTGCAGACTACAAAATTTTGAAAAACGCTTAGTGTCTGAAATACACTAATTCACTTAAAGTCTTGCAATAGCCTTCAATTTTTCTACCTTTGCGCCATGGATAATCGCAAACATGTTGAAGTGTGTTTCACACCTGGAGAATACGCTTACTATAAAGATGAATTTGAAATCGTTGTTGTTATTGATGTTTTGAGAGCGACTTCCGCCATTTGTGCTGCTTTCGATAATGGAATCAAAGCAATCATTCCAGTTCCAACAGTGGAAGAAGCTTGGGAATACAAGCAAAAAGGTTTTTTAGCCGGAGCTGAACGAAAAGGTCAAATCGTTGAAGGTTTTGATTTTGGAAATTCACCTTTTAGTTACATGAAAGAAGAATTTCGCGGTCAAGAAGTTGTACTAACTACAACCAATGGGACAAAATCCTTAGATGTTGCCAAAGACGCTGAAATTGTGGTTGTTGGCTCATTTTTGAATTTGCAAGCTTTGTGTGAATGGTTAGAAGTACAAGACAAAAATGTATTGTGTTTGTGTTCAGGCTGGCAAGATAAATTCAATTTGGAAGATACGATTTGTGCAGGTGCTATTTCTGACTATTTATTGAGTACAGGAAAATTTACTTCGGATGAAGATTCGTCGATTGCTGCAAAATATTTGTATCTTTCTGCCAAGGATAATTACTTTGGTTTTTTGAAATCCAGTTCTCACCGCAGAAGATTGAAAAATCTGAACCTGAATGAAGATATCAAGTATTGTCTGACACCCAATCAGTCAACAGTAATACCGATATTGAAAGATGGAAAATTGGTTCAAATACAAGATTAAATTTCTCGGATCATTTTTGATCGTTTTCGTCCTTTTTGGGATGATTAAACCTGAAACTAATTCTAGCGCAGCAGCATGGGGTTTTACAGGTCATAAAAGAATTAATCGCGTAGCAATTTTCACTTTGCCGCCTGAAATGTTTGCTTTCTATAAAGAGCACATTGAATATTTGACTGAACATGCAGTTGATCCCGATAAACGTCGTTATGCTGTAAAAGGCGAAGCTGAATGTCATTTTATTGATATCGATCATTACGCTATAGGAGGTGCAAATCCGTTTGAAGTGGTGCCGAGAAATTGGTACAAAGCGGTTGAAAAATTTTCAGAAGATACTTTGCATGCCTATGGAATTGTTCCGTGGCACATTCAAGTAATGAAATTGAGATTACAAAAAGCTTTTGAAGCGAAAAACGTAGATTTAATTTTAAAATACTCTGCTGATATCGGTCATTACATTGGCGATGCGCATGTTCCTTTGCACACAACTGAAAACTACAATGGTCAAATGACTGGTCAAAAGGGGATTCACGGGTTGTGGGAAAGTCGCTTGGTTGAAATCAATATGGAAGATTACGATTATTTCGTTGGAAAAGGACAATATATTCCCAAACCATTGGATTTTACTTGGGATGCAGTTCAAATGTCAAACAATGCATTGGATTCAGTATTGCGTTTTGAAAAAGAATTGACAGCTGAATTTCCTTCAGATAAAAAGTATTCATACGAACAACGTGGAAATACGACAATCCAAACTTATTCTTATGAATTTTCTCAAGCATATCACAAAATGTTGAATGGTATGGTTGAACGTAGAATGAAAAAAGCGATTATCGCTGTTGGTTCATTTTGGTACACCGCTTGGGTAGATGCAGGACAACCAGATTTGTCAAAATTGCAAAATGTTCCTCCTTCTCCAGCGTTATTGAAAGAATTGGCTGAATTAGATGCGCTTTATTCCAAAGGAATTCAACAAGGAAGAGATTGCGACCATTGATTAAATCTTCGGACTTTTAAATAAAAACAGCAACAAACCAGTGGAGATTCCTGTTGCGTTTGCAAAAAAATCATGAATATCGAAGGAACGATAAGGAATGAAATAATGCAATGATTCACAGCACGCTGCAAACAAAATTCCAAGTCCATAATATTTGATAAAATCAATTTTAGTTTGTTGTGCTTTATTGGTTATCCAAAAATAACCCATGAAAGGCAAAAACATGGTAGCGTGCACATAATGGTCTTTTCTGATTCCAAAAATGTATTCATCCATTCCTAAATCAGCGGAAAATGGGACCACAAGCAGAGTGATCACACTCAATAAATAAAACACATACAAATAAGTGATGATTTTTCTATTTCTGCTCATACTTATTCTTTTCTCATTTTTTGAAGCACAAACAATTCATCTCTCAATCTCGCAGCTTCAATGAAATCCAAATCTTTGGCTGCTTTTTCCATTGATTTTTTGGTAAACGCTATTGTTTTATCCAATTGTTCAGGTGTCAAATATGCCACACCTGGATCGGCTGCCATCATTAATTTGGAATCAGGATCTTCTTTAGGGTGGCGATTTTCGTAATCACCGTCAGCCACAACCGTCGATTCCATGATGCGCGCTTTGGATTTATTCAGCGCAGTTGGAACTAATCCATGTTCTTCATTGTAAGCAATTTGCATCGCGCGTCTTCTGGCTGTTTCACTGATGGTTTTTTCCATCGACATCGTGATTTTGTCTGCATACATAATTACCAAGCCATTGACATTTCGTGCAGCACGACCGACAGTTTGTACCAGCGATCGTTCATCACGAAGGAATCCTTCTTTGTCGGCATCTAAAATCGCAACGAGAGAAACTTCAGGTAAATCCAATCCTTCACGCAATAGATTTACACCAATTAACACATCAAAATCTCCCAAACGCAATTGGCGCAAAATTTCCACACGTTCAATCGTATCAACTTCACTATGAATGTATCGGCATGGAATTCCAATTTTGTCCAGGTATTTTTGCAATTCTTCCGCCATTCTTTTGGTCAAAGTCGTCACCAAAGTTCTTTCATCGCGTGTAATTCGCAATTGAATTTCTTCGATCAAATTATCTATTTGATTCAAACTTGGGCGCACTTCAATGTTTGGGTCGAGAAGACCTGTCGGACGAATTAATTGTTCAACAACGACACCTTCCGATTTTTCCAATTCGAAAACAGCGGGAGTTGCTGAGACGTAAATCATTTGATTGGTCACAGATTCAAATTCTTCAAACTTTAGAGGACGATTATCCATGGCTGCTTGAAGTCGAAAACCATAATCTACCAAATTGATTTTTCGTGCTCTATCTCCACCGTACATCGCACGAATTTGGGGTAATGTAACGTGGCTCTCATCTACAACCATCAGGAAATCCTTTGGAAAATAATCAATCAAACAGAAAGGTCGCGTTCCTGGTTCACGTTGGTCGAAATAGCGAGAATAATTTTCAATTCCTGAGCAGTAGCCCAATTCTCGCATCATTTCTAAGTCATAAGAAACACGTTCTTCCAAGCGTTTTGCTTCAAAGATTTTGCCTTCACGTTTGAAATTTTCGACCTGCAAAACCATGTCTTCACCAATCTGATCGATGGCTTTCCTAGTGGTTTCAGGACTGGAAACGAAAATGTTAGCTGGATAAATATTGATTTCTTCGTAAGAATCAAGTTTGTGCATGGATATAGGATCAACGGCAAAAATTCCTTCTATATCGTCACCCCAAAATTCAAATCGTACCGCATAATCAGCATAAGCCAAATAAATGTCAATTGTGTCACCTTTGACTCTGAAAGTTCCTCTTTTGAAATCATCAACCGCACGAGAATAAAGGTTTTCAACTAATCGAAGCAGAAATTTGTTGCGTGAGATTTTCTGCCCTTTGTGCATTTGCAAAATGCTTTTTTCAAATTCGTTTGGATTTCCAATACCGTAAATGCAAGAAACAGATGAAACGACAATTACATCTTTTCGCCCTGAAAGCAGGGCAGAAGTGGCAGAAAGTCTGAGCTTTTCAAGTTCATCGTTGATGGCTAAATCTTTTTCGATAAAAGTATCTGTAACTGGCAAATATGCTTCAGGTTGGTAATAATCGTAGTAAGAAACAAAATATTCAACTGCATTTTCGGGGAAAAACTGTTTGAATTCGCCGTATAATTGCGCTGCGAGTGTTTTATTGTGAGAAAGAATTAACGTTGGTCTATTGATTTGTTGAATCACATTAGCAACTGTAAATGTTTTTCCACTTCCAGTAACACCCAAAAGAGTTTGATGTTCAACGCCATCCAAAACACCTTTCACCAATTGTTTGATTGCTTCTGGCTGATCTCCAGTGGGTGAAAAATCTGAGACTAATTGAAAATCCATGATTGAAAGTTTGAACAAAAATAAGGAATTTAGTCGTGATTTCGGAGAATATTAGGATAGAATTGGGATGAATAGAAAGATTGACCAATTCAGTCAAAAGGAGTATCTTTGCAACTTAAAACAACAGATTTTGGCAACTTTCAAAGATTTAGGAATTTCAGAACAATTTATCAAGGCTTTAACGGAATTGAAAATCACAGAACCAAGTGAAATTCAAAAAAAAGCGATTCCATTTTTGTTGAATAACAGTTCTGATTTCATCGGACAAGCGCAAACAGGAACCGGGAAAACGGCTGCATTTGGTTTGCCGATTTTGGAGAAAGTTGATCCAAATGACAATAACATTCAAGCGTTGATTTTAGCACCGACGAGAGAATTGTGCCAGCAAATTGCCAAGCAACTATTCAAATTCACGAAATATTCGGAGAAGATTTTTGTGGAAGCGATTTACGGAGGTGAAAAAATAGAAATTCAGATGCGTAATTTGGCAAAGCCAACACAGATTGTCGTGGCAACGCCAGGTCGTTTGATAGATTTATTGGAAAGAAAAGCGATAGATTTGAGTTTTGTTCAAACTTTGGTTTTGGATGAAGCAGATGAGATGTTGAGTATGGGATTCAAGCAAGAATTGGATACCATATTAAAAATGATTAGTTTACAGTGTTTTACTTGGTTGTTTTCAGCTACATTGCCCGATGAGTTGAAATTATTGGTAGAAAAATATTTGTCGGAAGACGCGCATAAAATCCAAGTTAATAAAAATGATGTTGTCAATAAATTAATTGAGCATCAGTATTTTGTTTCTGCTCCAAATTTAAAGTTTGAATATTTATTGCAGTTTTTGAAGACGCAACCAAAAATGAATGGGATTATTTTTTGCAGGACAAAGGCTCAGGTTCAAACTTTGACCAAGCAATTGATTGCTAAAAATATTGCGGCGGATGCATTGCATGGCGATTTAGAGCAAAGAGATCGAGACAAAGTGATGCGTGCGTTTAAGAATCACAAGGTTCAAATTTTAGTTGCCACTGATATTTCTGCCAGAGGTATTGATGTCGACAATTTAGCTTATGTAGTTCATTATGTTTTACCTGATCAAATCGAATATTACACGCATCGAAGCGGAAGAACAGCAAGGGCAGGAAAACGCGGTATTTCAATTTGTTTCGTTTCGCCTGATGAGGTAAGAAAAGTTAAAGTAATAGAAAGAACTCTGAATTTGACCTTTCATAAAATTTGACACAAAAAAAAGCAGTCTGAAAATCAAACTGCTCTTCCACTTATTTTTTTGATTATTTTTCTACTGGTGTTGCTTGTGCAGGTTTTTGTTCCATTATCTTAACGTCATTTTTTATAAATTTTCCTTCATGACGTGCATCGCGTTTCATTTCAATTTCTTCGAATTTTTTCAATTGTTCAGGATTTAAAATTGCCTTGATCATGTCTTTTCTTGCATCATTATTTCCCTGAATTGAAGCTTTTCTAGTTTCTTCAGACATGTTTTTATCAGCGCGAACAGCTTCGTTTTTTTGATCTATTGCAAGATTTATGTCATAGACTTGCGTCTTTTGTTCTGGACTTAGCAATAGTTTCTCAGACATTTTTTCTGTTTGAGCAGTTGCTCTTTCCTCAGGAGTTTTTTTGTCTCCATTTTGATCTTGAGCAATAGAAACGTTGGCAAACAAAGTCAATGTTAATGCAGCAAATGTTATTTTTAAACTTTTCATGCTTTTAAGTTTTAGAATTAATACAATTGTGAAAAGCCAAAAACCGTGCCTTTCTCGAACTAAAGTTAAATCAATTTTTTAAATGCGCAATTTATTGAAAGTACTTTGACAATTTATTAACAAAGAAAAACGAATATTTTGCCCTATTTAGTTCTTTCGAGCATAGGAACGAAACTAAAATCTCCAAAATTTTCTGTTTTAAATTCGGTTTCAGAAATTTTCGTGATTCTTTGCATTTCTTGCACATTTCCAGCGCCTAAAGGAATCACTAGAATTCCACCAACTTTTAGTTGATCCGTCAACGCTTCGGGAATAAAAGGCGCGCCACAAGTCACTAATATTTTATCAAACGGCGCATTGAAGGGACGACCTTTATATCCATCACCATAAAATAACTCAGGGTTCAATTTTAATTTTTTGATGATTGCATTTGATTTAATAAAAAGTTCTCTTTGTCTTTCGATGCTATAAACTTTAGCTCCAAGTTGACAAAGAATACAAGTTTGAAATCCAGAACCAGTTCCTATTTCTAAAACCTTTTCACCTCTTTTTAGGTTGAGAAGTTGTGTTTGAAAAGCGACAGTATATGGATGAGAAATGGTTTGACCAGCGCCAATTTGGAAAGCTTGATTGGAATACGCCTGTTGTTCAAATGCAAGATCGAGGAAGTAATGGCGAGGAACTGCATTAAAAGCATCTAAAATATTTTCATCAGAAATGCCTTTTTGACGCAGTTCATCAATCAATTGTTTTCTTAAACCTTTGTGTTTGTATGTGTCTTGCATTTTACAAAGTTAGTCTCTTTCCTCGTTTTTTGGAGGATTATTTTCAAACATGAATTTGTGGATATTATCCTATTTTTAAAAAAATGAAATTAAATAATACAAAAAGCACTTGCTTTAAAAACAAGTGCTTTCACTATTTAAACTTTGAAACTATTTCACATCTATCGCATCTGCAACTTTTTCATCTGTAAGTGCAAGCTCAATTACTTCCTTCATGGTATTGACATAATGAAATGTAAGACCTTCTAGATAAGTTTGTTTGATTTCTTCTATATCTTTCCTGTTTTTTTCGCACAAAATGATTTCTTTGATCGAAGCTCTTTTCGCTGCCAAAACTTTTTCTTTGATTCCACCAACAGGAAGAACATCGCCTCTTAGCGTTATTTCTCCCGTCATTGCTAAGTTTTTCTTGATTTTTCGTTGACTAAACAAAGAAGCTAACGAGCTCAGCATGGTTATTCCAGCGCTTGGTCCATCTTTTGGCGTTGCACCTTCTGGAACGTGAATATGGACATTGAAATTATCAAAAACGGATTGGTCTAAATTCAACCAATGGCTGTGAGATTTTAAAAACTCAAGTGCGATAATTGCAGATTCTTTCATCACATCGCCCAAATTTCCAGTTAAAGTTAATTTCCCTTTTCCTTTGGTGATAGAAGATTCGATGAATAATATATCACCGCCAACACTTGTCCAAGCCAAACCAGTAACAACACCAGCAACTTCGTTATTTAGGTATTTTGTTTTTGCTCTTCCGGGACCTAAAATATCATTTAGATTTTCAATTTGAATCTTAGGATTACTGATTTCTTCCATTGCGATTAATCTAGCAGTATTTCTGACCAACTTGGCAATAACTTTATCCAAACCACGCACACCTGACTCGTTGGTATACTCTTCGACTACTTTTTCCAATGTTTTTTTGTCTATGGAAAACTGTTTTTTAGTAATTCCATGCGCTTCAAGTTGTTTAGGAATTAAATGATTTTTAGCAATTTCGATTTTTTCCTCGATTGTATAGCCATTCACTTCAATAATTTCCATTCTATCGCGCAAAGGACCTTGTATAGACGACAAAGAATTCGCAGTTGCGATAAACATCACTTTAGAAAGATCAAATTCTGTTTCGATGTAATTATCGTAAAATTCTTTGTTTTGTTCAGGATCCATAACTTCAAGTAGAGCAGAAGAAGGATCGCCGTGATTGCTTTTACCAAGTTTGTCAATTTCATCTAAAACAAAAACAGGATTTGCAGTTTCAGCTTTTTTAAGATTTTGGATAATTCTTCCTGGCATTGCACCTATGTATGTTTTTCTATGACCTCTGATTTCGGACTCATCATGCACACCACCTAGCGACATGCGAACGTATTTTCTCCCAAGCGCGTCAGCAATAGATTTACCCAAAGAAGTTTTACCAACTCCTGGAGGTCCATAGAAACATAAAATTGGAGATTTCATGTCTCCTTTTAACTTTAGAACAGCTAAATATTCCAAAATACGTTTTTTGACATCTTCTAAACCGAAGTGATCTCTTTCTAGAATTTTTTCAGCCCTTTTTAAATCCAATTTATCTAAAGTAAATTCATCCCAAGGTAAATCAAGTAGCATATCAAGGTAATTTAACTGAACCGTATATTCAGCACCTTGAGGATTCATTCGTTGAAGTTTATTGAGTTCTTTATCAAAGATTTTAGAAACTTTTACATTCCATTTTTTCTTTTTGGAACGCTTCAACATTTCTTGAACTTCATTTTCTTGGGGATTGTCGCCCAGTTCTTCTTGGATTGTTCTTATTTGTTGATTTAGAAAATATTCTCTTTGTTGCTTGTCCATGTCTTTTCGGACTTTTGATTGAATTTGATTTCTCATTTCCAATACTTGAGCCTCTAAAGTAAGGTGTTCAAGAACCATATAGGTTCTTTTTTTCATGTCCAATTCCTCCAACATTTCTTGCTTTTTTGAAACATCGGCATTCATGTTTGAAGATATAAAATTTACTAAGAAAGTTGGGCTATCGATGTTTCCAATCGCAAATCCAGCTTCAGTGGGGATATTTGGACTATCCCTGATAATTTGCATGGCTTGTTCGCGAATAGATTTGAACATCACTTCCATCTCAGCTGATTTTTCGTCAAATTTTTTCTCAGTCAGATATTTAACCTTTGCCCGCATGTAAGGTTCGGTTTGAACTGGCGTGGTTATTTTAAATCTTCTTTTTCCTTGGATAATTACAGTTGTACTTCCGTCTGGCATTTTGAGCATACGAACTATTTGTGCTACTGTACCTACCAAGTGTAAATCACTGAATTCAGGTGATTCTTCATCTTGATTTAATTGCGAAACAACACCAATGATTTTATCACCCTTATTCGCATCTTGGATTAATTTTATAGACTTGTCTCTACCTACAGTAATAGGAATAACTACTCCAGGAAAAAGCACATTGTTTCTTAACGGTAAGATGGGTAGTTCTAGTGGGTAATCTGCATTATTCATTATTGCCTCTTCCTCAGGAGTTATCAAAGGAATGAATTCTGCGTCATCTATTTCACCTGTAAATTCAAAAAAGTCGTTGTCTGGATATTCGTTCATTTTCGTGTTTTCTAATTGTGTCAATATGTCAGTTGGCTAATCATGAAAATTATTCTAGTTCACAAATAACATTATTTTACTTTTATTCCGAATAAATTTCAATGATTGTGCCATTGATAAAAATACGACTAATTGTCACATGTTCTGGACTTGATCTAAAATCTCATCAGTTTGTAAAGGTTTAATATATCTTACCCATCTTTTGTACATGTATGGGGAAAGATTGGAATGATTTTTTTGTCTTGAGATTACAATTGTATCATTTTCAGTTTGGTACCATTTAAATTCAAAGACTTCTAATTTAAAATCTTTCATTTGAATTCCAAGGTTAGTTTTATCGATACCTGTTATGACGCTAAAATCAAATTTTAGTTCTTGAAGCTTCAATTTATTGATTTCGAATTTATGGCAATTTTCGCCCGGTAAACTACAAAGTATATTGTAGTTTTTTTTAAGAATGTTGATGTTATTTGTGATTGTATTTTTAGCATTTTTTCTTACTTCCGAGTGATATTTGTTTTTACACTGAATATCGCAGAAAACTTTGTCAGAACGACCGAATAATTTTTTATCGCAAACACAGCAAAGTCTGTCGGATTTTTTAAATTGAATGTTTTTCATTTTGGGTTGTAAAAAGGATTTCATAATAAAATTAGTAAAGAAAAAAGCATATTTCCAAATTTTAGGTTGAAAAAAAAGGTTTTTATCGGTTAGAAACTTTTACGACCTTGATTTTATTCAGAAGTTTGAATCCAGCGATTATTTTCAGCTAGAACAGATATTTAAAAGAAATTTGCAAGGAGTTTTTATTGGTTAGAATCATTTAGAGCATCTAAAATATTGGGATTTTTTAAAAATACGTTTCATTTTCAGTTAGCTTACATCTAAAACTAGATTTTGATCAATAAATTTGTCTAGAAAATAGACCAATCGGTATAAGGATATGTAATTTCAAAAATTCTTTTTAATAATAGTTTTTATCGGTTAGAATCATTTAAACTACCAACCACACTGAAAAATAAAGATTTTTTCGCTCACAACAAATCCCAAGTCAACCCCATTTTCAATTCTATTCCCTTTTCTCAAACAATATTCACTTTACCAAGAAAATTCCGTAATTTTGCACCACAATTTCTACAAAACATGGATTTTAAATTAAACAGCATAGAAGAGGCAATCGCGGAAATAAAAGCAGGAAAAGTTATTATTGTCGTCGATGACGAAGATAGAGAGAATGAAGGTGATTTCATTGCTGCCGCTGAAATGGTGACGCCAGAGATGATCAATTTTATGGCGACTCACGGAAGAGGACTAATTTGTACTCCGCTTTCTGAAAAGCGTTGTGAAGAATTAGAATTAAACCTGATGGTCACCAATAATACCGTTTTACACGAAACGCAATTTACAGTTTCTGTTGATTTAATTGGAAATGGTTGTACAACAGGAATTTCAGTACACGATAGAGCGAAAACGATCAAAGCATTGGTTTCGCCAGAAACAAAACCGAGCGATTTAGGTCGTCCTGGACATATTTTCCCATTGCGCGCGAAAAAAGGTGGTGTTTTGAGAAGAACAGGTCACACGGAAGCATCTATTGATTTGGCCCGATTGGCTGGTTTTCAATCAGCTGGGATTTTAGTGGAGATTTTGAATGAAGACGGTTCAATGGCGCGACTTCCGCAATTGGTAGAAGTAGCCAAAAAGTTTGATTTGAAAATTATTTCTATCGAGCAATTGATCCAATACCGTTTGAAACACGATTCTTTGATAGACAAAATTGTAGATGTTCAAATGCCAACCAAATCTGGCAATTTTCAGTTACATGCATACAAGGAAAAAACAACTGGTCAAGAACATTTGGCTTTGGTGAAAGGAACTTGGGATGAAAATGAAGCAGTTTTAGTGCGTGTTCACAGTTCTTGTCTAACAGGTGATATTTTCGGTTCTTGCAGATGTGATTGTGGTCCACAGCTTGAAAAAGCTATGGAAATGATTGAAGCGGCAGGGAAAGGTGTAATCGTTTACATGAATCAAGAGGGTAGAGGCATCGGTTTAATCAATAAATTGAAAGCCTACAAATTGCAAGAGGAAGGAATGGACACCATCGAAGCGAATATAGAACTTGGTTTCAAAAGCGACGAAAGAGATTACGGAATTGGCGCTCAAATTTTGAGAGATTTAGGTGTTTCAAAGATGAAATTGATGTCCAATAATCCAACGAAAAGAACTGGATTGGTTGGTTATGGTTTAGAAATTGTTGAAAATATCGCCATTGAAATTGAAAGTAATATTCACAATGAGTCTTATTTGAAAACCAAACGTGATAAAATGGGACATTCACTAAAAATGACTGGAAAATAGTATGTTGCACGCTGAAAATTTAACAAAAAACTACGGAGATTTAAAAGTCTTGAAAGGTGTTGGTCTTGAAATTCAACAAGGCGAAGTAGTTTCTATTGTTGGTTCGTCAGGTGCTGGGAAAACTACTTTATTACAACTTTTAGGAACACTCGAAAAGCCTGATACAGGAAGTTTAACCATTGACGGCGTAAATCCTTTTCAACTTTCAGCTAAGAAATTAGCAGAGTTTAGAAATACTTCCATTGGATTTATCTTTCAATTTCATCAACTTTTACCAGAATTTTCCGCCATTGAAAACGCGATTCTTCCTGCATTAATTCAAGGTAAATCAACCACTGATGCAAAGAAAAGAGCGTCTGAACTGTTTGATTTACTCGGGATTTCTCACCGTCTAAATCACAAACCAAATGAACTTTCAGGTGGTGAACAACAACGTGTAGCGGTTGCTAGGTCTTTGATAAACAGTCCGAAAGTGATTTTTGCTGATGAACCTTCGGGAAACTTAGACTCACAAAATTCTGCAGATTTACATCAATTGTTTTTCGATTTGAGAGAAAGATTTAATCAAACTTTTGTGATTGTTACGCACAATGATTCATTGGCAAACATGGCTGACAGAAAACTTGTCATGCAAGACGGAATCATTCTTTAAATTGATTTTATGATTCCATTTGATGAATTAAAAGAATTTTTGGATTCAAAAGTGGAACAATACAACAATCCCGCTTTTATTGAAGTGGATCCAATCCAAATTCCACATCGCTTTTCGAAAAAAGAAGACATTGAAATCATGGGTTTACTCATGGCAACCATTGCTTGGGGAAATCGAAAATCTATCATCACCAACGGAGAGAAATTAATCAAAATCATGGGAAACAATCCGCATGAATTTATTTTGAATTATACAACTCCAAAAAGCTTGATTCCTTTTGTGCATCGAACATTCAACGCAACGGATCTAGATTTTTTCTTTCGTTCGTTGAAAGACATTTACCAAAAATCGACGTTAGAATCGCTATTTTCAAATCACAACGAAATCGCTGGTGTGAAAGGAAGAATCGTAAATTTCCGCAACGAATTTTTTACCGCAGAACACGAAAAACGCAGTGAAAAACATGTCTCTAATCCCTTGAAGGGCGCTTCGGCAAAAAGATTGAACATGATGTTGCGTTGGTTCGTCAGAAAAGACAAATGTGGCGTAGATTTCGGAATTTGGAATTCAATTCCCACCTCTGAATTGTATTTGCCTTTGGACGTTCACACTGGAAACATTGCGCGAAAATTAGACATGATGCAACGCACTCAAAACGATTGGACAGCCTTGGAAGAAGTGCAATCCATTTTGTGCAAACTTGATCCAAATGACCCTGTGAAATACGATTTTGCATTGTTTGGTTTGGGCGCTTTTGAAGGTTTTTGAGTAAGCGAAATCCAGATTAGAAAATATGAAATTTTCAGTTTACACACTTTGTTGTAGATAGTCAAAAAGTCAAAAAGATTGCAATTTGATTTTTCTTATTAATAATTGTTTATCAGCATGTGGAATTCGTGATTTTATTAATATCAAACCTTTATGACTAGAAACTTGCCAGAAACGCGCCAAACACTAATATTAATAAAATTATGTTTATTAGGGAAATTATGAAACCTGCTATTGCTAGACCTGCGGGTTTCTTAAAAAGTCCTATTAACGAAAAAAGAAAACCAAGAAACCATAGAACCCAACCGATTATTGGTATCCAACCAAGGAATAATGCAATTAATGCAAGTACGAAACCTGCTGTCCCTATACCATTAGATTTCTGTGCAACCTGATTAATAATGACTGTTTGTCCGGGTTGATTTTGAGAATTGTTTGTCATATTTATTCCTATTTATTATTTTCCTACTAATTTTTTGGTCTTTAGGTGGGTTCTAAAAATTCATTTTTTTACTTCCCATTAAACGAATAGAACCCACTTTAATTCGTTCTGGGAATATTAATGCCCAATATTAATACTTTTACCTCAAAGAAACTATAATTATATCATTTTTAATTTAATAACTAAATTATTAGTTTACTGTATTTGATTGTAAGCGACCACAGTAATTAGTTTACAAGCCTGCTTCTCATTTAATTCTAAAGTGTCATTTATAATATTGTTTACAATTATTTTTCCTAAACCTTTTCCTTTGAAATTTTTATCGATACCTAGTCGTCCTATTTTAAGTGCAGGATAGGATTTTAAATGCCTTTTTGAATGGGTGACTAAATCTTTTAAAAGCAGACTTACTTGCAAAACTTTCTTCTTCAACTTTTAAACTATCATTGAAGATACTATATTAGGCAACGGTTTTCTCGTCATTTTCTATGATAAATGTAGTTGCTAAAAATTCTTTTTTATACAACAGTGCTTTCTCAAATAAAAATTCGTTCAAGTCATTATCTTCACAATCAAAGGGTTTAATTGTGCGATTTTCGTCTAGTAAAATTAATGAAAGTTGCGATAATTCTTCTTCTGTCACGAACTATGCTTTCTTTAATAACGATTTGAACGTAGCAGTATCTTTTCTAACTTCATCTAATCTTGAGGAAGAATTTGAATCTTGACGCTTACTAATTCTCATCTTTGATAGAAAATTGACAGCATCCTGACCTTTTAATACGGGTGTTATTTTAATTGGTTTTTATTGTTTCTAACTACACAAATTTATGAATTCTAACTAGAATATCAAAACTTTCTTTTTGTTGATAAATTCCTCAACCAAAAAAAGGTGCCTTCACCAAGCACCTTTCCTAATCACTATCAATTTTTCACCTATTCACATTATTCTTAGTCAACGTTCCTGGTTTTCCACAGTTGATTAACTCAATGTAAAACACCAAAGATTCATAAGGTTGAATGTCATACGAATTGGTGTTTGGATTAAACATGCCAGATTCTTGGTAAGCCATTTGAAAAGGCAGATACAATCTATATTTCCCGCCTTTTTTCATCATTGGCATTCCTTCTTGCCATCCAGTAACTACCCCAGAAAGTGAAAAAGCATTCAATGGTTGTTTGTATTTTTCGACCATTTCGAAAGAACTTTGCAAAGTATCACCCAATGAATTCATCAAGATGTAATGCGCCAGTACGTCATCTCCGGGAGCAGGACTAGGTCCTTTACCTTCTTGGATAGTCTGCAAAACAATTCCGCTTGCAGTAGTTTTGATGTTTGGCAATTTCTTTGCTTTTTCCATCAAAGCACTTCCGTTCATTTTATTCAAATCTTCAAAGAAATTTTGAATCATCGATTTTTGTTCTTCCACATTGATCAACGTATCGATTTTCATCAATCCGTGTCTGAATCCGATGGCTGCTTTTTTAATATCGATTTTACTCAAAGCACCTTTCTTTTTCCAGCTCGCTTGAAAAACAATTCCAGACAATTTACCCAAACAACTTGATCCTTCTTTGACATAATTGGTGTCGAACTTTTGCCCTTGAGGACCGTAAAGTTTTCTCATTGTTTCGTTGCAAGCTTCATCGAATGCAGAAGTGTCAGAAAATCCTTGTTCAAATCCTTTGACCATTTCGTCGATGTCGTATTTATCAAAATACGGATCTCCAGACTCAGAAATTGAATGTGCATGATCTGCACCCAAAGCGTAAGACAATTTATCTTTGAAAGTTGTCAAATCGACTTTTTCAGTTTCTTCACTTGCTGATTTATCTCCGCAAGCAACAAAAAGTACCAATAACGGTAAGAAAAGAATAACTTTTTTCATTTTAAATCTGATTAATGTATTGCAATCAATTCAACATCGAAAATCAATGCCATGAATGGTTTGATTGGTCCACCTGGATGAGGTTGTGCACCGTAAGCCAAATCTTGCGGGATATACAAACGGTATTTTGAACCTTCTGTCATCAATTGCAAAGCTTCAGTCCAACCTTTAATAACTTGGTGAACACCGAAAGTCGCCGGAGTTCCTCTCTGAACCGAAGAATCAAAAACGCTTCCATCGATCAAAGTACCATGATAATGAACTTCAACAGTATCTTCAGCAGTTGGTTTCGCACCTGTACCTTCTTCAATTACCTCATATTGCAAACCTGAAGGAGTAGTGTGAATTCCCGGTTTTGTTTTATTTTCAGCTAAAAAAGCTTCACCAGCATCTTTGTGCTCTGCAAATTTAGATTCACTCACTTTTTGCAAATATTGTTGGATAATAGCATTGGCTTCATCTGGACCATATTTTGGCGCTTTTCCTGCAAATGCATCAGCAATTGCTTCAGCCATCGCTTCTGGATTGATTTTTTCTAAATCTTGTTGCATCAAACTTCCTGCAACACTCATTCCTACACAGTAACTTACTGCATTGATTTCTTCTGTCATTTTTTAAGCTTTGGTGCAAAGATAATTGTTTTAATTCTATTTATTCAGATGATTGACAATTACAAAATGGGCAAATGCATTTAACCTTAAAAACAGAATAGCTCCATCGGAGCGACATATTTGTAAAGACGGTTCAGATATATATCGGAATCGTCGAACAAACAAGTTCATAAAATCTTTTTTGGCGTGTATTTTTGAAAAAAAATCATGACACTTGTATTGAGTTTACCGAAGTAAAAAACCTTTGCGCAAAAAAGTAGTTTTTAAATCTTGTAGTATAGAGATTAATCCAGAAATATATTATTCTTCAAACTTTTTTTTCTATTTTTGCGCTCTATTATAAAGAAGCATCATGGCAAATACATCTGATATCAAAAACGGTTTATGCATTAAATTTAACGATAAACTGTGTCAAATTATCGAGTTTCAACACGTAAAACCGGGAAAAGGTCCTGCTTTCGTTCGTACGAAAATGAGACAAATTGAAACTGGGAAAGTGATAGACAATACTTTTTCAGCAGGTCATAAAATTGAGACTGTTAGAATTGAAAATCGTGAATATCAATATTTGTATCAAGAAGGAACTGATTATGTTTTCATGAATAATGAAAATTTTGAACAAGTAAACATTCCTGCTAAGATGATTGAAAAACCAGGTTTTTTGGTTGAAGGAATGAACTGTAGCATTTTGTTTCACGCCGAAGAAGAAACTCCATTGGTTGTTGAATTACCAATTTCTATTATTTCTGAAGTAACATACACTGAACCAGGAATTAAAGGTGATACTGCGACAAACACAATGAAACCAGCAACCATTGCAACTGGCGCTGAAATTCGTGTTCCTTTGTTCATCAACACTGGAGAAATTATCAAAATTGATACACGTACTGGTTTGTACCAAGAGCGAGTAAAAAACTAATTTACAATATTTTATATTATTAAATCCTGCAGCAATGTGGGATTTTTTGTTTTATAGCAGATGATTTTAAAGAAACTCCAACTTTCGACACATCAGGTTCAAATTGCTTACATCGAATCCGAAAAAAGCAATTTAGCAGATAGAACTGATTTTGACGAAAACACCATTTTGTTGTTTTTGCATGAAGCTTTGGGCTCTATCGGTCAATGGAGAAATTTTCCGAAATTAGTGTGTGATAGTTTAGGAATGAATGGATTCGTTTTAGAAAGAAGAGGTCACGGCGATTCGGACGCTTTGATTGGTGAAAGAAATAAAAACTACCTGAATGATTATGCTTACGATGAATTGCACGAAGTCATTCAGAAAATCTTGCCAGGCGGAAAACGGATGATTTTAGTTGGACATTCGGATGGCGGGACAATCGCTTTATTGTATGCTGCCAAATTTCCAAAATTTGTCGCTGGAATTGTAACTATGGCCGCGCATGTTTTGAATGAACCTGAAACACGCGCTGGAATTCAACCAGCAATTGATGCTTTTCGCGCTGGGAAATTGGAAGGATTGAAAAAGTTTCACGGAGAAAAAACAGAATCGCTTTTTTTCGCTTGGGCAAATACTTGGTTGAGTGAATCTTTTAGAGAATGGAATATTGTAAATGACATTCAAGGAATTCAATGTCCAACTTTGGCAATTCAAGGAAAAGAAGATCAATATGGTACTAAATTGCAACTTGATTTCATTCAACAAGCCATTCCACAGGCAGAAATAGCTTTTCTAGATTTTGTGAAACATCATCCACATCTAGAAAAATCAGCGGAAATTTTGAGTCGAATAGAAAAGTGGTATCAGATTAATTTTGAAACGATGGAATAAAAAAAAGTCCCACATTTCTGCAGGACTTTGAATATTTAATTGTTGAACATTTTCAGCGAAGTTGCTAAAGTTTGTTTTAATTCTGTTCGATCAACGATGTAATCTAAAAATCCGTGTTCCAACAAGAATTCTGAAGTTTGAAATCCTTCTGGCAAATCTCTACCAATGGTTTCTTTAACAACTCTTGGACCAGCGAATGCGATCAAAGCTTTTGGTTCAGCGATATTTAAATCACCCAGCATTGCGAAAGATGCAGTAACACCTCCAGTTGTTGGATCTGTTAAAAATGAAATGTAAGGCAATTTATTTTCAGCCAATTGACCTAGTTTCCCACTAACTTTCGCCATTTGCATCAAAGAAAAACCAGCTTCCATCATACGCGCACCTCCAGATTTAGAGATAATCATGAAAGGACATTTCAATTCGATTGCTTTGTCGATTGCGCGGGCAATTTTTTCACCAACGACTGAACCCAAAGAACCACCAATAAATCCGAAATCCATGGCTGCAATTACAAAGTCCATTCCTTCTAATTTTCCATAAGCAGTTCTAACTGCGTCTTTCAATCCAGAACTTTTTTGTGTTGCTTTGACTCTGTCAACATATTTTTTGGTATCCTCGAATTTCAAAGGGTCTCCAGAGGAAAGATTTGCATCCAATTCAGTGAATTTTCCCTCATCAAAAAGGATTTCAAAATATTCTTTTGAACCAATTCTTTCGTGGTGCGAACATCTGTCACAAACATAAAAGTTTTTGACAAAATCAGATTCTGTGAAGACAGTTTTACAATTGGAACATTTGTGCCAAAGTCCTTCAGGTGTTTCTTTTTTCTCTTTTGTCGAAGTTGTAATCCCTTCTTTGTCTCTTTTAAACCAACCCATAGTTTATTTTTTGTGCTGAATTAATATTAAAGCGTATTTACATTGTTAAGATCATGGAAAGCTTGCTCAAGTCTTTTGACAAACGTCAATTCACCTTCTCTCATCCATTTTCTTGGGTCGTAGTATTTTTTATTTGGTTGATCGTCTCCCGTAGGATTTCCGATTTGTGTTTTTAAGTAATCAATGTTTTTAGTTACATAATCACGAACTCCTTCAGTGAATGCAAATTGCAAGTCAGTATCGATGTTCATTTTGATCACACCGTAACCTATCGCTTCTCTTATTTCTTCCAAAGTTGATCCTGAACCTCCGTGAAACACAAAATCCACAGGATTTGTTCCTGTGTTGAATTTATTTTGAACGTATTCTTGCGAATTTCTCAAAATTTTAGGAGTCAATTTAACGTTTCCTGGTTTGTAAACACCGTGAACATTTCCGAAAGCCGCTGCAATGGTAAATTTGTCGCTTACTTTCATCAACTCTTCGTATGCATATGCAACTTCTTCAGGTTGCGTGTACAATTTAGAACTATCAACGTCCGTATTGTCAACGCCATCTTCTTCACCACCAGTTATTCCTAGTTCGATTTCCAATGTCATTCCTATTTTGCTCATACGAGCCAAGTAAGTTTTGCAGATTTCAATATTTTCTTCAATTGGTTCTTCTGACAAATCAATCATGTGAGAACTGTATAATGGTTTTCCAGTTTCTTTGAAAAATGCTTCACTTGCATCCAACAAACCGTCAATCCAAGGCAAAAGTTTCTTAGCACAATGATCAGTATGCAAAATTACAGTTGCACCATAAGCTTCAGCCAAAGTGTGAATGTGTTTCGCACCAGCGATTCCGCCCAAAATTGCCGCTTTTTCATTTTCATTGGAAAGCGCTTTTCCTGCATTGTATAAACAACCTCCATTAGAAAATTGAATGATCACTGGAGCATTCAATTTTGCCGCAGTTTCCATCACACCGTTCACTGTTGAAGAACCAGTAACGTTTACCGCTGGTAAAGCAAAACCTTTCTCTTTTGCATATTTAAAAATTGCTTGAACTTCATCTCCTGAGGCAACGCCTGGTTTGATATTGTGAGCCATTATTTTTCAGTTTTTAAATTGATTGCGCAAAGTTAAAAAAAATAAGAATGAAATGTTTAAATATTTTCATACTGATGCGTAGCATTCCCTTTCTTTTTTGTCTCGAGAATAACTAATTTTCAAAAAAAGGTTATTTTGATTTTACTATATTTGTGTAAATCATCCCAAAACGAATATCAATTGAAGTTGTATCAAAGATTTTTTTCAATCATCGAACGCGCCATAAAATGGGTTAGGTCGAAACTATCTGAGCAACAATTTTTGATATTTGCAAGCATGATGGTTGGTTTAACTGCAGGATTGGCCGCAGTAATTTTGAAGATTTTTGTTTTCCAAATTCACCGATTCGTAACCTTGGACTTTAAATTGCCATTCAATTTAAACAGTTATTTGTACCTCGTTTTTCCAATGATTGGGATTATTTTGACCACTTTCATTGTTCGTCGGTTTTTCAATCAAAAATTAGGACGTGGAACTGCCAATATTATTCGTTCAATTGTCAAGAAATCAGGTTTTCTGCCAAAAGACCAAATGTATTCTCACATATTAACAAGCGCCGTAACGGTCGGCTTCGGAGGTTCAGCAGGGTTGGAGTCGCCGATTGTTACTACAGGTTCATCGATAGGTTCCAATTTTGCCAAAACATATCAATTAATCTACAAAGACAGGGTTTTATTATTGGCTTGCGGAGCCGCGGCAGGAATTGGAGCAGCCTTCAACGCGCCGATTGCAGGCGTTTTGTTTGCCTTAGAAGTATTGTTAGTTGACGCAAGTATTTCTGCTTTTATTCCATTAATTATTGCTGCTGCAGTAGGAGGTTTGACATCCAAAATAATCCTCGGAGATTCTATTTTGTTGACATTTCGACTTCAGGAAGCATTCAATTATTACAACGTTCCATTTTATGTACTTCTTGGTATTTTAACAGGTTTAATTTCAATTTATTATTCGAGAATTTACCTGCGAATTGAAAAAGTGTTAGATCGTTCGAAAGATTGGACCTATGGCAAAGCGATCAAAGGCGGTATTTTTTTAGCAGTGTTAATTTTGATTTTGCCACCACTTTTTGGTGAAGGTTACGAAAGTATCAAAGTTTTATCAAGCAATACGCCGGAGAAATTACTAGATACAAGTATTTTTAAGAGTATGAAAACGGAGGGTTGGTTTGTCCTGCTTTTTGTTGGAATTGTGATGTTTGTGAAAGTTATTGCAGCCGCCGTGACAATCAATAGTGGAGGAAATGGAGGTAATTTTGCTCCTTCACTTTTCGTTGGTGCATACATCGGTTATGTTTTCGCTAGATTGGTAAATTTGACTGGAATTACAACGTTACCCATCAGCAATTTTACACTCGTTGGAATGTCTGGTGTTTTGACAGGGATATTCTATGCACCGTTGACAGGAATATTTTTGATCGCAGAAATCACCGGTGGATACGAATTGATGATTCCTCTAATGTTGGTTTCAGCCATCAGTTATGCTGTTGTAAGAAGCATTGAACCACTTTCGATGGATGCTAAAAATTTAGCCAAAAAAGGACAAGTTTTGAGAAGCAATAAAGATGTTACCATTTTGTCGTCTTTGAAGTCTGAAAGATTGATAGAAACGGATTATGAGACTTTGAAACCTGAAGCAACATTGAGAGAAATTACGCAAATTATTGCACATTCAAATCGAAACATTTTCCCAGTTTTGACTGAGTTAAATCAATTGGTTGGAATCATTCAATTAGATCAAATTCGGGAGACGATTTTTAAAACAGAACTTTACGATAGTTTGAGAGCCAAACAATTGATGATCAAACCGCCACGTGTAATTGATGCCAATGAAAGTATGCATTCAATCATGAAAAAATTTGATGAAACAAATGCTTGGATATTACCTGTTATTTCTGAAAATGAGTTTGTTGGATTTATTTCAAAGTCACATTTATTGTCCAATTATCGTTCTGAATTGATTCGAACTTCGACCAGAGAATAATCAATTAGTAACTGCCATTCCATCTTCTTAGGAACCATTCAGCAGACAGTGTTAAACAAATCAAGAGTAACAGCCAGAAATAATCTAACAAATCATTGAATGCACTTTCTTCATAAGACATTTCAACGATATCTTCTCGTTTTTCCAAATCGCTCAACAATTTTTCATAGTTCGCAAGTTGGTAAAATTGACCATTTGAATTTTTAGAAATTTGATTCAATAATCCATGATTAGCAACGGTTTCCAAGGATTCAATCTCAATGTCTTCAACTACAAAAGTTCCATTTTTTGCATGTTTTTTTCCATTGTGCGTTGTTGACGCAGTCCATGTATATTTTCCAGGTTTCAAACTTCCGAGGGGTAGAACATAGAAATTTCCAGAAACGCCAAATTCAAAATTGGATTTGTTATTTCTTTCGTCTTTTAAGCTGAACGAAATTTTAGGTTTGGTGATTAATTCCAACGACTCATTGTAGAATTCAGCTTTGATTTTGACTTCTTCACCTTTTGAAAATCTTCTTGGTAAAGTTATTCTCAAAGATGATACATTTTGTTTGATTACAAGGAATTGCGTAATTTTTTGAATTAATTCTTCAAACATTGCCGTCGATTTCGTGCGACTATATTCGTTGATTTTCCATTTCCAAATTCCTTCACCTAGAAAAACGCCATATTTAACATTTGCTTTTTCGCCAAAATAAAGAATAGGATCTTTTTTGTAGAAGTCGCCCAACCTCTGAGAAAGTAAAACTTTATTTTGCGGGTTCAATTTAATTTCACCGTATTTTACTTTCACGGGCGGGTAGAATCTCAAGGTATTTTGAAGTTGTGTTGTCAACTCAAACAATTCGAAACCAGCGTTGAATCCAGGTTGAACTTCATCCGTCTGATTTGAATTGCCAATGGTCATTCCAATATCCAATTTTTTGATTGTATTTCCATTGGTGTTTGGACCAGCAAAAAACAAAATTGGTTTTCCTGCATTTCGAATTGCATCTAAAACTGTTTGGCTATAATTGATTCCTGGTTCATGCCAAATTACTAAATCCACTTTGTCTAGTTTTTTGTCCCAATCTCCAATTAATTTAGACTCAACTTGCACATTTTCATCTTTTTCGAGTACATATTTCAATGCAGCAACATCAGGATGAGGCGCTCCAGCGAGTAAGATAATTTTGTTTCTACCATCTAGAACTTCGATGTAAAAAGACCTGCGGTTATTTTTAGTAGTGTATTCTCCGTCGATGGGCGCGATTTCCACGACGTAATTTTGAAAACCAATTTCTGTTGCTTCCAATTCGAAAGTGAGATGTTTAAAATCAAATTGTCCGTTCTCAAAATTCACGTTATTACTTGCGACTATTTTATTATTGTGATAAATTGAAACTTTGCTATTTCTTTTCCCAACTTTCAATGCTTCAACATCAATTTCAACTGGAAATTTATTTTTTAAAAATGCTATTTCATTGGTTGTTACGTCTCTGATTAATTGATCTTTGTGCGGAATTGTGTCGCCAACACCTAAGGTGAAAATAGGGGTGAGGGCAATTTTTTCTGCTGAATAAATCGGATTAGGACCTTCATTGAAATTTCCATCTGAGATAAAGGCAATTCCGCCAATATTGCGGTTATAATATTGCGCATATATTTGTTCGAAACCGTCAGATAAATTTGAATGTTGATCTTTCAAATTGAACGTTTCGGTTTGTCTGAAGTTATCTCCAACTGCATAAGAAACTAGCTCAAATTTTTCACTGAACTTTTCTTTGATTTTGGAATTAAAATCAGCAATTCGTTGCGCAACATTAGCGCTGTCTTTGAAGTTTTTGAGAGAATGGGAATTGTCAACTAATGTGATAAAAATTGGTTTTTCTTTTCTATAAGTAAATGATTCGAAAAGAATTCCCAAAAGTAATATCGCAATAAAAAAAAGGCTTAAAAATCTCAGTGTGAAAAGTGATTTTTTTGTCCAGGTAGGAATTTCATTTAACCACGCTTCTTTTCTATAAAACAAATAAGTAAGCAAAAATGCAATAGCACCAATTGGAATCAGCCAAAAAAGAGATATGTCGGAAATGAATTTCATAGATGATACGAAATTAAGAATAAAATAGAAATTGGGGTTTATAAAGTTAATATTTGGTGATGGGGAAGTGGAATTTTTATTTATCAGTAAAATTGGGGGAATAAGTGTTTACAACAGATAAAATCACATAAAAACCACCGAAAATTTGGAAATTTCAAAATTCATTATTTAACTTTAGGTAAGCGAATAATTAAACCTTATAAAGCTTAAAAAATACTTAACAAAGTTAAAAACCTTTTAAAACAACCATAATAATGCAAAAAACATCAAACATCCAACCAACAAAACAATGTTGTGTTTGCGATAAGAAATTATTCGGTCGCTCGGACAAAGTTTTCTGTGACATACATTGCAAAAACAAATATCACCAATCCGTCCGCAAGCAAACGAAAACAGCGGCTGCCAACACAGTGAAGATTCTTAAAAAGAACTATGTAATTCTTTGTGAATTATTAGGAGATAAATGTAATCGATTTAAAATCAAAAAAATGAAACTCCAAGAAAAAGGCTTCAACTTCGAAGTGATTTCAGGAATGAATCAAAACAAATTTGGAATTAAAATGGAGATTTTTGAGTTTTCCTGGTATTTTGCTGCAAGCAACAACATCATTGTACTGCAAGAGCGAGAACAAAGCAAAATTTCTCCTTACATGTACAAGAGGTGGAAAATGCAAATGGAACCCTTGCAAACTGATCAATCCTTAATTTGAGTAAAACTTAAATTGAATTTTTATTTTTGATTGTAAATGAAACTCCAAGTCCAAGTACAGATTTAAACTGCGTTCTAGGGCCAACTCTTCCTTTATTATCTGTCACATCAATGTCGTCGTCATAAAGTAAATTCCATTGCAATGACGATGAGAACCATTTGTTAACTTTGAAAGTAAAAATGACTTCGGTATTTACATCAATGTTCTGTGGATTATTGATGTAGTTTGAGAATAATTCAAATCGTGATTTCATTTCGATGTTTTTTGCAAGTTCTTTATTGAATCGCATTTTGAAATAAGCACCGTATTCGCTTCGTACTTTTTTACCAGCGACCAAAACATTTCCCAATGCATCTAATTCGGCTTTTTGCACACCAAATGCACCGGCGTTTGCTAATACTTGATCATTTACAATGGTGAATTTTGTTGCAAGTGGAGACAGAAAAACATTGAAATTTTTATCTAGCGCGAATTCTATTCCCAATGCTGAACTGACATAACCTGGTGCCATAAATTTGGAGGTTCTCACGGAATCATTTGGAAAAACAAATCCATCCAGCATTTGTGTTTTGAAGCCTCCAACCAAAGTATAAAACCATTTATTCTTGAATTCATAACCCAAGGAAGTTGCAATGTCTATTTTGTCATCAGTTTTTTGCAGTTGTGCACCCGTATTGTTTTTATCTAAAAATCTTAATCCACCCAAAGCCAATTTTAAGTCATTATTCCACTTAATATTAGATTTACGATAAGTTGCACTTGCATCTAAAAATCCAAGCATTGAAATGTTGTTTCTTCCACCTGCTGACCAATTCACAAATGAACTTTGAGAACCATTAATTCCAAATAGCATTTTGGAGGTCCAATGTGAACTGTCAGTTAAAATACTTTTTAATGGAATTGTGTCTTGACTAAAAAAGTGAGTACAATTCAGGAATAAAATCAAGAATAAAATAGATTTCCTCATCATCAATTTTTCAAAAAAAAGCACAAAAATATAGTTTTGATTTCGATTTTCGAAATGCGATAACAAATTTCAATTCAGGTTTTAATTTTGAATTCTTTCAATTTTCAGATTCATTTTATGGTTTTTATTGATTTTTCATTAAAATACTTTGCTTATTTTACTACTTTCGTGGTCTAGTTACGAATCGAAAAAAAGTAAAAATCATAAAATGAAAAAAGAAGTTTTTATCGTTTCCGCTGTAAGAACACCAATAGGTGCTTTCATGGGCGGATTATCAACAGTTTCTGCTACCCAATTAGGTGCTGTTGCAATCAAAGGTGCATTAGCAAATTCTGGTTTGAATGCAGCGCAAATTGATGAAGTTTTCATGGGAAATGTACTTCAAGCTGGTGTCGGTCAGGCTCCTGCTCGTCAAGCTGCATTAGGTGCTGGTTTGACCAATGAAGTTCCTTGTACAACAGTGAATAAAGTTTGTGCTTCGGGAATGAAAGCAATCATGTTAGGTGCTCAAACAATTTTAGCTGGTGACAATGAAATCGTTGTTGCTGGTGGAATGGAAAATATGTCTCAAACTCCACATTACATTGATGGAAGAAACGGAGTGAAATTTGGAAATATTACCATGTTAGATGGTATTACGAAAGATGGTTTGTTGGACGTATACAGCAAAGTTCCAATGGGGAATTGTGCTGAATTATGTGCCAAAGAATATGAATTCTCAAGAGAAGATCAAGATAATTTTGCAATCACGTCATACAAACGTGCAGCTGCTGCTTGGGAAGCTGGTCGTTTTACTGAAGAAGTTGTTCCAGTTGCTGTTCCACAGAGAAAAGGTGATCCAATAATTATTTCAAAAGACGAAGAATATACAAATGTTTTCTTGGATAAAATTCCTGGCTTGCGTCCTGCTTTTGACAAAGACGGAACAATTACTGCTGCAAATGCTTCGACTTTAAATGATGGTGCTTCTGCATTGATCTTGGCTTCTGCTGAAGCTGTTGCAAAATACGGTTTGAAACCAATCGCAAAAATTGTAAGCTACGCTGATGCTGCTCAAGCGCCAGAATGGTTCACAACTGCACCATCGAAGGCAATTCCTGTAGCACTTAAAAAAGCAGGTTTGGAAACTTCTGACGTTGATTTCTGGGAATTAAATCAAGCTTTCTCTGTTGTAGGTTTGGCAAACATGAAGATTTTAGGACTAAATCCTGAAAAAGTGGACGTAAACGGGGGAGCTGTTGCTTTAGGTCACCCACTTGGAAATTCAGGATCAAGAGTTATTGTGACTTTAATCAATGTATTGAAACAAAATAATGCAAAAATTGGTGGTGCTGCTATCTGTAATGGTGGTGGTGGTGCTTCTGCAATGATTATTGAAAATATCTAGTAATTCTTGAAAGGGTATAGTAAATAGGATTTCAAATTTTGAAATCCTATTTTTTTTGTCAAAAAGCCAAATAGATGTATTTCGATGATCTATACTTTTGGTTTGTAGAAATCTTAATTTTTAGTTTGCTTCACCGCGATATTTGATAAATATATGTGCCCAAATGGATCTTCCCAATCTTAACATTAAAGGGAAGAAAATGCCAAAAGCAACGATCATCAATCCATAAGTATACCAAACATTCAGAGATTCAGCTGCAATTGCTGTAAAGAGAAAAGGTGTTTCAATAATTACCACTATCGGATAACTCGCCCACAAGGCTCCAATCCAAAATCCTGGTTCTATTTCATATTTCTGCCCACATTTTGAACAATTTTCGTGCATATCAAGCGGATGATAATATACAAATAAACCCCTTTGTTTAAACATGTTTTCTTGCCTACAACTCGGACATTTCAGTGTTAAAATTGAACGATAAAATCCGATTTGATTGCTTTTTTTCAATGTGGATATTTTTATTTTAAAACACTTTCATACAATGTTTCATACATTGGTAGGATTTTTTCCAAGGTAAAATCTTTCGCTCTAGTCAATGCATTAATCCTAAATCTTTGCAAATTTTCATCTGTTGAAAGAATTTTTAATGCATTTTCAGCCATTTCATCTACATTGCCAACATTAGACAAATATCCTGAAATGCCTTCAACATTTACCTCAGGAATTCCTCCCGTATTGGAAGAAATTACCGGAACCCCTTCTGCCATGGCTTCCAAAGCGGCAAGTCCAAAACTTTCTGTTTCAGAAGGTAAAATGAATAAATCGCTGATTTCTAGTACGTGACTCGTGTCTCTTACTTTTCCAAGAAAAATAATTCGGTTACAAATTTTTAATTCTCTTGCTAAATGTTCAACCATTGCCCTTTCAGGACCATCGCCCGCCAAAAGCAATTTACACGGTATTTTCTCATTCACTTTAGCGAAAACTTTCACCACATCATCAATTCTTTTAACTCTTCTAAAATTAGAAATGTGCGTCAAAATTCTTTCATCGTCATTCGCATATCTTCTTCGTTTTTCTAAGTCAATTTCTAGCAAATTGTCTTCAGAATTGATAAAATTTGGGATCACATGAATTTCTCTAGTGGTTCCAAAATGCTTGTATGTATCGTCTTTTAAACTTTGAGAAACAGCCGTAACAGCATTGGATTGATTCAAACAAAATGTAATTACTGGTTCAAAAGATGGATCTTTTCCAACCAACGTAATGTCCGTTCCATGCAAGGTTGTGATAAATGGAATTTCAATTCCTTGTGATTTTAAAATTTGTTGTGCCATGAATGCTGCCGATGCATGAGGAATCGCATAATGTACGTGTAACAAATCCAATTTTTCATATTTCACAACATCAACCATTTTAGACGCCAAAACTGTTTCGTAGGGCTGAAATTCAAATAAAGGATAATCTGTCAAAGAAACTTCGTGATAATAAATGTTCTCACGAAAACTACCTAGTCTAACTGGTTGAGAATAAGTGATAAAATGGATTTCATGACCTTTCAAAGCCAATGCTTTGCCGAGTTCTGTGGCTACAACACCACTTCCGCCATAAGTTGGGTATAATACAATTCCGATTTTCATTTGTAGCGTTTTACTGAAGATAATTGAGTTTATTGAGATTCTATTTTTTTACTGCTTGGTAAATTACTCTTTGTATTTCTGTTCTGATATTCATATCCCTGATTTTCCAGTTTTCAGCACTTGGATAAACGCGATTTGATAAGAATACATAATTGATTCCATACGCTGGATCTGCCCAAGTGAAAGTTCCTGTAAATCCTGAATGTCCATAACTTTCTTGTGAAACCGATTCACATGTTGGACCTCCTTTGGCGCTTGATGTTGGTCTGTCAAAACCTGCGCCTCTGCGATTTCCTGCAAATTGTGCTTTCGTATATGCTGCAATAACACTTTGATCTATCAATTGTTTGCCCATGTAATTTCCTTTGTTCAAAAATAATTGCATGATGGCGGCTAAATCTGCTGAGTTGGCAAAAACGCCTGCGTGGCCTCCAACTCCTCCCAACATCGCTGCTCCGGGGTCATGAACATGTCCGCGAATTACTTGTCCGCGGAAATCTTTGTCGTTTTCAGTTGGAACAATTCTTTCGTAAGCGAAATAACTCAACGGTGTATAACGAATATTCTGAAGTCCCATCGGATTGTAAAGTTCTGCATACAAATATTTGTCTAATGTCTGACTTGTTTGTTTTTCAATTATTTTCTTAACAAAATAATATCCCAAATCAGAATATTCGTATTTTTTCACTGAATTCAATCCGCTGTTTAAGATGCGTTTGTAAAGCGTGTCAGGATACGAATTGGAAATCCAAATATCTTTTGCAACTTGCAATTCAAAACCTTCTTTTTTCTCAGTTGAATAAATCGTAGGATTCAGTTTACCATTTGAAACTGTTTTTTTGTAAAATGGAATCCAAGGAGTCAATCCAGCTTGGTGTGCCATCATGTCTTTGATGAAAATTTTTCCAAAGGCGCCTTTTCCAGTCACGTCGGGAATATAATCTTCGAGTTTTTTATTCAATGTAAATTTCCCTTGCGTTTCCAATTTCATCAATGCAGCTGTGGAACCTGCAATTTTTGAAACGGATGCAATGTCATAAATATCTCGATTATTCACTGTGTCATTGCCTTCATAAGTTTTTGTACCAAAACTTTTTTGGTAAATGATTTTTCCTTCCACGGCAACCAAAACTTGACAACCTGGAAATGCACCCTTGGCAACGCCATTCAAAGCAATTTGATCGATTTCCTCCAGTTTTTTAGCATTAATTCCCAATTCTTCAGGCTGAGAATATTTCAAACGATTCACAGATTTTACGGTCAATCCTTTTCCTTTTTTGAGGAAATCAGAAATTTGAAAGTGCATTTTTCCGTTCGCTCCAATGGCACCAAAAATCATTTGCGCCGTTCTGTCTTGAGCCAAAGGATGATTTTCATAAGCAATCACTACTGCATCTTGATTTTCAACAATTGGCGTATTTGCAAAGGCAAATGGATTTCCGAAAAGTACTAAAGCACTTTTAGATTTTTCAGGTAATTGTTGCAGCCACTCTTGCCATTTATCGGGCATTCCGTAACCTTTTACACTTCGAACCGAGGAAGAGTGAATCGATGTTACAATCACGTCGTATTGATTCAACTTTTCGCCTAGTGCTTTAATTGCTTCGTCCCCATTTTCAAACTGGAATTGGTCATGCGGATTGAAATTTTGTGCCATTTGTTGGTAAGTGATAGTATTTGAACCCAAACAAACCAACGCAACTTTTTGCTCCGTATTGATTAACGGCAAAATTGCATCTTCATTTTTAGCAACAGTCAATGATTTTTCATAGACTTGTTTTTTAATCCAATCTACTTCACCTTCAGTATATTTTGGTGCAGTTTTAGCGCGGAAAATTGCATGATGCTTTGCTTTCAAAACTTTCAAACATCTTGCATTGATTTCTTTCTCTGAGATTTTGCCACTTTTTACTTTATTCACGATGGCATCGATTGATTCAGAAACACTCTCAGGATACAAAAGAATATCGCATCCTGCTTCAAATGCTTTCACAACAACTTCTGTTTTTCCGTATTTGTCAGCAACAGCTTTCATATTCAAAGCGTCACTGATAACTAATCCTTTAAAACCCAAAGAATCTTGCAAATATCCTTGGATGACTTTTTTTGACAAAGAACTTGGCGTACCGGAATTGTCGAGCGCTGGAACATTTAAATGTCCAATCATAACAGATGAAGTTCCAGCTTTAATTCCAGCCTTGAAAGGAGGGAAGTCTGTTGAGAAAAACTGTGCTTTGGTGTGCGAGACAGTTGGCAATTCAAAATGAGAATCTTTGTCTGTATCTCCATGTCCAGGAAAATGTTTGATGCTTGTCATTACGCCTTCAGCTTCCATTCCTTTCACAAATGCAGCGACGTGTTCAGCAACATTTTTTGGATCTTCGCCAAATGACCTAAATCCAATCACAGGATTGTACGGATTGCTATTTACATCAGCGTCAGGTGCAAAATTGATGTGAATTCCAAAATCTCTGCATTCTTGAGCCATGGATTCTGCAATTTTTTCTGTCAATGCAACATCGTTTGCAGCTCCAATCGTATAGGCAAAAGGAAATCTTTCTTCTTTTTCCAATCTCATGGCAACGCCCCATTCAGCATCCATACCTATTAACAAAGGAACTTTCGACGCAGTTTGCATTCTAGAAATGGAAGTTTTCAAATTAGATTTATCTCCTTGAAAATAAATTAATCCACCAATTTTATTTTCACGGATGATTTTTTCAATTTCTGCTTGGTGCGTTTCATCTTTTTCAGACCAAGTGGCAACCATAAAAAATTGTCCCACTTTTTCCTCTAAAGTCATGCTATTAAGCACTTTTTCTGCCCACAAATCACCTTCGTCAATAAACGCTGGTTTTGATTTTATTTTGATTTTGGTATTTGATACTGGTTTAGATTTCAAACTTACTAGTAAACCCAAGCAAATAAAGACAAAAGTTATTTTTGAAACTTGATTTTTAAACATTGAAATGAAGTATTTATCTGTGCAAATTTAGTGAAATAAATCTAGGTGAAATCCCGAAAATCAGGACGCCGAATAAATTATTCTTTTTCATTTCTAAAATAAGCAGAATGCAGTTTTTTTAGATTTTTAAAAATATTGAGTTTTGTCGATTATTTGAGAATAAAAGAATAATTCAAATGTTTATATTTGTGGGCGATGATTTTAAAAAACGATTTAATTTTAAGAGCAGCCAAAGGTGAATCAATTGAAAGATACCCTGTTTGGCTGATGCGACAAGCAGGTAGAATTTTACCAGAATACCGCGCTGTTCGCAATTCACTAAGTGGATTTAAAGAATTAGTAGAAACACCACAATTTGCTGCGGAAGTTACTATTCAGCCAGTAGATATCTTAGGAGTTGATGCCGCCATCATTTTTTCAGATATTTTAGTCGTTCCAGAAGCAATGGGATTAGAATATCAAATGATAGAAAAAAGAGGTCCTTGGTTTGAAAAAACAATCAAATCTGAAGCTGATTTGAAATATGCTGAAATTGATTTCGATATTGAAGACCGTTTAGGCTATGTTTTGGAAGCAATCAAATTGACGAATAAAGAATTGGATGGAAGAGTGCCGTTAATTGGTTTCGCAGGTGCTCCTTGGACAATTTTTTGCTACATGGTGGAAGGATCTGGATCAAAAACATTTTCAGAAGCTAGAAAGATGTTGTACACCAATCCAAAATTGGCACACGACTTGCTAAGCAGAATTACGAAAGTGACAATACAGTATTTGAAAGCTCAAATTCAAGCTGGAGCGCACATGATTCAAGTTTTTGATTCTTGGGCAGGAATTTTGGGAACTGAGCAGTATGCTGAATTTAGCTTGCGTTATTTGAATGAAATTGCAAATGCAATCAATGAGGTGCCACTTACGCTTTTTTCAAAAGGAGCAATCACTTCAGTTGGAGCTATTGCAAAATTAAATTGTAATACTGTTGGTTTAGATTGGAACATGGATATTCAGGCAATTAGAGCGGAAATTGGAGATTCTAGAACGCTTCAAGGGAATTTAGATCCTTGTGCTTTATATTCTTCGCATGTCGAAGTTGCTGATTTAACAAATAAAATGTTAAATTCGTTTCAAAGTAAGCGACATATTGTCAATTTAGGCCATGGTGTTTATCCAGATGTTGACCCTGAAAAAGTGAAGACGTTTATTAATACAGTGAAGGAATATGAAATAAAATATTAATCTCACAACTAGTAGATTTTGTTTATTTCAAAAATTAAAAATTAATACTTATGCACATGAAATCGAATACTAAATCAATTGCTACGATTCTTGCTCTTATTCCAATGAGTTTGTTCTCATTTACTTTTGGTCAAGGAGAAAATTTAGTAGAAAATGGTAGTTTTGAATCAACTACAGGTAAAACCAAAAAATTAGGTGGTATTGAAGCCGCAACTGGATGGGTTTCTCCAACTGGAGTGAGAGCAGATTTATTTACACCTGCTGCAAAACTTCCAGATATTAGTACTCCGTCAAATATTTATGGTTCTGAGGAACCTAAAGATGGTGATAATTACGCTGGAATTGTGGCATACTCATACAACGACAAAATGCCTAGGTCATACGTGTCTACCAAATTGACAACGCCCTTAAAAAAAGGAATGACTTATTGTATTCAAGCAAATGTTTCATTGGCTGAATTGTCTAAATATTCATGTAATCAATTAGGTGTGCATGTTTCTAAAAAACAATTCGCTACCGAAGAAAAGTCAAGTATTATTGACAAAACACATATCTTGATTAAAGATAACAAAGTGTTGAATGCCATGTATGGTTGGGATCGAGTTTGTGGTTCTTTCGTTGCTGATGGTGGTGAAAAATACATTACAATTGGAAATTTCACTAATAATGACAATGTTAAAACGGAGAAAAATAAAAAGCCAGATAATATCAAAGGAACTATTTTAATTGCTTCGTATTATTATATCGATGACGTTTCTGTTACATTAGTTGAAACAGGTTCTTCATGCGATTGTGGAACAGAAGAAACAGAGGAAGTAGTTTCAAATACAGTTTATCAAAAATCTGTTGTTTTAAATGAAAAAATGACTTCAATTCAAAAAATCGAAGTGCAAGCAAATTATTTTGGTTTTGGAAAAAACATTCTTCAACCTGCTGATATGGCTTCTTTAGATTTAATTGCAACTGAATTGAAAGCAAATCCAACATATAAACTGGAAATTTCAGGTTTCGCTGATGAAACAGAAATTGCAAAAGGTGAAGTTAAACCGATTTATGCAGATATGGACAAAAAACGTATCGCAACTGTTAAACAGTATTTGAAAGATAAAGGAATTGCTGAAACGAGAATGATTGAAGCTCCAAAGGGGAATTCTGAACAAAATCCTGATATCAATGAAGTTGATGAGGAAGACTTGAAAATGGCTAAAAATAGACGCGTTACTTTCAAAGTAATTAAATAGTCCCATATAATACATTAAAATGAAAGGCTCCAAAATTTGGAGCCTTTTTTTTGTTTTTCATATGTCTAGTCCTGAAATAGCGATACACAATTTTATCGTTATGGAAAAAGGAGAAAAAGTCGCTTATGAAAAGCGCAGTCAAAAGGATTATTCAATGTCTT
>JBIKJE010000025.1:0-37036 GCA_044361165.1 Crocinitomicaceae bacterium | reverse complement strand
CCCGTTGCCAACACGATATTTTGTTTATGATCCAAATCCAAAATGAATTTCTCCTCCAATTTCCGAAAATGTGTTTCACCAAATTGACTAAAAATGTCTTTGATTTTCAATTTATATTTCGCTTCGATTGCATCATCAGCATCCATGAATTGATAATTCAATTGCTTGGCTAATTTTCTACCAAACGTAGATTTGCCACAGCCCATAAAACCGATTAAAATGATTACTGACATTGAAAGTAAAAGTAAGTATTTTCACTTTAGAATTACTTTCTGTTATTCTAAAAAAAGAGTAAATTATCAACAACTATGAAACTTGATTTTTGATGGTTGAGTTTTGGAATATCGCCATATTCCGATATTGCGAAATTATATCGCATAGCGCAAATGCATTAAATTTAGTTCTTTAGCTGAATTTAAATTTTTTCGATGTACAAAAACATTACATTTGCTTTGAATTCTTTACTGAAAACATGAAGTATATTTCCCTTTTTTTAATGATTCTTACATCGCACTTTTGCATGAGTCAAGCTGGTGAAAATTCCAAAACTTCTAAGCACATTGAGATTGTTCCTACACTGAGCATCAACAATGATTTCAATCTGCAAGATTACATGGTTGGTGTGTCTGCTGGAATAGAAGATTTAGTCTTCGAATGGGGCGCTCGCGTGGGATTTAATCTAAGACCTTTCTATAAAAAAGTGCAAATCAAATCTGACAATAATATCATTCGCCAATACCGTGAGCAGAAATATTTGATTTCTTTGGATTTAGATAAACGATTTCTACATTTTGATGTTTTGGGATACAAATTGCAACTTTTCGCTGGAGTCAGAACGGGTTTACTTTTAGGGAATTATAAGGGAACCAAAATTGATGCGGAGAAGTATTTTGTAGCAGCACCTTTTGGAGGTTTTTGTTTTAATTTCAACGATGTTGGATACATCAAATTGGGATACATGCAATTCAATGACCATTTGACGAACGTTTCTGACAGCAAAATCATGTTAACAGGAATTATTAATTTGTAACTTTTCAAGGATGAAAAAATATTTTGCTTTCCTAATTTTGATTTTATTAGTGGTCTCAATAAATCCCAGCTGCAACAAAACAGATCCAAATTGTCAAATTTCGACTTCTTGCTACACAGAGAAAATAGACAGTGGTGATGTAACAATTAATATTTCATACGAGGCTGGTCAACCTGGTGTTCCTGTGATTTTGTATGATGGATATGTTGAGGACAATGTGATACTTTGGAGCGATACATTGTATCAAAGCAATATTACATTTTATTTGCCAGTCGGAAAGAGATTTGCAGCGGAAGCATATTATGTAACTTCAAATCAAACAATTGTTGCCTTAGATGGAAGTAAATTGAAAGACAATACCAATGAAGAATGCAACACAACTTGTTATCAATTTCCAACGCTTACTTTAGATTGCGAAAAATTATAGCTGTTTATTTTCCAATCACCTCAAATTCGATTTCCTGCATAATTCCATTTTCGTCTACGAGCATCAATTTGTGTAATCCAACAGATGGGTTTAATGACAATTGGTGAATTTCTTTGGTTTCTCCGATATAATTATCGTCTAGATGCCAATAGATTTTAGTGTTCATATTTCGATGTGTCGCCTCAAAAATCGTTCGACCTTGTTTTCCGTCAATCTCAATTGGAACATAGATTTTACTCTTATTCTTCGGATAAATAATTCCAATCGCTTTGTCTGAAATTTTAGACAAACATTCGGGTTTATATTCTGGCAATGTTCTGTAATTCGGATGATTGAACTTGTAATATTTCTCAATAATTGAGGGCAACACAAACCATTTTTCGTGTTTCATATTGAACACATTTTCGCAATCGCTGTCCACGCGTTGATTGGTCGTTTTGCTCAGGTGAATCAATTGGTGATAGGGACATGCTTTCGAATCTAAACTCGTTTTTGGAATCCAGCGCCAATCTTTTTGAACGCAAAAGCTTGACGCTCTGTGACCACTTTCATGACAAATCGGAACCATCACCATGGAATTCTTGGGTGCTTTGAACCATTTTTCTGAGCTAGGCAATTGTCTGAAAACATCAAACATCAAGGGTGCTGCAGCGCTGATTCCTGTCAAACCTGGCCGTCCTTCACCGTCCGCATTTCCAACCCAAACAGCAACCACATAATCAGGAGTGATTCCAATTGCCCAAGCGTCGCGAAAACCAAAACTTGTTCCAGTTTTCCAAGCGATTTTTTGAGAAGAACTGAAGGTGCGCCAATTGTTGTCTTCGTCTGGTCGATTCACTTCTACCATCGCATCAAAAGTGCTATAAATACATCCTCTATCAGTGACTTTTTTGGTTTTTTTAGGATAATTTTTGATTTCTTTCTCCGACTTTTTAGTCAACACACAGGGCATCGTGTAGCCAAATTTCAATTCTTGCGCCATTTGTGTGTAGGCTGAACTCAACTCAAACAATTTCGCTTCAGCACCTCCAAGAATGAGCGATAATCCATAATGACGTGAAGGCTTCGTCAAAGTCGTCATGCCATATTTCTTCAAATCTTCGTAAAATTTGGTCAATCCATATTGGTTCAACAAATGCACCATCGGAATATTTAAACTGCGGGAAAGTGCTTTACTCGCGGGAAGCGCGCCGTCATATTGTCCTGAAAAATTTTTAGGCGTAAAACTTCCAAATTGGGAAGGAATATCGGTCACCAACATATCAGGCGTCAAAATTCCGTCCTCCAAACTTTTGGCGAATAAAAATGGTTTCAGAATGCTTCCTGTGCTTCGTGGCGCCTGAATGCAATTTACATCACTCGAATTTTCGACGTCTTCTGTTTTTGTATTTCCTACATAAGCCAAAACTTCGCCCGTTTTCACAGATGTAATCATGATTGCGCCGTTCATAATCTGATTTTCAGACAACAATTCATGGTGAATTTGCAATTGCAACATCGCTTTTTCTTGCAGATTTTGATCTATGGAACATTCAATCAACTGCCCTTTTTTGCCTTCTTGGATAAATTTTTCCAGTAAGTGCGGCGCCAATTGAGGCAATCGCAGAGGCTTGTCGGGCAAAGGTTCTGAAATCGCCAATTCAAAAGTAGTGGCGTCAATCACCTTTTTGTCAAACAATTGTTTAAGTAATCGATTACGTTTGTCAAGCAATAAATCGTGATTTTTCCCCGGATAAATCAGTCCCGGTGCATTAGGGAGAACCGCCAATGTTGCATTTTCTGCCCAACTTAAATTGGCAGCCGAACGACCAAAAAATCGCCAAGATGCAGTTTCTAATCCTACGACATTGCTCCCAAACGGCGCGTGCGAAGCATACAAACCAAGAATTTCGTCCTTCGAATAGCGAATTTCTATCCGCAATGCAAGCAACATTTCTACAATTTTTTCACTATAGGTTCTAGCTGGATTTTTGCGCATCACGCGTGCCAATTGCATCGTAATCGTACTTCCACCGCTGACTACTTTTTTGCTTTTGAAATTTTGCACCAATGCGCGACCAATTCCTTTGGCGCTAATTCCGATGTGGGTATAGAAATTTTTATCTTCAAATTCAATCAAACAAGCGGCAAATTTAGGTGGAACATCCAATTTTTCTGGAAATCTCCATTGACCATCATCAGCGATTTTAGCGCCTAATAAGTTGCCATTTCGATCTAAAAGTACCGTTGAAGTGCTGTCTTGAAATAAATTAGCAGGTAAACAAAAGATAAACCACAATAAGAATATCGGAAATCCGAAGACAACCAATCGTTTTTTGAACTTTCTGGTCCAAATCTTAAATGTGTGAAAACCTTTTTTGATCATGATTCCAAAAGTAAAAGTTTAGTTTGATTTTACAGGTTTTGTTTTATTATTCGCTGGGAATTTGTTTTTAAAAGTGAGAAGTTAGGAGTAAATGTTAGAAGTTAAGAGTTAAAAGTTAAGAGTTAAAAGTTAAGAGTGATGAGTTAAAAGTTAAAAGTGAAGAGTTAAAAGTAAAGGGTGAAATGTTGAGAGTTAAAAGTTCACTTCGATAAGTGCAGTGTGATAGTGTGAAGTTGGGGGCAAAGAGTGGTGGTTCAGAGTGATAAATTTAGGTTCTGGTTAAAAAAATCGGGAAAAATTTTACGATTTGATTTTTTTTTGTAAATTAGATTACTATCAAACAACGAAAACCCATGGAAGAAAAAACATTAAAAGCTAAAAGTTATTTGTTCGCTTTAGAAGCAATTTCAATTTATAAGGAACTTTGTGAAAAGAGAGAATTTATTTTGAGTAAACAGTTTGTGCGGTCTGCCACTTCTGTTGGCGCGAATATTAGAGAAGCGAACAACGCGCAAAGTAATGCCGATTTTATTCATAAACTATCAATTTCTATTAAGGAGTGCAATGAAACACAATATTGGCTTGAACTTATGAGAGATTCAAATTATTTGGATATTAAAACATTTCATTCGAGCTACGAAAAATCTAAGGAAATATATCGGATGCTGGCGAGTAGTATTTTGACTTGTAAGAAGAAAGGGAAAGGTTAAGAGTTAAAAGCTAAGAGCTAAAAGTTAAGAGTTAAAAGTTAAGAGTTAAAAGTTAAGAGTTAAAAGTGGACGAGATTATAGTGAAAAATTAAAAGTTTGTTTGGAGTTCACACTTTGGGTTAACCGTTGAATATCTGTTTTTAAATAGATTGAGATAATGACGGTAAATTCCATTTTTAACTCTTCGCTTTTAACTTTTGTTTAGATCCTACAAAAGTCCTCCTTCTTTTAATGAACATGGAGAAACAAAAACGCGCTTTACTTTAAGATTTTTTATCACCCAGCGGGTTTTGATTGCGGCAATGGGTGCCATTTTTCTTCTGATCGGAATAATGAACGGATGTTCGTCGCGTTCTTGCTGATTTGATTCCAAAATCCAATCTAAAATTCGGTTTAAATCTTCCATTTGGATTTCTTTCGAAGCAATTCCTAGCGGAAAAGGTGCGTCGTGAATCATTTCGTGAAATGTCTCAAAACTTCCTGAAGCGCCAATGAGAATGTCGCATTGTTTGTTTTCAAAAAAATCTTTGGAACGCGCTTGCAACCAATTTTCGACCTTCAAAATATCGTCTTTCGTCAGCGGATCATTCAACATTAAATCTTGAAAAATTCTAGAAACACCAATATCGAGACTCACTTTGTCTTCAATTCCATCAGCATTTGCGATAATAAATTCCGTACTTCCGCCGCCGATATCCATGATTGCTGCGCGTTCGTTGAAATCGTAAGACCATTTTACACCACAGTAAATCAAAGTCGCTTCATCTTCTCCCGAAATAATTTGAATGTCAATCTGCGTTTGATTTTTGATTTCGCGCAAAAAATCGTCGCTGTTTTTTGCCCCGCGCAAGGCAGAAGTACCAAACGCACGAATTTCTTCGACTTGAAAAGAAGCGCATTTTTGAGCAAATCGCTTGATTGTCAATAAGCCACGCTGAAATGCATCTGTGGCGATAATTCCTTGATTGATTCCGCCCATGCCCAAAGCAACATCTTCTTTTTCAGAATGAATGACGTTAAATGTAGCCGCAAAAACATCTGCAATCAATAAATTAAAGGTGTTTGTGCCCAAATCAATGACCGCAACCCGTTTGGAATAATCGCTATGTAAGAAATCTGTTTTCATTTGAATGTTAAGGTACGAAAATAAAGTGCGAAAACCAAATTTTCCCTAAGCCCTCGAAATCCATTTAAAAAGCTGCTTGAATCCCAAACGATGTCCGAATTGTAAAATTCCGTTTTTATACAATCTTCCCCCAGCCCAAAGTACGAGCATGGCACTGACAAGTAAAATCAAGAAAGAAACGTAAATCAAATAACCTTGCCCTTCGGGATAACCTTGCGCCAATTTGACCATGCACACTACCGGCGATGTAAATGGAATGTAAGAAAACCAACTCGTCAGCTCAGCCGTCGGATTATTCAACGCATAATGTCCTGCATACAACGCCAAAAACAGCAATGCGATCAATGGAATCACAAATTGTTGTCCATCGCTTTCTGAACCTGAAACAGCGCCCAAAGCAGCGAAAAATGTTCCGTAAAATAAATATCCAACAGCTAAAAACAGCGCAAAATAGCCCAACATATTTCCAAATCGAATGCGCTCATAAATCAATTCAACAAATTGGTTGTATTCTTTCGCAGAAAGCATTTGTTCTTGCAAGGTTTGGTTTTTCATCGCTTCAGTCATTTGCACGACATCCATTTTAGAAGCGTCTAACAAATCGGGGAATAAAGTTTCGCGCATCACATACAATCCAATTCCGACAAATAAAATCCACAAAGCAAATTGTAAAAAGGCGGCAATTCCAATACCCATGATTTTTCCCAGCATCAATTGTCTAGGTTTCACAGATGCCAACAAAACTTCCACAATGCGGTTTGATTTTTCTTTGGAAATACTTCGCAAAATCGTCATTCCGAACAAGAAAATAAACAACAAAATCACGCTACCAAAAAAGAATCCAACCCAGCCGCTCATGTCTGACGCTTCATCTCGTGGATCATACACATTGCGCATCGCCACGTTGATCGGTTGTTTGATTTTTCTGAAATCTGAAACTGAAAGCGAGGTAAATTGCGCGATCATCAATTCTTCCAAACGTCTTTCAAACTGATATTGCACGCGCGTTGCCATTTGCATGGAAGGTTTTTCGCGGTAAAAAAGAAAAGCCGTTTTGTTGTTCAAGATTTTTTCATTCACTTCCAACATCGCATCGTACTTCTGAAAACGCGGATTGTTAGCAAAATCTTCTATTTCGATGTAATCATTAGCAAAATCGTAAGAAACAGTAGCATCTTCTTGCGCCATGATTTTGGCTTGCATGATTGCATTTGGATCTGTGATTAATACGTTCCAATGGGTTTTATTTTTTCCGCCCAAGGCAAAAAGCATGTAAGTGATTCCCAAAACCAACAAGGGGCCAACAATGGCCATGGCGATAAATGATTTTGAACGCATGCGCTCTTTCAATTCACGCAGGGCAATGATCCAACTATTTTTCATCTTGTGTTTGGTTTGAGTGATTGATTTCTTGAATGAAAACTTCTTGCATGCTCGGCAAAACTTCCCAAGCTGCTTCAATTTGAATTTGTCCTAGTAGAACCTGCAATAAATCTTGGAAATTGTTCTCTCCGCGCATTTTGACAAAAGCAACAAAACGATTGTCGCCCAAAATTTCTTTGTCCACCAATTCAAAACCTGTCCACAAAGCATTGACAAATGCAATCATGCTTCCAGAAAAACGAACGGCGAAATTTCCGTCTTTTCTCGATTCGCGAATTTGAGAAACGCGTCCTTCTAAAATCTTTTTTGATTGATGAATGAGCGCCACTCGGTCACAAATTTCCTCCACACTTTTCATGTTGTGGCTCGAAAGCATGATGGTTTTTCCTTGCGCCTTCATTTCTTTCAATTCTTGTTGAATCAATTCCACGTTGATCGGATCAAATCCGCTGAAAGGTTCATCTAAAATCAACAATTGTGGTTGATGTAAAACGGTACAAATAAATTGTACTTTTTGCGCCATTCCTTTGGACAATTCCTCAATGCGTTTTTTGCGCCAATCGCCAATTTCGAATTTATCGACCCAATAATTGAAATTGGTATTCACATCATTTTTGCTCATTCCGCGCAATCTGCCTAGAAACAATGCGTGATCGTAAACGGTCATTGTGCGATACAAACCGCGCTCTTCTGGTAAATAACCAATTTGCGCCAAATGTTTGTCGTTCATCAATTCATTTTTGAAGCGCACGACGCCTTTGTCTTGCTCCACAATGCGATTGATGATGCGAATTAAAGTCGTTTTTCCAGCACCGTTTGGTCCCAAAAGTCCAAAAATTTCGCCTTCTTCCAAGTTCAGTGAAACCTCGTCGAGCGCTAATTTTTGATAAAATGATTTAGAAATAGCTTCTAATTTCAGCATATTTACAAGAATTTGGATAAAAGTAGTTTTTTTTTGGGAAAGAGTGTTAGAGTTAAAAGCTAAGAGTTAAAAGTGCGATAAGTCATTCTCATTCTGCTTCACTGTCTGTTTTTATTCTCCTTCTGTTAGATTTGTGGAATTAATCACTAAACCTGAAAACCCTAAAGTTCTTCCAGCATCTTAATTACTTCTGGGCGTTTTCTGGTGGAAACTGGGACGAGACTTCCGTCTTGGAGAATGATGTGTCCGCCTTCTGTTTTGACGAATTCTTTGATGTATTTCGTATTGATGAGGTGAGATTGATGCACGCGGAAAAATCCTTGGTCGCTCAATAAATCTTCGAAATCTTTCAAAGTGCGCGTCACCATCAGTTTTTTGCCATCTTTGAAAAAGAAGGTCGTGTAATTGACACTGCTTTCACATTTCACAATGTCTGCAATGTGGACAATGTTTATCTTGTCTTGCGAGTGCAATGCCAATCTTTCATTCGGTTTATGGTGATTTTTCAGCGAATCGTTGAGCAATTTATATTTGTCGTTTTCATTGATTTGCGTTTGGCGAAATCTGTCCATCGCTCTGACCAATTCATCTGGATCGACTGGTTTCAATAAATAATCAATCGCCGCATAGCGAAACGCTTTGATTGCGTGGGCATCAGAAGCTGTAATAAAAATGATTTTGAAAGGAATATCCGCCAAAACGTCTAGCAAATCAAATCCGCTACCATCTTGCATTTGAATGTCTAAAAACAAAATATCGGGCTTCAGTTGTCGCAATAATTTGGCGCCTTCAATCACACCGCCAGCTTCCGCAATCACTTCGACATCTTTCGCATACGCTTCCAAATCTTTTTTGAAAGTCACGCGCGCTTGCTCCATGTCGTCTATTATTATCGCCTTGATCATTTTGTTCTTCTTTTATCCGATTTTTAATCTCAAAATCACTTTTGTACCCGTTGCAACTCCGTTTTCGTCATACAAATCTATCATTTCTAACGATTGAAAGTTTTCATTTTCATTCAATAAATCCAATCTTTCCTGTGTCACCAACAAAGCTGTCGATTTATGATAGGTTTCTTTACTCAATTGATTCAATTCATTAGATTTCTCACGACCGATTCCGTTGTCAGTTACGGAGCATTCCAAGATATTTCCTTTTTCCTTGAAATCGACGATGATCAAACCGCGTTGATTGTTGTCATTTGATGAGTCTTTTTGTTTGAATCCGTGTTTGATGGCATTTTCGACAAATGGTTGCAACAACATCGGCGGAATTTGTATGAAATCTGCTTCCAAATTTAAATCCACATTGATTTGATAATCAAAACGATCGCCGTTGCAAAATTTTTCAATCAACAAATAATTTTCAAGCGTTTGTACTTCTTCTTCCAAAGTGATAACCGGATTTCTCGAGTTGTCCAATATTTGTCGCATCAACCTGGAGAATTTCGCCAAATAGTAGCGCGCTTCTTTTTCATTTCCTGTGCCAATATTGGATTGAATCGAATTCAAAGCGTTGAAAATAAAGTGCGGATTCATTTGTAAACGCAAGGTTTTTTGTTCTAATTCCACAATTTCTTTCGCCATTTGCAGCTGTTTCTGCATTTCTCTCGATTTTTTTCGAATCCGATTGACTTGAAATCTGAAAATGCCAAAAATCAACGTGATGAAAGTGATCATTTCCAAGGTGATAAACCACCATTGCAGCCAAAAAGGTGCTTTGATTTCGAATCGAATTTTTTGAGGAACTTTATTCCAAATGCCGTCTTCGTTGCAAGCTTTTACCAGAAAAATGTATTTTCCAGGACTAATATTTGAATAAACGATGTTGTGTTCTGTGGATGGTGGCGACCAATTTTTATCAAATCCAGCCAATTTCCATTTGTATTTTACACTTTCAGGATTGCTGAAATTGATGGCGAAAAAATCAAAACTCAAGTGATTTTGATCATAAGGCAAAACCAAATCATTGACTTGATTCCAATTTCCAACCAAGTATTTGAAAGGTCCTGTTGAAATGCTTTTGTAGAACAATTTGACGTCTAAAATATTCGTTATCGGTTCTTGGTTATTTTTTACCGCATTCGAAGGATTGTATTTCGATAATCCGTTGATTGTTCCAAACCAAATGGTTCCATCTTTGTCGTTGAACACCGCATTCTGACAAGTTTCTACACCCGTGAAACCGTCGCCTTTGCTGTAATGTTTCACACTTGAAATACTGCGTTGTTTATTCAGTGTGATGTAATCCAAACCGCTTTCAGATCCTGCGATTAAGTTGTTTTTGGAATCAATGGTCAATAAATAGATATTGGATGAATTCAATCCATTTTCGTAATTGTATTTCTGAATATTTGCTTGATTTTTTGGCGCATACAAATTCAAAGAGGCGATTCCAGAACCTGCAGTTCCAATCCACAAGGTTCCGTTTTTGTCTTCTGCAAACGAGCGAATTGCGTTGGATGGCAATCCTTCTTGTTGTCTAAAAAATCTTTCTTGTGGCACATCATTTTCTATGATTCCAACACCATGATTTTCTGTTCCGTACCAAATTCTTCCTTTTTTGTCAAGGTGCAAAACCGTCAATCGATTGGCCAAAAGTCCATTGGCAACAGTAAAAGTTTGAATTGTCTCGTTTCCGGCTGAAAAGCTCAATTTGTGAATTCCAGTTCCCGCGGTGGCAATCCATAAATCGCCATTCAAATCTTTGATTATTGAACGGACGTACTTTTTCTCCAATCCAGGAACAATAGCAAATTGCGCACCATCAAATCTATACACGCCTTGACCGTCAGTTCCGAAATACAAATTTCCGTTTAGATCTTCTTGAATGGCTTTCACTTTGACGTCCTGAAAACCGTTTGACGCGTTAAAATTTTGGAAATCATTTTCGGTCATTTTACTCAACCCTTTTTGCGAAGTTCCGACCCATAAATTGTTTTTCGAATCGCGAAATATGCTGTAAATAAAATTTCCGCCCAATCCATTTGCTTTGTCGTAATTGGTAAATTGTTTTCCAAAATAATTGCAAACCCCGCCGCCAGAAGTTCCAAACCAAAAATTGCCACTTCGATCTTGGATAATACTGCGCACATGATTGTTGCTCAATCCTTCATTTTCGCTCAACCAATTGAAGTTTTTAGATTTTGTATTGTATTGCGCAACTCCTTGATTTAAAGTTCCAATCCAAAGATTTTCATTTTTATCGAAGAAAATATCAAGTACCGTTTGACGATACAATTCTAATTGCAAATCGATTCTAAAAAATTGATTTTTGGCATAACAATACATGCCGTCGCCATAAGTTCCTATCCACAAATTTCCGTTTTTGTCTTCGCGAATTTTGGTGATCGCGTTTCGCATATAGCGAGATTTTGCGCTGTAATCTGTCAATTTATATTGACCATTTTTGGTTGTGATTGAAAACAATCCTTCGCCAGTTCCAAACCAAATTGTTCCTTTGGAATCAACCAAAATGGTGTTGATCATTTCTGCTTTCAATCCTAGTTTGGTCGAAATATCGATGAAGTTTTTGCCTTTCAAACATTTTACACCTTGATTGGTTGCCAGCCATTTGTCTCCGTTTTTATCGAAAGCTAAATCCAAAATCATCCATTGAGATTGGTTGTTTGGAGGAAGGAAATTCTCGAAATGATTTCCGTTGTATGCCGACAGTCCGTTATTTGTCCCAATCCAAATTGTATGTTTTGAATCTTCTTGAATGGTGTAAATGTAGTTGTTGACCAATCCATCTTTTTCGGTGAAAGTTTTGAAATTGGTGCCATCGAATCTTGAAATTCCACCGCCTCGCGTCCCAAGCCAGAGATAGCCCCTGAAATCTTGGTGAATCGCATAGACTTGGGATTGAGCCACGCCATCTTTTACGGAAAAATTCCTGAAATTGTATTGCTGACTTGCACCAATAATTGGAAATAAGCCAATCAAAATCAGAGAAATAATGCGAGAGTGCAGAGAAGTCATTTGTGCTAAACCATTCAAGTTAAAAATAGCGTCCTTTAAAACGTACAGTCAAAATTAATGAAATAACTTGGTTAATATAGACAGATTTCAGTTTCAAGTTTTGTGTTTTCGTGAAAGATTATATTGTTTAATAAAATTCAATCGCAATTTCCTACTTTTCTCACTAAAACACTACCTTTATCCCATGCAAAAATTTACCATACATCGCGACAAAAGTGGATTGTTCTCTGATTTGTCAAATGAATTGACTTATAATCAAGAGAAATTTTCTGCTTTGCTTAATTCAACATTTTCTAAAGAGGCGTTTTCAACACAAATTCAATTAAAATCTGCTTATTTTTCTGCAAATAAAAGGTCAATATTGGTAGAAACATTAAAAAGTCAATATACTAATTTTCCTGCTCATCTTGAAGTTAATCAGAATATTGATTCATTGTTAGATGATCACAGTTTTACGATTACTACAGGACATCAATTGAATTTGTTGACCGGACCAATATACTTCATTTATAAAATCTTACATGTCATTCGATTGGCTGAGGAACTGAAAAAATTGCATCCAAACAATCATTTTGTCCCAGTTTATTGGATGGCTTCGGAAGACCATGATTTTGAGGAAATCAACCACACACGTCTGTTCGGAAAAGAAATTCGTTGGGAAAACACGCAAGGCGGACCAGTTGGTGAATACGAATTGAAAGATTGGCAAATGATGAAAGAAACAGTAGAAGCTTTTTTTCAGAATAATCCAGAATCGGAAGTCAATGAAGTATTAAAATCGTATAACGGAAAAGATTTAGCAGCTGCGACCAAATCGTTGGTTCACAAACTTTTCGGGAAATATGGTTTGGTGATTATTGAGCCCAATGACAAATCTTTGAAACAAGAATTCGCTGAAATCATGCAACAAGAAGTACAAACTTCCTTTGCAGAAAAAGCGGTTTTGGAAGCCAACAAAGTGATTGAAAGTTTAGGATTCAAGACGCAAGTTTTCCCTCGTGAGATCAATTTATTCTACATCCATAAAGGAATTCGAGAAAGATTAGTGATTGAAAATGGAAAAATCGTGATTCCATCTTTAGGAACTTTTTCGCATGAAGAAATTAGCAATCAAATCGATCAAAATCCGCAATGTTTTTCGCCAAACGTGGTACTTCGTCCAATATATCAAGAATGCATTTTGCCTAATTTGGTATATGTCGGAGGTGGCGGAGAAATGGCTTATTGGTTGCAATTTAAAGGTGTTTTTGATACTTGTGGCGTTCCATTTCCTTTGATTCAAGTTCGCAATTCGATACAATTGATAGATGCGAACACACAGAAAAAAATAGCCAAATTGGGCTTGGAAAGTTTGTCCATATTTAGAGATTTAAATGAATTGAAAAAAGATTTCATTTTTGAGAATTCAGGTGATTCTTTGAATTTTGAATCCTTGGATAATTTGACCAACCAAATGACAAAACTCTTTCATGATCAAATCACGGAAGTGGATGCCTCTTTGAAACCTTTTGCCGCTGCAGAAGAAGTTAAATTGCAAAAGCAAGTGGAGGGAATCAAAGCAAAATTGGTTAAACAGCAAAAAGCTAAATTTGATAATACCATGAAGCAATTGGAAGACATTCATGAAAAAATGTTTCCAATGAACAGTGTGCAAGAAAGAGTCGATAATTTTTTTACATTTTGTGCTCAAGGTGAAGTTTACTCGGTTTTGGAAAACTTGAAAAATGCCATTGATCCTTGGGAGAAAGATTTGATTGTGTTGAATTTGGATTAGATTTATGAACCGAAAAAAAAGTTATCAAAATATAAAGGTAAATCCTGCGTTTTGGAGCTAACAAAATATTTATGCGATTAATCATTCTTTTTTTTATTTTAGTTTCTTCTCAAGTCATTTTGGCTCAATCGGCAACCGTTTCAGGGAATTGTGTCAGTAAAAATGGTCGTGGTTTAGAATTGATAAAAATTTATGCTTCACACGATTCTACTTTTAGTGAACTAACGGGCAATAATGGCTTTTTTAAGTTTAATCTTCCAGTAAATCAAGAAATCAAGATCACATTTGAATACAATGATTTGTCCATTGAAAAAATAGTAAATCTCTCGTTCAAAGAAACAAAATCCTTAGGTGATATTGTATTTAATGTTACACTAGAAGAATTGACTGTTCGAGTGATTGAAAATGATCCTTTCGTTTTGCCTCCTTTAAAAAATAGAGGGGTAATTACTGCTGATAGAGTTAGGACCTTGGCTTATACCACTGTGGCAAGTTCTAATAACGAATTGACATCCAATTACAATGTTCGAGGAGGAAACTATGATGAAAACTTGGTTTATGTCAATGATTTTCAAGTTAACCGACCTTTTTTAACGCGCTCAGGTCAGCAAGAGGGTTTGAATTTTGTGAATTCTGCTTTGGTCGAAGATGTAAAGTTTAGCGGGGGTGGATTTGATGCTAAATATGGCGATAAATTGAGCTCTGTTTTGGATATCAAATACAAAAAGCCCGATTCTTTGAACGCATCATTGATGGCTTCCTTATTAGGGGTTGAAGCGCACGTAGCACATGCAGTGAATGCAAGATTGAATTATGTTGTGGGTGCTCGCTATAGAGCAAATGGTTATTTATTAAATTCCCTTCCAACGAAAGGCGCTTATAATCCAGTTTTCTGGGATGCGCAAACTCTGATTAATTTTAATATCACAGAAAATTTAGTCTGGAGCACTTTGGGACATTTTTCTTCCAACGATTATCGTTTCTCTCCGCAAACCTCAGAAACAGATTTTGGTACAGTGAATGAAGCATATCGTTTCAAGATTTATTTTGACGGTCAAGAGCAATCGCGTTTTCAAACTATGACGGGTGGAACAGCCTTGAAATGGGCGAAAAGCAAAAAAACGCAGCTGGATTTCTATGCCAGTGTTTTTAACACCAATGAAAGAGAATACTTCGACATTCAAGGACAATATTTTATCAATTTATTGGAAACAGATCCAAGCAAGGAAAATGTAGGGGATTCTATCGCTACCGTTGGTGTTGGGACTTTCTTGAATCATGCAAGGAACAATTTGAAAGCAACAATCATCAATGTGTACCACAACGGTTCATATCAATTTACGCAGAAAGAAAAGGTTGTTAATGCACAAGAATTAGTGGTAAAGCAAAAAATGTTTTGGGGCGTGAATTTCCAAAAAGACCAGTTCAACGATGTATTGAGCGAATGGCGTATGATTGATTCAGCGGGCTATAGTTTGCCACAATCTACGAATCAAGACGAGATTCAATTACAGGAAGTTATCAAAGGAAAATTGAATTTAAGTACCGAACGCATCAGTGGTTTTGCGCAGTATACTTTTGATAAGAGTAGATTTAAAAAGAAGTATCCAGTAAAAGTGAGTCGCATACAACGCGATGAAAATGGAAAGAAAACACGTTTGTATTACAATGATACTTTGCCAAAATCTCAACAAAGATTTGTAGCAAATATTGGTCTGCGTTCGGGCTACACCGAAGTAAACAATGAGTTTTACCTGACGCCAAGAATGGCTTTTACATACCATCCTAGATCGTATATGTATAAAAACGGTCAAATACGAAGAAGAAATGCTCAAATTCGTTTGGCTACAGGAATGTATTATCAGCCACCTTTCTACCGTGAAATGCGAACTTTTGACGGGAAACTAAATACAAGTGTTAAATCACAAAAATCATTACATATTGTAGGTGGTGGCGATTTCAATTTTGACATGTGGGAAAGAGATGTGCCATTCAAATTCACTGCAGAGGCATATTACAAATATTTGTGGGATGTGAATCCTTATGAGGTAGACAATGTGCGTACGAGATATTACGCTACCAATGATGCTGTTGCGTATGCGTATGGTTTCGATTTGAATTTACATGGAGAATTTGTTCCGGGTGTACAATCTTTCTTCAAAGTAGGATTTTTATCTACCAAAGAAGATATCAAAAATGATTCTTACAAGGAATTTTACAATGCTGCTGGTGAGAAAATAATTTATGGTTACAGTGAGGACCAAGTTGCAGTTGATAGTGCAGTTATTAAACCAGGATACATTCCTAGACCAACAGATCAGTTGATGAATTTCGCGATTTTGTTTCAAGATAGAATGCCAGGATTTGAAAGCTTGAGCGCTGAAATGGGATTGCTTTTTGGTACAAGATTGCCTTATGGTCCGCCAGATTTTGATCGATACAAAGATACTTTACGTCAAAAGTCTTATTTCAGAGTCGATTTGGGAATATCTTATGATTTCTTGTATAAAAAGAAACAAACTCAGTCCAAGTTTATTCAAAAATTCTCCGACGCGGTTATTTCTTTTGAAATTTTTAATTTGCTTGGAATAAATAATGTTTTATCCAAACAATGGATTCAAGATGTTTCAGGAAAATATTATTCCATTCCAAATTATTTAACGCAGCGACGATTCAATTTGAAGTTGATGTTGCGGATTTAATTCAATTAAAATAGTTTATAAATGAAAGCAAATAACCAAAATCTCAAAGAGTTTCCTGTGGTAGATTTTAAAAGTATTTACACAAGATTTATCTCAGTTTCTTCCCTTGCTTTTATAATTTACATGATTTGGTTGGCTATTTACCTCAAAGATGTTTTCATCATTGCGGTGGTTGTAGGATTGTTGATTTATTCCATTTACATGGTCATCTATGCTTTTACATCGAAAATTATCTTGACAGAGAAAGACATTACGAAACAAACCATTTTCAGAACAACAACTATTGGATTTAAAGAAGCAAAATCATTCGATGTTTATCTCCAACAAGGAAGCGCGCGAGCGGAGAAGTTGAATTCAAAGAACATAGATAAAACGAGTTTTTTGAGTTTAAAATTTTTGTATATTTCCACTGATTTTGAATTTAATAACAGTTTGTTCAAAAGCAAAGATTACAAAACAATTAAAGTTCATTTTATTCCAGAATTATATAAGGAACTAAAACAAAAAATAAAAATTAGCTAATAAATATCATTTGGAACAATATTTGTTTCTATCAAAAATCTAAAAATTAATAATTATGAAATTCAAAATAATCACTTTAGTTGCTTGCGCTTTTTTGGGTGCTAATGCAAACGCTCAGTTGTTGAAAGATGCAATGAACAAAGGAAAAGAAGCGATTTCAACGCAAAAAGGAACTCCAGGATTGACAAATGATGAAGTTGTTAGCGGTTTGAAAGAAGCATTGGTAATTGGCGCTAGAAAATCAGCTGAAGCAGCATCTTTGGCGGATGGTTTCAACAAAAACCCATTGATTTTTATTCCTTTTCCAGCGGAAGCGCAAAAAATGAAAGATAGATTGGTTTCCATGGGCATGGAGCAAAAAGTAAAAGATTTTGAAACGTCATTGAATCGCGCAGCTGAAGAAGCATCGAAAGAAGCATATAACATCTTCGCCGATGCGGTAAAAGGAATGAGTGTTGGTGATGGTTTTGCAATATTGAATGGTGGTGATACTGCTGCAACGCATTATTTGAGAGAAAAAACGTATTCTCCGTTAAATGAGAAATTTACTCCAATCGTTAGAGCTGCAATTGAAAAAGTACAAGTAACTGCTTATTGGACGCCATTGGTAACTGCTTACAATAAAATTCCTGGTGTTGCCAAACAAAATCCAGATTTGGAAGCGTATGTTACAGCGAAAGCAATCAACGGTTTGATTTTTTTAATCAGCGAACAAGAAGCAAAAATCAGAAAAGATCCAGCTGCACAAGCGACAGAATTGTTGCGTAAAGTGTTTGGAAAAGCGAAATAAAATTATTCTCAAATTTGAAACGGAATTTAGCAATAGATTCCGTTTTTTTTGTGCTAAAATCTTAAATTTTAGATGCAATTCGATTGAATAAGGTTGGCCAATGTATAGACGGTGTGTAGCTTCCAAGTCTGACAATAATCAAATCTTTACACGGACAGAAATAGACAAATTGATCTAGAATTCCGTGTGCAGCGTAACCAAAGTTTAGTGTTTGTAAATATTCGTCTTTCGAATTTTCTACTTTGAGAATTCTTTGATTTGGTTTGAGAATTGATTTTCCATCGAATTTCTCAATGTTATCATAAATCCACCACTGGTAGCTATACAATCTATTGTTTTTCTCAGCCCCATTCGTCAACGCGCGCTGCACCCAATTTTTTGAAACAATTTGTTTTCCGTTCCAATTTCCTTTGTTTAAAAACAGACGACCAATTTTCGCAAAGTCATACAAAGTGGCGTTCAACGAACAAAATGCTTTGATGTTTTGATGCTTTTTACTGTCGATACTCCAAGTTGCAGGATATTCCATTTGCAACGGTTGCCAGATTTTTTCCTGCAAATATTGATCTAGTTTTTTGCCTGTCGCTTTCTCGACAATGAATCCCAACAATTGCGTATTGATGCTGATGTAATCAAATTCCGTATCGGGAGCTTTTTTGATTTTCAAGTTTCGACACAATTTTCGTAAATCGGTTCCGTAATATGCTTTGGCGACATCGCCGAAAGGATTAAAATAACTCTCATTGAACTTAATTCCTGAGCGCATATTGAGCAAATGTTCAATCGTTATTTTTCCGAATTTAGCGGTATCCAAATCTTTCAAATAATGCGTAATCGGTTCATCTAAACTTTTGATTTTTCCTTCCTCCAAAGCAATTCCAACCAAAGTCGAAACAAATGATTTTGCCATTGAAAATGAAGGAACAACACTCTCACGGTTGTAATTTTTGGTGAAATGTTCGTAAATCACCGTGTCATGTCGAATGACAGCAAAACCAACTGACCTTGATTTTTCAAGAAATGTTTCAAAGTCCATTTCCTTGCCTCTAAAATGCATTTTTTGAATTATAAATGCTTTCTGAACTTCTTGTTTTGGAAAAATGAAAGGTTTTTCTGCATTTTGAATCGGACGGAATTCAAATTTTTCGTGGTCGTGAATATCTGCAAAATTCCAATAAAAATACCTGCCAACATGACAAGAATTTAGAATTAACGCAATAGAAATTAGTAGTAGAAATTTCATTTTACGACAACAATTTAAATTCAATGTCAAATTTATTTAGTGCTTTGATTAAATCATTGTTGGGATCAATCTTGATATTTTTGGATGGCATCACAATTTTCATCTCTTCATCCAAAGGATCAAAAATCGTGAATTGTAACTCACATCGTCCTGCATTTGCCATGAAAATATTAGACAAATCTGAAATCAACATCGGACTTAAATTTTTATTTGAAATGTTGATATTGAGCGTTTTTGCTTTGATTTCTTTCAGGTCATGAAGTCTTTCAATTGCATGAACAACAAATTCTGGTTCTTTTCTGAATTTTGGAACTTCAAACTTCCCGCGTACCGCAATGAAAGTTCCTTTTTTCATGTATTGACTGAATTTTAAGAAATTATCTTTGAACAAGAACAATTTAAATGAATCTGAATAATCTTCAATCGTCATTGTTCCAAAAGGATCGTTGTTTTTGGTCATGCGCTCTTCAGAATCGGTTACAACAGCAGCAATCAAAACGTCTTTTCCATAATGCTCAATTGGATTTGTCAGCATGCCGATATTTCCTTTGCAGAAAGATTCTATTTCTAATCTGAAATCGTCCAACGGATGCCCTGAAATAAAAATCCCTACGACTTCTTTCTCTTTGTTCAATTTGTACATCGATGGCCACTCTTCCGCTCTTGGTATCTCTGGCTCAGGCATTTCAATTCCGCTTGCTTCGCCAAACATGGAAAATTGAGATGAATTGGCATTCTCTTGAAAATTAGCTCCAAAACGCATGGCATTTTCCAAGAAAGTCTTTCCAGAACCGTCTTCTTTGAAATATTGTGCTCTGTGAACGTTTTTGAAAGAATCAAATCCACCGGCATAAGCCAAACTTTCAAATGCTTTTTTGGTACAAACTCTTAAATTTACTCTTTTCGAAAAATCAAAAATGGAGTTGTAATTTCCATTTTCTTTGCGTTCTGAGATAATTGCCTCCACCGGCGCACTTCCTAATCCTTTGATTGCACCCAATCCAAATCGAATCGCACCTGCTTTGTTTACGGTAAATAAATAAGATGATTCATTTACATCTGGTCCCAACACTTCAACGCCCATGCGTTTGCATTCTTCCATGAAAAACGAAACTTGCTTGATGTCGTTCATGTTGTTACTCAACACAGACGCCATGTATTCAGCAGGATAATTTGCTTTTAAATAGGCTGTTTGATAGGCAATCCAAGCGTAACATGTAGAGTGAGATTTGTTGAAAGCGTAGGATGCAAATGCTTCCCAATCTTTCCAAATTTTTTCCAATGGAGCGGGAGCATGACCTCGTTCACCACCTTGCTTGATGAATTGCGGTTTCATTTTGTCAAGCAAATAAATCTGCTTTTTTCCCATCGCTTTTCGCAAAGTATCGGCTTCACCTTTGGAAAATCCTGCCAACTTTTGAGAAAGCAACATTACTTGCTCTTGGTAAACTGTAATTCCATAAGTTTCACTCAAGTATTCTTCGCAAGCGTCTATATCGTATTTGATTTCTTCAACGCCGTGTTTACGTTTAATAAACGACGGAATGTACTCTAATGGACCTGGACGATAAAGTGCATTCATGGCAATTAAATCTGCGAAAACCGTTGGTTTAAGTTCACGCATGTACTTTTGCATCCCAGCAGATTCATATTGGAAAATCCCAACGGTTTCTCCTTTTTGAAACAATTCGTATGTCTTCGTGTCTTCAATATCAAAAGCTTCTGGATCTAAATCAATTCCATGTCGTTCTTTGACATTTTTGACTGCATGTTTGATTAGCGTCAAGGTTTTTAAACCCAAAAAGTCCATTTTCAACAAACCTGCTTCTTCCGCTACAGAGTTGTCGAATTGCGTGCACCACATTTCTGAATCTTTGGCAGTGGCAACGGGCACATAATTGGTGATATCGTCTGGCGTGATAATTACACCACAAGCATGAATTCCAGTATTTCGAACAGAACCTTCTAGTTTTCTTGCTTGCTGAATTACTTGCGCTTGTAAATCGATTCCGTCAGATAAACGTTTTAATTCGTTCGCAGCTTGAATGTCTTCAGTTCTATTTTTGAGTTTTTCCGCCAGTTCTAAATCTGGTAAAGAAAAGAGCTTTTTAAGTGAAATATCTGGAACCAATTTAGCAAGTCTGTCTGCTTCATACAGCGGTAAATCCAATGCTCTTGCAGTATCTCGAATGGAAGATTTTGCAGCCATTGTGCCATAAGTGATGATTTGTGCCACTTGATTAGAACCGTATTTATTGATTACCCATTCAATGACTTTTCCGCGACCTTCATCGTCAAAGTCAATATCAATATCGGGCATCGAAACACGATCAGGATTCAAGAAACGCTCAAAAAGCAGGTCGTATCTGATTGGATCTACATTGGTGATTTGAATGCAATAGGCAACAACTGATCCTGCTGCCGAACCACGTCCAGGACCAACTGAAACGCCCATGTCTCTCGCTGCGTGACAAAAATCTTGTACAATCAAGAAATATCCTGGATATCCAGTTCTTTCAATTGTCGCTAGTTCAAAATCAATTCGTTCCCTGATTTCGTCAGTGATTTCAGGATATCTTTTTTCCGCACCGACATAGGTCAAATGACGCAAATAATTGTTTTCACCTCGTTTACCGCCGTCAATCGCATCTTCCGCCGATTGAAATTCTTCAGGAATATCGAAAGCGGGGAGAAGTACTTCTCTTGCTAATCCGAAAGGTTCAATTTTATTGATGATTTCCCCAATCGATTCAATTGCTTCAGGTAAATCAGCAAAAAGCGCTTTCATTTCCTCCGCAGATTTGTAATAATATTGGTCGTTGTCTAATCCATATCTAAAACCTCGACCACGACCTTTAGGCGTAGCAAACAATTCATTGTCTTTCACGCAAAGTAAAATGTCGTGGGAAGTTGAATCTTTTTTATCAAGGTAATAAGTGTTGTTAGTCGCAACCAATTTGACATTGTACTTTTGACCAAGTCGAATCAAGACTTCATTTACACGGTCTTCATTTTCTTGACCATGACGCATGATTTCAAGGTAAAAATCGTCTTGAAAAAGATTTTTCCACCAAGAAAGCGCTTCTTCCGCTTGGTTTTCACCCACATTTAGGATCAAACTTGATATTTCACCATACAAGTTTCCTGAAAGCACGATAACGTCCTCGGAGTATTTTTCAATCAGTTTTTTGTCAATTCGAGGAACATAATACATTCCCGTTGTATAAGCAATGGACGCTAATTTGATTAAATTCTGGTAACCGTTTTTATTTTTAGCCAGCAAAACGACTTGATAACCATTGTCTTTTTGCGTTTTATCATCGTGATTTCTGCAAACATTGAATTCACAACCGATAATCGGCAATATTTCCTTTTTCGTATATTCTTCTCCTGCTAGGGCAGCTGCTTCGCGCTCTTCTTTGATTTTTTTATTGTAACCACTGATCGCTTTTTCAAAATGAAATGCAGCCATCATGTTTCCAGTATCTGTCAAAGCGACTGCTGGTAATCCCAATTCGGCCGTTTTTGCCACCAAACCTCCGATATTGATAGTAGATTGCAGAATTGAGTATTGGGAATGATTGTGTAAATGCGCAAATGGAGCATCAGCCAATCGTTCTAAATCACTATCTCTAACTGTTTTTGTTGGTTGACTCGCTTTTTTAAGTTCAAGACTCGCTTCCTTTAAATTCAGGTGTTTTAAACCAATGGGTTGAATTTTATTTGGAAATTTTTGTCTGAATTCGTGCAAGTAAATTTGCTCTCTTTGTAATTCTAGCGGAGTAAAAATCTCTGCTCTAATTAATTCAAAGAAACAGCGTGTTGTCGCTTCCACATCGGCAGTTGCGTTGTGAGCTTCCGCAAATGGTTGATCAAATAAGGCATCGTGTAATTCTGAAAGTGTCGGGAATTTTTGCTTACGCATTGCAGAAAGCGCAATTTCTCGTTGATCTGCAGGTACGTCCAACCAGCTATTTCCAATATTTCTAAGTGCTAAAATTTCATCTGATAAGGGGAAATCCTTAAAATATTTACTTTCGATTTCTTCTCTTCCATTTACCAAAATCGGTTTGTCGTAGCGATCGGTTTTTACCCTTCCGGCATCTCCATTTTTATAGAAATCAACAAACGCTACTGTTCTGGCTGAAATTTCAGTACAAGTATCCAAGGTTGGCATTTCTTGCAGCGCATTTGAAACATTCAATCTGTGAAATTCACAACCCATGATGTTTTTATCAAACCCAATATTTTGTCCTACTACAAATTTGGCTTTTCCCAAGGCCTCATTGAATAATTGTAGAACTGTTTCAAGCGATTCTCCACCTTGCATCGCTAATTCAGTAGAAATACCATGAATTTTTTCTGCATCAAAAGGAATGTCAAATCCTTCCGGTTTGATTAAATAATCTTTTGCTTCAATCAGTTCCCCCATGTCATCATGCAACTGCCAAGCAATTTGTATTACACGCGGCCAATTGTCTGTATCTGTGTAAGGTAAATTCCAGTTTTTTGGTAAACCTGTCGTTTCAGTGTCAAATATGATGTACATTCTTTTGGGAAATTTTGGAGTATAAAGATAGGCAATTATGTTTTATTATTCTTAAATTTAATAAACGATTTGAGGAAAGTTATCAAGAAAAGTTTTGTAATTTTTACTGTCTATTTTCTTCAAAAAAGCAATCTTTTTTGGATTAGATTTGAGAATATTTGGTGAAATATTGTTTTTGGAATTTAGATAAAAAAAAGGCAAAAATCAATCCAAACTGATTTTTGCCCTACGATTCCTTATTGCTATTAGTATTATTTTCAGTCCGTAGTTAAACGAATAATTTCCTCTGCAATGTATTTTTTATTCAAATCTTCATCGCTTGAATAATCAAGAAGGAAATAAATTTTTGTCTTTGCGGTAATTTCTTCTGTAAAAGCTGTATTCGGACTTATTACTTTAATAGTTCCATCTTTTTGTGGATGAACCTTATCTACTACAATAACATCATCACCGGAATATTTTTGTTCAATTTTTTCCAACCAATTTACTTTATTGATCAAATCTCTTTTGAGCTTTCCATTTGAATAAATGTTTGTCACATCGATTAATGCAAGTTTATACTCCGAATCCACCAAAATCCAAACATCATCGACATCATTTGTTTCAATGGTCGGCTTCTGGATTTTTCGCATGTAAATATTCTCACCATCTTCTTTAATGACTCTATATTTATTTTTATCGTAGTTTTTTTCATCTTTTGGCTGAATAAACATCCTAAATTCTCCATCAAGCGTTCTACCACCAAACAAATAACATTCATCTTTTTCTCCTGTAGAAGATATTATATCTGAAGCATAACCTGCCAAATCTGCAATTTCTTCTTCGCCATTTGCATCAACAATCGAATACCGGATTGAATCACCACTTGGATTGTAAAAATGGATTTTAGTTGATTTAGACTCACTTTGTTCGAGATTATACTTTGCCTCATCAAACTGAAATACTGGATTAGGCTTATAAATCAATAATAAATAGATACATAAAAATAGGAATATTAATCCCCAAAATAGAATAGGTAAAAAGAAAAATGTATGTCTCCATAAAGTTAATTTTTTACCAGTTTTGCTTTTTTCTTCCTCGGACGGAAGGGCAATTGCCAGGCCGACTAAAATGAAAATGATGGAAGAATAAAAAAATGCCCAACCCAATAGATTTGTATTCCCTAAAGTTTTGTCTTCATAAAATAAGGATACAATATATCCAATAACAAATAATAAAATGGGTACAATTAGTCCCAATCCTTTCCAAACAATTACCATGTGTGTAATATTTTAAATTGATAGATGAACAAATTTATTTAAAATATCTTAGTTTACAACAGTGAAAAAGTTTTTATTTTGCGGAGTTAGAGGTATTGTGAATTGTCAGTTGTTTATTTATTTCGGAATTACCTCACAACTTATATATCTGTTATTTGAAAAATGGTTGTATTCGTTTTTCTTCAGAGCGTTTTATGGTAACTAAAAGGGAATTTTAGAAAATAAAAAGTATTTACCGTGGTAGATAATTGAAAATAATTTTTTACCTTTGTTTTCACTAACATTCAAAGTTCAACATTATGGATCGCAAAACATTTGTAAAAAGTACCATTTTAGGGGTTGCAGCAGCAGCAACTGGTTCCAATCTTGCATTTGGGAAAGAAGAGAAAAAATCGACTTACGATGAATTAATGCAACAAGTTGGATACAATCATTTACCAAACATAGAAGAAAAGACAATGAAAACAATACTACATAAAGCAAGCAGCAGAGGATATGCAAATCACGGTTGGTTGGAAACATCACACAGTTTTAGTTTTGCGAATTACTACAATCCTGAACGTGTTCATTTCGGTGCTTTGCGCGTTTTAAATGATGACAGTATCGCCGGAGGAATGGGGTTTGGAACGCATCCGCATGACAATATGGAAATCATCACGATTCCTTTGTTGGGAGATTTAGCGCATAAAGATTCAATGGGAAATGGAACAACCATCAAATCTGGAGACATCCAAGTAATGAGTGCAGGAACAGGCATCAAACACAGTGAGTTCAACGCCAATGCAGAGGATAAAGTAGAATTGTTGCAAATTTGGTTATTTCCAAATAAAAGAGACGTGACTCCACGTTATGATCAAATTACTTTGGATGAAACGAAAATGAAAAATCAATTGCACCAAATTCTTTCTCCATCAGTGGATGACGATGGTGTTTGGATTCATCAAAATGCTTGGTTTCATTTGGGCAAATTTGAAGCTGGAAAAACTTTTGAATATGATTTAAAAGATAAAAACAACGGTGTTTATGTGTTTTTGATTGACGGTCAATTGACTGCAAATGATCAATTATTGGAAAGAAGAGATGGTTTTGGTTTGTGGGAAACTGAAAGTGTTTGCTTTGAAACAAAAACAGCGTCCAAATTGTTAATTATAGAAGTGCCAATGATTGTTTGATAAACTGATCAAGTCTCTTGGAGCTAATTGGTACTTTTGTTAAAAACACAATTCAAATTTATTCTTAGAATGAGTCAAATTATTGAAGATTTAAAATGGCGTTATGCCACTAAAAAATACGATAGTTCCAAAAAAATTAGCGAATCAGATTTAGATATTTTAAAAAATGTTTTGACTTTGGTGCCAACATCCAATGGATTGCAACCATTTAGATTTTTGATAGTTGAAAATCCGGAATTGAGAGAAAAACTGAGAGAAAAATCATACAATCAATCGCAAATAACTGACGCTTCACATTTGGTGGTTATGTGTGCTTTCAAAAACATTGATTCTGATTTCGTAGAAAACTATCTCATGCTCAATTCAAATTATCGAAATATTCCGATGGAGAATTTGGCTGGATTCAGAAATCATTTACATCGCACGGTTGTTTCTAAAAGTGAATATGAAATTTTGGAAGCCAATTCAAAACAAGTTTATATTGCCTTAGGACATTTATTGCATGCTGCAGCGCAATTGAGAATTGATGCTTCACCTATGGAAGGATTTGAAGCAAATGCATATGATGAAATATTGGGTCTATCCGAAAAAAATCTTGAAGCAACTGTTGTTTGTGCATTAGGATACCGTTCTGAAGAAGATGCTTATCAGTTTCAGAACAAAGTCAGAAAAAGTCAAGAAGATTTGTTTGAGGTTATTTAGTTTATCTCAAGCATTTAAAATAATCAAAAGGCTCCAAGCATTCATTACATTGATAATGTGCTTTGCATGCTGTGCTTCCAAATAAACTCACCATTTTGGTGTTTTTGGATTTACACAAAGGGCAAGGCACGACCGTTGCTTCAGCGAAGAGAACACTTTTATCTACTTCGTTTTCTGGGGGTGCAATACCATATTCTCTAAGTTTATTTTTCCCATTTTCAGAAATCCAATCCGTTGTCCAAGCAGGAGAGAGCGTTGATTCAATTTCAACTTCAATATCGTTTTCTTGAAACAACTTTTGAATTTCTTCTTCAATCGTTTTCATTGCAGGACAACCGCTGTAGGTAGGAGTAATAGTTACTTTACAAGTATTATCGTTCAATTCGACGGTTCTAACTATGCCTAAATCGATGATATTTAAAACGGGAACTTCCGGGTCAAAAACCTGAGTTAGAAGTTCCCATATTTTATCTTTTGTTACCATTGCATGTTTGGATAAGCACGTTGCATGTATTGCAATTCAGCCAAAGCATAGCCCATGTGTTCAGAATGTAATCCTTTTCTTCCACCAGCTTGCTGCCAACCATTTGTTGGAATGGTCAATGTTGCTTCTTGAAAAATTTCACTGATGTAACTTTTCCAATTCGCTTTCAATGATTCCAAATCAATAGCTATATTTTCTTTAACTAAAAGTTCATCAACTTGATCCATGAAAAATAGCTCATCTGTAAATTTCCATAGATAGTCAACGGATCCTTGAATTTTGTCGTGTGACTCTTGTGTTCCATCTCCCAATCTGATAATCCATTCAGAAGAATGTTTCAAATGGTAACGCGTTTCTTTCAAAGATTTTTCCGCTATTGCAGCTAAATCTTGATCAGCACTTTTGGATAATGCTTCAAAAAATAACTTTCTAAATACATCAAAGAAAAATTGACGTGCAATCGTATCACCGAAATGACCGTTTTTTTGTTCAACTAGCAATACATTTTTGTATTCTCTTTCCAAACGCAAAAATGCCAAATCATCACAAGTTTTTCCTTGACCTTGCACTTTGGCAGCATAATCAAAGAAGTTTGTAGCTTGCCCAATTAAATCCAACGCAATGTTAGTCAGTGCGATATCTTCTTCTAGAATAGGTCCATGTCCACACCATTCAGAAATCCGATGACCTAACAACAAACTATCATCTGCGATGCGTAAAGTATATTCTAAAATTGCTTCTTGTTTATTCATTTTGAATTGAATGTAATATTTAATAATCTCAAAAGGGAGGCTTTTAAATATTGATTTTGAAATTATTTACATGTGTAAAACACCATCTGGGACTTCGTAAAAAGTTGGATGTCTGTAAATTTTAGTATCGGCTGGATCAAAAAGAGCATCTGCTTCCTTTGGATCTGATGCTGAAACCAATTTTGATTCAACCACCCAAATACTAATCCCTTCGCTTCTTCTTGTATAAACATCACGGGCATTATTGATCGCATTTTCAGCGTCAGCTGCACGTAAACTTCCAACGTGTTTGTGACTTAAGCCTTGTTTGCTTCGGATAAAAACCTCCCATAGAGGCCATTCATTTGAACTCATAATCTATGTTTTTAAAATGTGAAAATCAATTTTAAGAAGCCATTTTTGCCTTGCGTTTTTCTGCATGTGCCAACGCTGCTTCTCTCACCCACATGCCATTTTCTTTGGCTTGTCTGCGAGCGTCTAATCTTTCTTTATTGCAAGGTCCATTTCCTTGAACAACTTGATTGAATTCCTCCCAATTGATTGTTCCGAAGTCATATCCTTGTTTTTCTTCATTCCAATTCAAGTCTGGGTCTGGAATTGTAAGTCCGATTAATTCTGCTTGTGGAACAGTCACGTTTACGAACTGCTGACGGAGTTCATCATTTGAAACACGTTTGATTTTCCATTTCATGGATAATGCTGAATGTTTTGAAGCGGCATCTGTTGGTCCAAACATCATCAAAGCTGGCCACCACCATCTGTTAAAAGACTCCTGCGCCATGGCTTTTTGCTCAGGTGTTCCATTCGCCAAAGTTGTAGCGATTTCATACCCTTGTCGTTGGTGAAAAGATTCTTCTTTACAAACACGAACCATTGCTCTTGCGTAAGGTCCGTATGAACATCTGCACAATGGAACTTGATTGCTAATCGCGGCGCCATCAACCAACCATCCAATCATTCCCATGTCTGCCCACGATAAAGTTGGATAATTAAAAATCGATGAATATTTTGCTATTCCAGCATGCATATCGTCAATAGATGCTTCACGATCAGAACCTAATGTTTCTGCTGCACTGTAAAGATACAAACCATGACCTGCTTCGTCTTGAACTTTTGCTAATAAAACAGCTTTTCTTCTCAAATTTGGGGCTCTTGTAATCCAATTTCCCTCAGGCAACATACCAACAACTTCTGAATGAGCATGTTGAGATATCTGACGAATCAAAGTTTTTCTGTATTCTGCAGGCATCCAATCATTGGGTTCGATTTTTATGTCAGCATCAATTTTTGCTTGAAATTCGCGCTCTTTTTCTTCAATATTAATATCTTTCATATGATAATTAATTTGTTTGTTTTTTTTCGAATTAGCTAATTTGAAATTTAGTTCATAGTGTGACTATCGTCTGAAATAAATTTAAAATCTTCGCTCAACAAATTTAACATTTATTCGGTCAACTTGTTCATCTATTTTGAAAAAAGAAACGCTGATTCTTGTCATTTTTTTATAGCTTCTTTTCTGATATCAGCGAATTATATTGCAGAGCTTTAGCATTTCCCAAGCGATAGACAATTTTAGATTTTTCAAATCATTCGCATTTTATTTGTGAATGTGTTTTTGAAATAAATTTAATGCGTTCAAAATTTAACAAAATTCACTGATTTTTAAATCTCTTTTTTATTTGTTTTCGAAGCAAACTATTTATTTTAATATACGTCATTTGAAGTATGCGTTATGTAAATAAATTAACGAACTTTGCGATTCAAAAGTATACTGTTCACTTCATGTTAAATAGATTCAAGCTACTATTTTTCTTTCTCTTTTTGGTTTCAATCCAAAATTTAGGTTTTTCTCAATGTAATAATTTGCAAGTTAGTGCGGGAGCTGATGTGTTTTTATGTACAGGTTCTTCAGGTGTTCAACTGAATGGATCTGCCTCAGGAGGCGGCGGAGGTGGGTATACTTACTCATGGACTCTTGCTTCTGGTGCACCTGCGACTGGATTGAGTTGTACTAATTGTGCCAATCCAATCGCTACTTCTACAGGTCAATATGAACTTATTGTAAATGGCTGTAATCAGGAAGCTGACGTAGTTGTGGTAAGTAATTCTAATGCTCCAACAGCTAATTTCACTTTCACACCAAACAATGCTTGTGGCAATATTCCTGTACAATTCACCAATACTTCAACTGGAATCGGTCTGACCTATTCTTGGAATTTTGGAGATCCTGCATCGGGAAGCAATACATCTACTGTCGCAAATCCTTCCCACACTTTTTCTGCCACTGGCGCGACTAATGTAAATTACAATGTGACTTTAACCGTTACAAATGCAAATGGATGTACTTCCACTTCGACCCAAGTTGTAACAGTAAAACCATTACCTGTTTCAACATTGGAAGATTATGGCTATGCCTTCAAAAATTGTGATGGAACGAGCTTCAATTTAACGGTGAACGAATCAAATACTTCGGCTGGAATCTCAAATTTTCAAATTCAATGGGGAGATGGTTCTGTAGATTTTTCTGGCCCGACATTTCCAGGAGCAGGTATAACGCATACTTATACAACCCAAGAAATTTTCACGCTGACATACTCATTAACTGGAGTAAACGGTTGTAATAATAGTTATACTCAAATCGTTTCAAATATCACCAATCCATCTATTGGTGCAGCGAATCCTGGAGGAACAAATGGTTGTGGACCTCTGCAAATTTGTTTTCCACTGAGTAACTATACAAACAATCACCCCAGTACAACCTATAGAGTAGATTTTGGTGATGGCTCTCCCATCATGACTTTGCCTCACCCTCCGCCAAGTGTTTTGTGTCATACATATACAATAAGCTCTTGCGGTTTTCCAGGAAATTCGTTTACTTTTAGAATGAAAGCCATTAATTTGTGCGATAGTTCAGAAGCGACAATTACTCCAATTAGGGTTTATAATCCGCCTACTGCTAATTTCAGTAATCCGGCTGCAGCATGCACTAATTCATCTGTTCCATTTGTGAATTTAACTACTGGAAGTTATACTTCTAGCTGTTCAGCAGCATCTACTTATGTATGGAATTTTGGAGATGGATCAAGTTCTGTAACTGTTAACACAAATGCTACACAATATCATTCATACACAGCACCAGGCACTTACACCATAACCATGACTGCTTCCAATGTTACCTGCGGAAGTAGTACCATTACAAGAGTGATTTGTATCGAAAATCCTCCAATTCCCAATTATGTGATTTCACAAAATCAAGGATGCGTTCCTTTCACATCTCAAGTTACAAACAGTTCAACGCAAGCAAATACTTGTGCAGTTGCAACAGCTTGGACAGTCGCTTTTAACGGCAATTCTTGTAACTCAACTAGTGGGAGTTACAGTTTCGTGGGAGGTACATCTGCCAATAGTTTGGCTCCCAATTTTCAATTTAATTCGCCAGGGTCTTACTCGGTTCAGTATGCTATGACAAATAGTTGTGGAACCTTTACCTCAACCAAGGCGATAACAGCGCAAGGCGCACCGCTAATTGCGATGAATTCTCTTTCCTCAATCTGTGCTGGACAATCTGCAAATCCTTCTGCATCATACAACAGTTGTTATGAAACAATAGATACTTACAATTGGACATTTAACAATGGTACTCCCGCTACTGCCACTACTGCCAATCCTCCCAATGTGGTTTTTAATACCGCAGGATCACAATCAATCACTTTGCAAGCTACCAATGCTTGTGGTACAGCAACTGCAGCAACTGCAATCACAGTCAACGCAATTCCTCCCGCTCTAAATCCAAACGTCAATTCACCTCTTTGTGTTGGATCGACTGCTTTTTTAAGTGCAACCTCTGTTCCGGGGGTAACTTACCATTGGTCTGGTCCAAATGGTCTTTCAACTACACAACAAAATTTTCAAATTAATAATATTACAACCAGTTATTCTGGAACCTATTCAGTTTATGGCACCATTGGTAATTGTCAAGGACCAACGCAAACTGTAACACTAATTGTGAATCCAATTCCTTCTGTCAATGCGGGTAGTAATTTTTCAATTTGTCAAAATGCACCAGCAGTGACTTTAACTGGTTCTCCAGCTGGTGGAACATGGTCAGGAATAGGCGTTTCAGGTGGCGTTTTAACACCCTCTATTGTTGGAACCCATACCTTGACATATAATTATACCAATCCTGCAACAGGTTGCTCAAATGTCGACTATGTCAGTGTCACTGTGAATCCGCTTCCATTAACCAATGCAGGAATTGATCAAACTTTTTGTAATCAACCCATTGCAAATACTTTAGTTGGTTCACCTGCAGGTGGAACTTGGTCTGGGGCTGGAATTACGAATCCATCTGGACAATTTACGCCAACTTCAAATGGAACTTTTCCCGTGGTTTATACAACTACCAATGTCTATGGTTGTATCAAAAGAGATACAATGATTATAACGGTAGTTAATCCTTCGCCAGTAAATGCCGGATCTGACCAAACAGTTTGCGCCAATGATGCAAATGTTCAGTTAGCTGGACTGCCGACAAACGGAACGTGGACTGGTTCAGGAATTACGGCTTCTGGATTATTTGACCCAACAGTTGCTGGAACTTTTCCGATGGTCTATTCCTTAGGTGGAGGGTCTTGTCAAACTACAGATACAATGCTATTTATAGTGAATCCAATTCCAGTTGTTAATGCAGGAGCAAACTTTAATATTTGTATTGATGCGCCTGTTTATAATTTAATTGCTACTCCTGTGGGTGGAACTTGGACCGGAACTGGAGTTACAGGAAATTCATTTAATCCAGCAACTGCCGGAGTCGGAACTTTTAATTTGACTTATACTTCTACGGATGCTTTAACAAGTTGTACCAATTCGGATATAGTTGCAGTAACTGTAGTTGATTTGCCAATTGTAAACGCAGGTGCAGATTTATCTTTATGTAATCAACCAATTGGTGTTACTTTAACTGGTGCAACTCCTGCAGGTGGAGTTTGGTCTGGAAGCAATGTTTCGCCAAGTGGTATTTTTACTCCGAACGGAATTGGAGTTTTTACGCTAACTTACACATACACCAATGCATCAGGTTGTGTAAAGTCAGATCAAATAGATGTTACTGTAATTGATGCCCAATTGGCAAATGCTGGCGCAGATCAAGAGATTTGTATCAATTCTCCGTCACTTCCCATCGTTGGGAATCCAGCTACTGGTACTTGGTCTGGAACAGGTATTACCACAGCAGGAATTTTTAATCCGAACACAGCGGGTAATTTTCCATTGGTCTATACTTACGGTGGAGGAACTTGTTTGACCAGAGATACAATGATTTTCACTGTTCATGCGTTGCCTGTTGTTGACGCAGGTCCAGATGTGTCCGTTTGCATTTCTGCCGCGCCAATCAACTTTACAGGAATACCGGCTGGAGGAACTTGGTCTGGTTCAGGAATTACCGATGTAAATCTTGGAACTTTCAATCCTGCTATATTGGCGGCAGGAGCTTATCCAATCGTTTATTCTTACACTGATCCAATTACAACGTGTGTGAATACAAATACATTAATTGCAACAGTGAGACCACTTCCTGTTCCTAATTTTACATACAATCCAATTGTTTGTGGTAACGTCGTTGCTTCCTACACCAATACTTCGACATTAGGAAGTACTTATGCTTGGGATTTTGGTGATGGTGGTACTTCTACTTTGACTTCGCCAACTCATACTTTTACAACAACAGGGTTTACAGATGTCCAATTAATTGTCACTTCTGCTTTCGGTTGTGTAGATTCGATAACACATAATGTCGAAATTCAAGAGCCACCTTTGGCTGATTTTACATTGACCCCTGATTCAACTTGTGCTCCGGTAGTAGTTAATTTCACAAATTTATCATCAGGAATTGCACCTGTTTACAACTGGAATTTCGGTAATGGAACAGTTTCGAATTTGCAAAATCCTCCAGCTGTAACTTATTATGAAGGTTATTTAGCTGATACCACTTATTTTGTTACTTTAAATGTTTCTAATTTTTGTGGTTCAGTAAATCATACTGAAACAGTGATTGCTATGCCTAAACCAAAATCCATCTTTGGTACTAATTTAGACTTTGGTTGTTCTCCTTTTACACTTGAAATCGCAAACGTAAGCTTAGGTTTGCCAGATAGTTTTTATTGGGATTTTGGCGATGGAACTACTTCAACAGATCCTTCACCATTCTTAAATCACGTTTTTACAACTGGAGTAAATGATACTGTTTACACGATTATGTTAGTTGCAACCAATGAATGTGGCGTTGATACTTCATATTATGATATTACCGTTTTACCAAATATTGTAACTGCATTTTTTAATACTGATTATATTTCGGGTTGTGCCCCATTGTCTGTCGAATTTACCCAGTATTCAGTCGGTGCAAATGTTTACAATTGGGATTTTGGGGATTTCAATTCATCCAACACTTATAATACTTCTCACGTTTACACGCAAGCAGGAACATACACTGTCTCATTGATGGTAACCGATGGTTGTAGTTACGATACCGCAACAATTGAAATTGAAGTGATAGAACCTCCAGTAGTAGATTTTATTAGTTCTCCTGATTCAGTATGCATCAATCAACCTTTTACATTTACTAATCTGTCAACTGGCAATTTAGCTGCTACCGATTGGGATTTTGGTGATGGTGGTACTTCAGTAACTACCAATACGCAACACGCTTACACAGCAAGTGGAACTTATCAAGTTACGCTGACAGGAACCAGTACAGTTAATAGTTGTACGGCTTCTGTTACAAAACCAGTTGTTGTCAGGGTCAATCCAGTAGCTGACTTTACACCCAATCCCATAAGTGGTTGTGTACCATTAACTGTTTCTTTTGCAAACTTAAGTACCAGTACAAATTTCCAGACATGGGATTTTGGTGATGGAAATTTCTCAACTCAATTTAGTCCAACGCATACTTTCACGAGTGTCGGTGCCTATGTCGTGAAATTATTGGTTGAAAATACAAATGGTTGTCTTGATTCAATCTCTAAAGTGATTAATGTTTATCCTGTTCCAACAGCGAATTTCACTGTAAATCCAACAATGTCATGCGCGGTTCCTGTAGATGTTGCCACTACTAATTTAAGCACTGGAGCAGTAAATTACAATTGGAACTTTGGGAATGGAAACTTCTCAACACTCACAAATCCTGTTATCACTTACAATAATCCTGGAACTTATACCATTCAGTTGACTGCTTCAAATGCATACGGATGTTCAGATTCTCATTCATTTACTGTGAATATTTATGGAAATCCAGTAGCTGATTTTATCTTATCAAGAGACACAAGCTGTTTGGGAGAAACCATTAATTTCATCTCTCAAAGTATCAATGCAGATTCAGTTGTTTGGTACGTAGGCGATGGTAATACTTTTACGGGAAATACTTTTCCATACCAATATGGATTGGCAGGTGTCTATGATGTTTCTGCTATCACTTATGGACCAGGTGGTTGCAGTGATACCATGACGGTTATCAATGCAGTGGTTGTGAATCCTAAACCAATCGCTGGTTTTGATTATGTAAACGTTCAAGATCCAGAGCCTTTGAGTGGAACAATAGAATTTACAAATACCTCAATCGGAGCAACAGATTATTTATGGCACTTTGGGAACGCTCAAAGTAGCACTGAAGAAAATCCAATTTACCGATATAGCACCTATGGCGATTTCTATGCTGAATTAATTGTAACAAACCAATTTGGTTGTAAAGACACTATCGAACAAATCATCATTGTAGAATTCTTTAGTGGACTTTTTGTACCGAATGCAATTTATCCTGATCATCCTGCTTTTGGAGTGGCAAATTTCCTACCAAAAGGTGTGGGATTAGCCTCCTACGAAGTGCTGATTTATGACGATTGGGGGAATTTAATTTGGGAATCAAATGCCTTAGATGCACTCGGAAGACCCACAGAATATTGGGATGGTAAATACAATGGTGAAAAGGTGCAACAAGATGCGTACGTTTGGAAAATTACAGCAACTTTTATTGATACCAAAGCGTGGCGAGGCAAAGAATACGAAGGCGGTAAATTCCGTAAGTCAGGAACTGTAACTGTTATTAGATAATCATGAGCAATTTTAAAAGTATTTTAAAACCTTTGTTGATTGTCTTTGCTTTACTTCAAAGTAATTTCTTTTTTGCACAAGACCCTAATTTTTCTCAGTTCTACAATAATCCTGTGTACTACAATCCTGGAATGACCGCCATTGGTAATGGATTTACTTTCAGGTCTAATTACAGAAGTTTATGGACACCAGTTGCAGGGAAGTTTGATACTTATTCGGTCACTTTTGAAGCAGAAGCAATCAATAAAGTTGGGCTGGGAGTGATGGCTTTTAGCGATGTTGCAGGTGAGGGTTTGTTGCGCACAACGACTGCAAATGTATATTATTCTTACCGTGCTGTTGATACGCGAAATTTGATTTTTCAAGTCGGTTTTTCCGGAGGTGTAGCAAATAAATATGTCGATTGGAGTAAATTTACTTTTTCAGACCAATTAGATGAGGTTTTCGGTAAAATGTATAATTCTGCTTTTATTAATCCCAATTTTAATTCTGCAACCTACGCAGATTTTGGTTCGGGCTTTGCATTTAGATTTAATAGAAAATCAAGAAAAGCAGGAACCGCTTACAAAAGATCAACCATCACGTTAGGAGGAGCAGTACACCATTTGACAAGACCAAATGATGCATTAATTGGTGACAAAGAAAAATTGCCAATGAAATTCAATGTTCATGGAAATGCCAACTTATTGATCAATAAAATGATTTATTCTCCTGGTTTTATCTTTGAAAGACAAAATCAATTTCAAACAGTGACAGTGGGGATGAGTGTAATCAATAAACCTTTTACATTGGGTTTTTGGCTGCGAAATAGAACTTATTTATTTACTGGAAATAGATATGATTCTTTTATCACTTCCTTGGGTATAAATATTCCGACGAATCGTTTTTCAACAATGCGGGTTACTTACAGTTTTGACCTAACGGTTTCTCGTTTGCGAACCGCCTCAATTGGTTCACATGAAGTCAGTTTGATTCTTGATTTCGACAATCAAAAGTTGTTTAAGAACGTTCAAACTAGACGAAGCAATAAACGGAAATACC
>JBIKJE010000096.1:0-10359 GCA_044361165.1 Crocinitomicaceae bacterium | reverse complement strand
ACTTTCTTTCCTGCTTTGTTGTAAATCACATAAGCTGGATTGTCTTGCGAGAAACCAAGAACGAAAAAAGAAAAAATGAAACTAATTAAGAGGCTACTTTTCATCAAAATACGTTATTTGAATACAAAGTAATTAATTATTCTCAAAGGAAAACAAAAAAGGGTTGCCAATAAATGACAACCCTTCAAAGATTTTGATTGAAAAATTTTGAATTAATCTATGGAGCCAGTAACTCTTTTCATGAAACCGTTTAGTGCATCACGTTTTGGCGTTCCATTTGCCATTTCTTTGTGCACTTCAACTGCTCCTGAGAAGTTGGATAAAAGTTCTCCAATTACATCTAATTCTTCATCTTTCAAACCTGGTGCATCAATCAAGTGTTCCAAGGTTTCAATTGTTTCGTTTACATAATCTTCATCGTTTTGCTCGATAAATTCAATCATGTGTTTAATTATTGGCAACCGCATGAACAACTTCTTGAATGATTTCTACTTTATTTCCTTGATTTTGTTTTACCAAATTTCCGTCCACAAAACCAGCAAAAGTTGGTAAATTAGAGACATCTGCAAATTTGCGTGCATTGGGCAATTTTTCAGCATCTACATATACAAATTCCATGTCTGGATTTTCTTCTGCTAATCTTTTGAATTTTGGTTTGGTAATTTTACAATTTCCACACCAGCCAGCTCCAAATTGAACCATTACTTTGTGGTTGCTGCTCAAAACTTGATCCAGCGTGTCTTCAGTTAATTCGGTAAACATAATTTTTAGTTTTTGCTTAAGTAATCAGCAACACCATCACGTGTAGCGTTCATTGCTGTTTTTCCTTCTTCCCAGTTTGCAGGACAAACTTCACCATGTTGTTGAACGTGTGTGTAAGCGTCAACCAAACGAAGGTATTCGTGCACATTTCTTCCAACTGGCATGTGATTGATAGATTCGTGGAAAACCAAACCAGTTTCATCGATTAAGTAAGTTGCACGGTAAGTAACATTGTCACCAGCTGAACCTTCTTCGTCAAACATGTCGTAATCCAAAATATCCAATGCTTGAGACAAAACGCGCGTTGAATCAGCCAATAATGGAAATTTAACTCCTTCGATTCCACCATTGTCTTTCGCTGTATTTAACCATGCGAAGTGAACTTCTGCTGTATCACAAGACGCACCAATAACTACTGTGTTTCTTTTGGCAAATTCAGCTGCTACTTCTTGGAAAGCGTGAATTTCTGTTGGACAAACGAAAGTAAAATCTTTTGGGTACCAGAAAAGAAGTACTTTCTTGTTATTATCTACTGCGTGTTTCAACACATCAATTTGAAATGTGTCACCCATTTCATCCATTGCATTCACTGCGATTGAAGGGAATTTTCTACCTACGATACTCATAATTGTGTTTTTATTTTTTGTTAAAATTATTGCTTATTTTTTATTCAACCAAGCTGTGAACATCCAATTTGTTTTTTCTTTTTCTCTTATCAAATCACTCATCATTGCATTGGTTCCATCATCATTTAATTCATCAGAAATCTTAAGGATTTCTTTCTCCAATAAAATTAGTGTTTTTTGAGCAGATAGAATGTATTCTATCCCACTATTTCCGTTAAAAATTGTTTCATTTTCTTTGATTGCACTGACAGTCAAATAATCTTGAAATTTATGCAAAGGTATAGATTCCAAAGTCAAAATTCTTTCGGCTAAATCGTCTATGATTATTTGCGTTCTGGTATATAATTCTTCGTATTTTAAGTGCAATTCGAAGAAATTAGCACCTTTCACGTTCCAATGTAAGGCTCTTAAATTTTGATAGTGAATTTGATAAGTTGCTAAAAGTGCATTCAATTTGTCTGTCAATTTTACTTGAATTTCCATGTTTGTTTATTTTTAGCAAAGGTATATCATGTTATTCAATAAGAATAATTGATTATTTTTATACTTTGATAAATTTTATCTATATGTTATCGAGTCAGCAAATTCAATACATTTTAGCTTTGAGTGAAACTCAGCATTTTAGTCGAGCAGCAGACAGTTGTTTTGTGACGCAACCAACGCTTTCTATGCAAATAAAAAAAGCAGAAGACTTATTAGGATTTTCTATTTTTGACCGAAACAGAAACCCTTTAGAGTTGACAAGTGCAGGAAAAGAGTTGATTCCAATTTTAAGGGAAATATCGGCAGATTTTCAGCAGATTGACAAGCTAAAAAAACAAAAAGAGGGAAACTATTTAGAAGAAATAAAGATGGGCATTATCCCTACAGTATCAGCATACTTAATTCCAGTTTTGTATTCCAAATGGCAAAAAGAATTTCCTTCAATTAAATTAATCATTGAAGAACAGAAATCAGAAGACATTTTAGAAAGTTTACATCAAAAAAAGATAGATTTAGGTATTATGGCTGGTCCAATTAATGAGTCAATTTTTAAATCAATTCCATTATTTGCTGAAGAAATAAAAGCATACATTCCTCAGATCGATACTCCTGAAATTTCACTGGAAACATTAAGAAATTTACAGCCTTGGCTATTAAACAAAGGAAATTGTTTGAGAACACAAATGATTCATTTTTGCGAATTACAAAATGACACCGCCACCCAAAACCATTGGAATTATGAAGGTGGAAATATAGAAATGATGATTCGAATGGTAGATATAAATGATGGTTATACCTTGGTTCCAGATTTTTATGCTCAAATTATTCCCGACAAATTGGAACATTTTAAAACAATTATTTCAGAGCTAAATCAAAAACCAGCAAGGTCAATTATAGGAATTGTTCCACACAAAAATTCCAAGTGGAAAAGTATAGAAAATTTATTGAGGAGTATCAGGTTAAACTTTACTGAAAATAATTCGAAAGAATTATTAATTCTAGACTGGAAATAATTTCCAACAGAAATCTAAGATTAATAAGGCAAAACTGTCAACATATTTCTTAAATTGTTTATATTTGAAGCAGTATACTACTTAGAATTTTCTCAAGTAAATTTCATTTTTAAAAACCACTTTTAAACATTTCATTTCAAGATGAATAGATTTTTATTATTAATCAGTCTTCTACTTTTAAAATTAAGCTCTTTTGGACAAATAACTTTATTTCAAGATGATTTTGAAAATTCGATTTCTGGCTGGACAAGTTTTGGAGATGTTTCACCCAACTACTGGATTTCAGGGGTATGTGCTGGAAATGGACCAAATGCAAATGGTCAAGCCGCAATTTATCTAACTTATGGTGGAGCTGCCAATGGATGCGGACCTGGTGGATCCAGCAATTTCGGATATTTAAACGCAGACAATGCTGGAAGCAAAACGGCAATTTTTGCACACTTGGTTCAAGCAACATGTGCTTCAGATCTGCAGATATCTTATAATCAACTTATTGAAGTGGATGGCATTAACGATTTTGCTGAATTGGTTTATAGCACTGACAACGGAGTAAATTGGACTGCAATTGGCGGGTCACTAACTTCTGCAATATTGTGGCAAAACGTCACTACTAATTTGCCAACCGTCTTAAATTTTACTGACTTTTTATTAGGATTTAGATTTACTTACAATGAGACTGATATAGGTCCAAAACCATTGGCAATTGACAACATTGTAGTCACCGGTATAGACAGTGAAAATCCATCTGTCATTTGTCCTGCTAATCAAACTACTTACATCAATACAAATTGCTCTGCCGTTTTAGAAAACTACATTTCCTTGACAAATGCCACAGACAATTGTACAAGTGTACTTGATTTAGTGTATAGTCAGAATCCACCTCCGGGAACGCCAATTTCTGCAAATACTAGTATTCAAATGACAGTTGTAGATTTGAGTGGAAATACGGGGAATTGCTCGTTTACCGTTGAATCTTTAGATACAATTACACCAATTATTACTTGCATTGATTCAATCACTGTGAATGTGAATAATGGTTGTCAATATCAAATACCAAACTTAATTTCAAATTACACTTTTTCTGACAACTGCACACCTAATGGAAATTTGATATTTACGCAAAGTCCATCTATCGGAACAAATGCCACAGGATTTACAACTGTAACAGTTACGATTTCAGATGAAAGTGGTAATGACAATTCATGCACAACAGTGTTAGCACCAAATGATACACAAGCACCATCAATTACGTGCCCAACTGATATTACCATACAAAATGGAATTCTTTGCTCCTATACAATTACTGATTTCACATCTCAAGTAGTGGTTGTTGAGAGCTGTCCAAATTATACAATTCAACAAGCTCCTGCCGTTGACTTAGAAATAGGAACTGGTTCTCATACTGTTGGATTTTTGGTGACTGATGCTTCTGGAAATTCTTCTACTTGTACTTTTACATTAAATGTGCTTGAATCCATTGCACCTGTTTTTACAAACTGCCCTTCCAATATCATCTCTTGCGATCCATTAGTTAGTTATTCGGAAATATTTGCAACAGACAACTGTGCTACAATTAATATCCAACAAACTGATAATTCTGGTTTGACAACTGGCGATAATTTTCCAATAGGAATTACTCCACAACAATATACAGTTACAGATTTATCAGGAAACACAGCTGTCTGTAATTTCAACATTGAAGTATTTACAAATCCTAGCGAGGCGATCATCGCAACAGACAGTGCTGAGATTTGCTCAAATTTAAGCTATAATCTTGTGGCAAATCCAATCACTTCAGGAATTGGTTCTTGGTCACAGATTACCAGTGCGAGTGCAATTGCGGACCCTTCTAGTCCAACGACAAGTGTTTCGAACTTTTCGCCTGGTATCAATACTTATGTTTGGACAGTGTCAACTCAAAATTGTGGTGTAAAGAAAGATACAATTTACATAACGGTATATGGTCAGCCAACCATAGCTTCTATTCAATCTGACTCAATTTATATTTGCAACGCACAATCCACATTGCTTTTAGGCACTTTTCCCACAAGTGGATATCCAGAATGGTCAACATTGGAAGGTTCAATAATTGCAAATCCAAATCAACACAACACCCTTGCAAACAACATGTCACCAGGTTGGAATACATTTATTTACACTATTTCCAACGGTACTTGCGTTGCTTCCGATGATACTTTGAATGTTTATTCTAATAATTTAGCATTAATTGAATCAAATGACACCACAGTTTGTGTAGCAGATATTTTTGAAATAAACGCAAAAATCCCGGTTTCTGGACAATCCTCGGCCTGGTACTTCATTAAAGGAAAGGGAGAAATTTTATCTCCAAACAGTCCTACATCATTGGTTGACAATATAATTGTTGGTGAGAATATTGTTGTTTACCGACTATCTCACCCTGTTTGTGGTTTTAGTCATGATACTTTGCGAATTACCGTAAATAACTGCAGTGGAGAGGAATTCGTTTTTCCAACAGTCATTACTCCAAACAGCGATGGGAAAAATGATGCATTTATGATTGATAATTTGAATGTGCTTTATCCCAATTGTGAAGTCATAATCGTCAATAGATGGGGGACCGTAGTTTTTGAATCGATTGGCTATAATACTCCTTGGAATGGAACTATCAAAGGTGAAGAACTTCCATTGGGAACCTACTATTACAAAATTTTATTAAACGACAGTGAAAAGAAATCATACACAGGTCCAATTAGTATCATCCGCTAAAAATCAACATAAAATGAAAAACACACTATTGAATTTGGGCTTTGTAGGGATGATTTTATTTTTGTCATCTAGCATTTTTGCACAACAAGAAAGTCAGTTTGCCAATTACATTCACAATCCATATATTTTTAATCCTGCAGCAGGTGGAATGATGGATTTGATTCAAGTTGACCTAGGATACAGAAATCAATTTACTGGTATTGACGGAAATCCTTCTACAGTATATTTGACTGGACATACTCAAATTGGATCCAAGAATGAAGGAATCGGTGAATTCAATTTAAACAAAGAAAATTTATTTCAAACACCAGATAGAACGATTGGTAAATTGAAGCACGTGATAGGAGGAAAATTTAGCAAAGATGGAATTGGTCCTTTTCAGAAAACAAGTTTATATGGAAGTTACGCTGTTCATATGCCATTAATTAAATCCTTGAATATTGGCGTTGGATTGTCAGCTGGATGGTCTAACTTTCAGATTGACCAAAATAAAGTTATTTTGCATGACGATAACGATAATATTTACAATCAATTTTCAAGTAATTTATCAAAGCAAAATAATTTAGACATTCAAACCGGTTTAGTTTTATATAATGATAAGTTCTTTTTTGGGTTAAGTGGCACACAACTCTTAAATAATACGGTGAATATTGAACAAATAGAAACTACAAATACATTGAATCGACATTTATTTTTGCTTTCATCTTATAGCCTTGGAATATCAGAAAAACTAGATTTAGAGCCATTTGTTTTAATTAAAGCAGCTCAAAAAAGTCCTACAAGTTTTGATTTAGGAATCCGGATAAAATACAATAAGGCCATTTGGGGCGGCATTCAGTATCGCAAAGGGAATGCTTTTGCAGTATCTGCAGGAATGAATGTGCTTAAAAACTTCAATGTTTCCTATGCATTCGAATACGGAACAAAAAGTATCAGAATCGGCAGTGCAGGTTCACATGAATTGCAATTAGGATTTTTAATTGGCAATAACAGAAATGTTGATAAAGAAATAAAAGAATCCAAAAAGAGAAACAAACAAGAAGAAAAAGTAAAGGAAAAAGATCCAGAGTTGGATGTTGAATAGAAACGAAAAAATATGTTTAAAGCCGAAAATAGGTCTTCAGATGATGTCACGATTGAACTCGTTCAAAAATTTGTTCAATTTTCTTCAGCGGCTGATAATTTTGAATCAGTATACCTGTCATTTATCACTGTTTTTGAGAACTATTTAGGCTTAGAAAACATTTCTGTTTACGAAATTATTCCAAACGAAAAAAAATTGGTTTCTGTTGTGAGAAACAATATGCTAATATCTAAAGATAATGGTGAAACCGTTTTTTACTCAGATGACAATATTGGAACTGTAGCACGAACGGAAACTTCCAGTTTAGTAAATTCTGAAAGTGAAAATTATTCATTTTTATGTGTGCCGATTCAATCAAATGGGAAACTATTTGGGGTTATATCAGCAGTGGAAAATAAATGCAATTTCTTCAATTTAAAATACCAAAAATTATTTGAATTAATAGCTGAAATTGCGGGTTCGATACTCTCTAGAATCATCCAAAAAAATGAATTAAATCAATTAAAACAGACCTTAGAAAAACACCTAGAGAGCAAAAAAGTAGCATTAGATGTTGCGATTGAAACTGTTTCTAATCAATTTGACGAATTGAGACAACATAGAAATCGGAAGGAATTATTACTGAAGGAAGTACATCATCGTGTAAATAATAATCTACAAATTATTTCCAGCTTAGTGAGTTTGTATTTAAAAGAAACACATGAACCCAACATTCAAACTTTAAAAGAAATTCAATCAAGAATTCAAATTCTATCTACAATTCATTTGATATTATTAAAATCTATTGAATCTAATGAAATTTCATTACAGCGCTTTTTTGAAGATTTGACTGCTGCATTGAGGTATAATATCCAAAGTAATTATTTGGTATTGAACTTTTCAGTAAAAGAAATCAAAAGCAATTTCAACTTCAATACTTTGATTCCCTTGGGTATGTTAATGAATGAATTAATTCAACTTTCGGTCGAAAAACACTGGAAAAAGGAAGAAACGATTGAAATGGACATTGAAATTTCAACTTTGTTTTTTGGTGAAAGTTACCAAATTGAAATCATCGGAAAATCACCAATTCAACATGTCATTTCACCACAAAATGAGCATGTCAATAAAACAATAATAGAAGCACTTAGTGAGCAACTTGAAGGAGATTTAGAAGAGATTAAAGGTGAAAGTTGTGGGTGGAGATTTACATTCCAAGAAATATAAGATTATTCGTTCGAAATGATGAAAATGTCTTCATCGTCTTTCTTAAATAACTTTTCCTCCCGTGCATATCTTTCTAATTCTGAGATATAATTCATTTGCTTTAGCGTTTTTGTAGTTTTAGCTAACTTTTCATCGATCAAAATTTGATCCGCTTCAATTTTGTTCAGCTTACTTTTTTGAACAATCAAAGTAAACATGTCTTGCTCATCCAAGAACAGAGCATATAACGTAAATAGAGTAATTGTCAAAAGGTATTTATTACGAAAATATTTTAGGAATTTTTTAACTCCTTCCATCTTCGATTTTTTAACCTCATTCGTTGAATTTTCGACAGTCATATTACAAAGGTACATAGAAGCATTGAATACTTTAAATTTCAACTTTTAAAATTGTCAAAGGATAATTGTTTAAAAAAGTTCAATCCAAAAAAAATGCCCTGTATTGAGGGCATTTTAAATCAATAAACTTCGATTTTAAAGATTCAAACTATCAAATCTTGTCTTAAATTCTTCATCACCTTCAAACCATGGGGCAACTTTGTCTAATAACTTTTTAGCTTTATCCACTTGTTTAGAACTAATCCAACATTCAGCCGTTTCAAAAACACCAGATCTAAAAAGCATTTTATCCACTTCAGTCAATTTATCTAAATTTTCCAATGTGGTCATTTTTTTATCTGTTTCTTTCCAAATAGTATTCGCACCACTTTTATCACCATCACGGAATTTACAAGCTGCTTCTAAAAATTTTGCTCCAACATCATCTGGTGAAATTTTGTAGTACTTAGCCAATATTGGCGTAGCTTTCTTATACGCTTTTGCATCAATTTCATTAGTAACTTGCTCTAAAACTGCCAATTTGATTTTATCAATATATTCAATATGCTCTTGAAAAAGCGAACCATCTTTGTCTTTTTTTCTAAAATTTCCTAAAGCGGCAATTGACTCTTTAAATGCGTTTTTATACATTGGGTCTTTGTCTCCTTGTTGTGACATGGCGTACAAACCTTTAGACAACCACAAATACGGCAATGCATCCTGTGCAGTTGATTCCTTCTCAATGTATCTTGTTGCAGATGAGATTAATTTTTCATATTTCGCATCAGCAAACAAAATGATTAAATCATTGTAATCTGGCGCTTGTGCTTTTGCACTTCCACAGTAAATCAACAATCCTAAAATGGCAAATATTTTTTTCATAGGTATTTTTTTCTAGTAGTTTTTCAATAACTATGCCGAAAGTAGGAAAATAATTTCAAATCTTAATATTCTCCTACTTAAAAAAGCATAATCCTAAATAAATATCAATCGTTTTCGACACTTTTTAACAACAATTCCAAAATGGAAATTGCTGCTTTTGAGATCTTGGTTCCAGGTCCAAAAACTCCAAAAACTCCGGATTCATATAAGAAATCATAATCTTGTTGCGGAATCACACCCCCAGCAATGACCATAATGTCTTCACGCCCGTATTTCTTCAATTCTGCAATCACTTGAGGAACCAACGTTTTGTGTCCAGCGGCTAAAGATGAAACACCCAAAATATGAACGTCATTTTCAATCGCTTGTCGTGCAGCTTCCGCTGGCGTTTGAAACAATGGCCCAATGTCGACATCAAATCCAATGTCAGCAAACGAAGTTGCAATTACTTTCGCGCCGCGATCATGGCCATCTTGACCCATTTTCGCAACCATAATTCTTGGTCTTCTTCCTTCCAATTTGGCAAATTTTTCTGCCATCGCTTTCGCTGTTTCGAAATCTTGATCGTTCATAGATTCTGAGGAATAAACGCCACTAATGGAACGAATCGTTGCTTTGTATCGTCCAAAGGTTTTCTCCATGGCCATGGAAATTTCACCTAAAGTTGCTCGATTGCGCGCACACTCGATGGCGGCTTCTAATAAATTTCCATTGCCAGTTGCAGCAATTTCCGCCAAGTGATTCAAACTTGCTTCCACTTTCGCAGAATTTCTATCCGCTTTCATTTGGTTGATACGCTCGATTTGACCTAAGCGCACTTTGGTATTGTCGATGTCTAAAATATCCATTGGTTCTTCCTTTTCCAATTGATATCGATTTACACCTACGATAATATCTCGTCCTGCATCGATTTTGGCTTGCTTTCTAGCAGCTGCTTCTTCAATGCGCATTTTCGGAATTCCAGTTTCAATCGCTTTTGCCATTCCACCCAATTCTTCCACTTCTTCAATCAATTTCCAAGCTTCCTGAATCAAATCTTCTGTCAATTTCTCGACATAATAACTTCCGCCCCAAGGATCGATGATAGAAGTCATTTGCGTTTCTTCTTGCAAGAAAATTTGGGTATTTCTAGCGATTCTTGCAGAGAAATCTGTCGGCAAAGCAATCGCTTCATCTAACGCATTCGTATGCAAAGATTGTGTTCCACCGAAACCAGCGGCTAACGCTTCAATACACGT
>JBIKJE010000095.1:0-10437 GCA_044361165.1 Crocinitomicaceae bacterium | reverse complement strand
AGGTTTGAATATCACATGTTGCGTTTATCCTTATTCATTTTGGGCGACTTACTTGCATTCCATGCGCTTTGCTGAAGGCTGGCAAAAGAGGTACAACATTACTTACGGTGATTTACAAGTCGTTGGTACAGGTGAAAAGTTAACCGCTGCAACATTCGCTAAATACCGCAAAGTGAAAAAGTTGGTCGCAGTTCCTGAAGGAACGATGCCGTTCTCTGAAACCATTGATTTAGCTTTGAAAGAAGATTTTTGCATGATTGGATCTGACGGCGGTATTGAATTTGAAAAAAATGCAAATTCTCATCCACGAGGTGCAGGTTGTTTTGCTACTGCAATCAATCATTGCTTATCTATCGGAATTCCGCTGGAAAAAGCCTTGGATAAAATGACTACTTTGCCTAGAAATTTGATCTCTCCAGCTTTACAAAACCGAGGGATATTGCAAGATGGCGCAATGGCAGATTTGACGATTTTTGATGAAAAAACAATCAATGGAAAAGCAACGGTTACAAATCCAAATCAATTTTCAGAAGGAATTGAGTATGTTTTTGTAAATGGAAAATTGACTTTTTCAAAAGGACAATTGATTGGCACTTTTGGGGCGCCAATCAAATATCAAGCAATCTAAATATTTTCCAAATCAGAAGTTCTCATCGCGATAAATGCTTTCACAATTACATCTCCAACATTCGGAACATTCACGTGAATTAAATAAACGCCACTTGCAATTGGAATGCCAATGTCATTTTTTAAATTCCAATCTTCGTAAGTATTTGTATTCGCTTTTTTGATAGTCTTAACCAATTTTCCAGATACATTGTAAATTTTGATCGTACAGATTTCAGGCAAATTGGTGATTTTCACTCTTGCGTCCAAACGGCTTTTTTCGTACTGTGAGTAAGCGTAATATGGATTTGGGACAACATTAATCAGTTTCAAAGATTCAGCCAATTGATCTTGACTTCCTGTAACAGTTCTAACATTGTCCATGTTCCAGGCATACATTGGTTTCCCACCATTTTCACCTGTTGCAGTAAACTCATTGTATTCTTTGTTCACTCTGATTCTAATTTTCACATCCGTAGCAAGCTGCTTTTGTCCTTCTGCTAAAATTGGATTTCCAATCCAACTCAAACTAGTGTAAACCGTTTTTAATGACGCAGCCGTATTTTCAAAAAATCTATCATAAACCCAATTTGAACCGTCATAATACGGACAACCATCACCATTAATGTTATACCCAAAAACATAAATTGGATGCTGTCCAGCCATGATTGGTCTACCGTTATTATCGACAACTCTGTTTGACGGATTCCAAATCATGTCATTTCCATTATCGCTTCCTAAGAAAGAATTCTCACCAAAAGCCATATGCAATCGCATACCAGTTTCTAAGTCTATCGCATATCCAGGAAACCATCCCATTCCGTAACCAGCAATCGGATTTCCATTGATATCCACGCTTTGACTTTTTCTCAAAGTTCCAGGTTTCGCTTGACCAACATTTAACGCTTCGTCTCTTCCTAATTCAATTACAGCACACCTCGTCCACTTTGATTTATCCGTTGTAATCACAACATCGATGCTTGGAAGTCTAGAAATGCTGCTTCGAGCCCTAATTGTACTGACTGTTCCTGTCGATAAAAGACCTGTTCCAGTTGGATAGCACAGTGGACTAAATTCATTTCGATATCCGGTTAGATTATGAGGTGCAAATCCTCCAGCTAAAATCTTCTCATAATTTTGTTCAGGATCTTTACTTAACTCATCTTTGTAAAACTTCGGACTGAGATATGCTGGCGATTGTGTTACTGTATCAGCTCCGATTGGATTATAAACTCCCGATAATATCCAATTTGTTGGGAAATAATTGTCATTGTCGTTGATAAAAGAGAGCCATCTTTTGGATGAATCTTTGAATTCAATGGTAGACTCTATCGGCATAGTATAACGATCGTATTCAAGTGATTGCGCCAAATCTGGTCCTGTTGGATCTGAAGCTTTGAAATATTTACTTTGGATAATTTCTACGGAAATACCCCATTTCGCTATGATTTGCTCGTTTTGATTTTTGATGGTTCTTTCGGACACAACTGAATCTAAAAGATTTACTTTATTCTCAGAATCATATCTATAAATTACCCAAGAAGCAGTATCTGTTCCGTAATAATTGATGTGCTGCTCTGCGCCGACGTTTTGATATTTTCTAAATTTACATTCAAAATAACCACCGACAACATTCAAAGGATCAACCACTTTTACATTTAATGGTCCAGAACCATAATCATATGTTGGTTTCGGAGAAAATCCAGTTGTCAAAATTTGATTTAATGTACTTGAAGTAAATTCTAAAGCATTATTTCCATTTCCTGTTCCGTCCAATCGGGTGATTTGAGGCATCGTTCCGTAAGATAAACTTTGCACAGTTCCTCCTGCTTCTGGATTGACATTATGTGGAATCGCTTCTATTGTTTTGATTTCGCCAATCGTTGCCTTTCTACTTGCCAAAAATGGTTTTTTCTGTCCATCTAGTTGCTGAGGGTCAGATGGATCATAATTTTTGTAATTGTTATAAGCATAGGAAACTGCTAAATAGTAATAGCGTTTGAAATTGACCAATGTCCTATTTCCTTGTGCAAACAAATCTTCATTCACACTGAAACTGTGTTTGATTCCTGAATTCGAACCTTGCACTTTTTTAACTGGCACAGGTGTTTCTAATTCTTCATCATATTCGAAATTAATCAACGTTGAAACATTGTCTTTGATGTCACATTGTGCTACCAATCTCGCTTTAGAAACATCTTCAATTTGCGATGCAGAAACTGAAGAACTGATCACTTGATAAATCATGTAACCCTGAAAGTGATAAAATTTATCTGCTGTTGAATCTGCAGCAGAAATAAATGGGTCAAATTCTTTATAATCTTCTTTCGCGTTATTAGAATTTGCCGGATTTGAGAGTGTTAGTATTAATTCATTTTCCAATTCTTGAATTTTCAAATCTGGCGCATAAGGTCCGTCTAACACTTTGAAACAATTTTCAAATAATGCTTGCGCTTTGTCGTCTGCCCTTCTCAATACCTCAACAGACGCGAACGGTCCGCCACTATTAGCACGCGCCCAAACTACTCCTACGGTAATATTATTTACAGCACCTGGTTTCAAAACGAAAGGTCCTGCAGACTGCACAAACCTTCTGTCATACGGTTGATTTCCAGCTGTTTCTTCTGTCCAAGGCACTTGCGGATTTCCACCTGTTCCCCAACCCAAAGGATCAGTATCACCGGGAAACATGAAATCACAAGGCACAGTTGGATCTGCCTCTTGATCAGCAATATATCCACTTCCACCATAATAAAAAGGTGTTCCGTCTTTCCAAAACCCACGTAAATAATTATAAAAATCAGAGCCTGTTATCGGATCGGTTTGGTTTGGATTTCCACCTCCACCTGTATTGACATAATACAAAAATCTTCGCATACCAAAGCGCTCATTGTCAACAATTCCATCACCATAACCAATTCCGTTTAATGCTTCGTTCAATCCGATTCCAAAAGCATTGTCAATATTGTCATTGTCTTGATAAGGTCCTTCAAAAAAATCAACACCTACTGAAGGTGGATTAATACCATATCCTTTGAATCCGCTGTTGTCACCATCATAAGAATCTCCATTATAAACATAAGCCAACCCACGATTTACGTCACATCCCACATAATCATCAAATGGATCTCCCAATGCGGCATCGGCAAAAAATCCGAAATAAGTATTGTATAAAGTTTGCGTTCCACGATTGATCAATTCATAATTGTAAAAAGTCATGTTGTTGATTTCGTCGTTGGTTGCAAAAGCAAAAGCTTGCGCACGAATTTCCATTCCAATAGGATCAGCGCCTGTTTCAGTGTGGATATTACCCTTGTCATTCATAATCCACCAAAAGTTTTCGTCTCCGTAAAGACTCACCTTTCTATCTACACTACAAACTTTATCTTTCTTGATGTCATACCATGGAAAATCGCCATTCTCCCAACGATAATCTCCATCATTGTCTCTGTCATAAAAGGGCGCCAAGTAATAATCCTGACCAAGAGAAACGTCCCCATGTGCTGGCCATTCTTTGATAATTTTTGGAACAATATAATTTGGGAAATTCTCTGATTGTGTGTTGGTGCCATTTTCTTGATCATACAAACCAGATTCATACCACGCATCAAATTCACGAACCATATCTTGCGTTGTTGTAAAATGCTTATCATACATTTCACATGTCTCATTATCAGTAACTGCAGAACCTTGTGAAATTGGTCCCGTCCAATAATCTTGACCATTTCTATAACGCAAAGCTGCTAATTTCAATTGCCCATTGATGTCGGTTCCACCCAACCACAAAGCAGAAGTAAACAATGCCATGATTCCAGAATTCTTAGGAACCTCATATTGAGAATAATTCTGACCAGGAACTTGCCATAAATTTCCAGCTGTATGAATCATTGCTCTCACATTATTGGTCTGCAAAAAAGTAGTCGCTGTGGGTGGTGAGCAATTTGCTGCACGCGATTCAATCACTTTTGGTGTCTTTCCAAGATAGTTTTGAGCCATCAATGAAAACGGAAATAAAAACAAGATTATTTGAAGTAGTTTCATAAGTCCTAGCATCTTTGAGCGCTAAAGATAAGGATTTTCTCAAAAAAATCCTTGCAATAGTAAAGTGCTTCAAATTAAAACACAATGAATTGAAAGTGTTAAATCAATCTTCGAACATACGGTAATGCTTTTCATCAACTTCCTCCAGCTTTTCCCAAGTGGCTGATTGATTGTAAAACTCAACCGTTCCATCATTGTAAATGACCCAATTAAAAGAACCTGCCCGATTGCTATAATCGACTCGATAACAACAATCATTCAATTTGTAAATTGAAAATTGAACATTTCTATTCCACTTATTAAATGTTTGAACTTCTATTTCTTGTTCAACAGGAAGAACAACAAATCCATTTTGCACATACCAATTAAAATTCAATTCAAAAAAGTAGTTGGTATAGAATTGATCATCAAAAAAGGTAAATGTATAAAAATTACCCTCTAATTTCATCTTTGACGGATATTGCCAACCGAGTTTCTGAAATAGAAGAAATAAATCTTTCACGTATTTATTGGTTGTGTCGCAAATATCAGCACCTTGAAATAGATTTTTTTGAAGCTTAAATTCTATATTTTTTGAAAATTTTCTGTTCGTTGCAAAAGGGAAATCCAATCCACTTTTCCAATTTTTCTTGAAGTAATAAATCGCTTGCGCAATTGAGTCTATTTGCTGGTTGTTGAGCTTTTGAAAATACTTATTCCCGTATCTATTGAGATAAGCGTAAGTAATTTGTCGGTATTGTTCTTTATTTATCAAGCTATTCCAATCTAAATTTTCAATTTTTGCTTCTTTATAAGACTTGTCGACACAACCATTCTCATATTTCTGCTGAAAAAGTAAGTTTCCCTTGGAATCATATTCGCTGCAAATACCATCACGCAATCCTTTTGAATAATTGTAACGCAACAAAATATTCCCTAAACTGTCAAATGTTTGATAATGTCCATTTAGGAGGCCACCCAAGCGCTGCAATGATTTGATTTTTATACCATTAATCGAATAGGTTTCTTCAAATCTTTCTTTATTCTTTGAAAATATAAATGATTTTAATTCTCCGTTTTCATGAAACATCTTTCCTGAATATTCATTGAAATCTTGACCGGAGGTAGAAGAAACTTCAGACAATAATATCCCGTTAAAGTTCCATTCTTTGGATGAAACAGTAGTACGTTTTCCTGCGGGATTAGCAGCCTCGATAGACATATTCAGTCTCGCCATCTTTCCGTTGGTAAAATATTCTACGTAAGATGTATCATTTTCTTGTTGATTGAATTTAATAGATTGCACTTTCCCATCTTCAAACCATTTTTTGTGGAAAGTACCGTAATCTCGCTGCGCAAGGATATCAAACTCTTCAATCAAAACCCCTTTTGCGTTCCATACTTTTTGGAATCCATTTCCTTTTTGATCCATGAAAACTTCCAATGTTTTAATGCCATTTTCAGCCCATTCTAATTTACTTGGTTTGAAAAGATGTTCAGACAAAGTATCATAAGTGTGCTGATAACGAAGTGCTCCAGAAGGATAATATCCTTTCCAAACATCCACTTTCATGTTGCGTCTATAATGCAATTCCTCGGATAATTTTCCATTGAAATCATATACCAACCAATCTCCATCTGGATCATCACCGTTAAAATAACCTTGCTTGAAAACTTTTCCGTTGGAATGATATTCAGTAAACTTTCCTTGTCTAATTTCATGTACAAAAAAGTTTGACTGGAAAACTGCTTTGTAATTTACTTTCTCCTTCAGATTCCCAGCATCATCATAACTCTTGTAGTCACCAAAACGTGCCGTCAAATAAGTATAGCCTTCCTCATCCACGGTGTGTGGCGGATAGTTTTTCTCGCTATATTGATCAATTTCACTTCTCCGAATAAATGCCATGTAATACGAAAAACGAGGATAGCCATTCGCCCAATTTTCTTGTCGAAATTCACATCTTCTGCCTGATTTATCTATGTAATATTTAGAACTGTACTCAATTTTTCCGTTCTCATAATAAACAACCAACGTAGCAATTGTAGAATCTTTTATTTTACTGAGTCGATTATATCTTACTCGCGGTTTAAAATTTGTAAAATTCAGTTGCTCTTCGATCAATTTTCCTTTTTCAAAAATGCGCCGTTCGTATAGTGTTCCATTGAATCTACTTTCGCAAGTTCCGTCCAAAGGTGTTTGCATATTATCTTGATAAAAAGTACTGAAATAATAATTCCCGCCTTTTTTATTGTGCGATTTGAACGTGCAATTTTCTTGCGCATACGCGGCAGAAAAACAAAAAGTTAAAAGAATAAGAACTATTTTCATACTTGCTAAATACAACCAATATCTAAATTGGTTCAATCCAATGAGTTTACGAAAGAGGCGATTAACTTTGCTATGTCAACATACTCAGTGAAAGAAAGTGCCTCATAAGTATCTAAAACATCATGATAATGCTTATTGTTTCCCATGGTATAAATGAAAAATGCTGGAACATTATTTTCTGTAAACCAATAATGGTCGGAATTCGCAGCTTTACCCCGAATCTTAATTTCTTTCAGTAATTGCTGTTCTTGGTTGATTTTTAGTAATTGATCAAATTGATTTTTGAAAACGGTTCCATTTACCACAGTTACACCATCTTCACCGCTTCCCATGATGTCTAAATTCAGTAGGAACTTGATTTTTTTCAATTTAAAAAGTGGATGATTCACATAATAATTCGAACCAATCAATCCTGCTTCTTCTCCTGCAAATGCGATGAAAACTAAATTGTAATTTACTGGATTTTGTTTGAAATAATCAGCCAACACAAAAAGCATCGATGTTCCGCTCGCATTGTCATTTCCTCCTGGGAAATAAGTGGAATTTCCCATTCCTCCTAGATGGTCATAATGTGCAGAAAAAACAATCGTTTTCTTGAACAATCCTTTTGCCGGAATTTTCGCAATCACATTGTTGGCAATATGGTTCTTTTTGAATTTTGCTTCAATATTGGTTTGGATGATTGAATTTCTATCGAAAGCGGCGCTTTGAATGTAGAAAAAACCATGCTTTTTTTGCTCATTTTCAACCGAAAATGTAAATTTTTCTTCGGTAACAATGACTACATCAAAGATCTCTGCCAATTGCCGTGACAAGATTTTTATCTCATTTAAAGTATCCTTCGCAGTGTTGGAACAATCAAAGACAATTGCATTATAACTGGCATCTTCATTCATTTCCGCCATTGCAGCACTCCAAAAATTCGGATTCGTAAAATCTTTTCGCGATAAATATTTATATTTCAATACGCTCCTACTATTTCCAGACGCAGGATCGACCAAAAAATCTATGCCTGGCTTCAATACTTTGTCTCCTAATTTCACTTCCATTTTTCCTGGAAATGTATTGACATCGAAAGTAAATGATTGTAAATAGGAATCGGATATTTTTTTTAACCCGCGCTGATGAAATTCTCTAACTAAAAATTGTGCTGCAAGTGAATCGCCAGACTTGATATATCCGCGACCGAAATAGGTTTCAGAACATAATTCTTTCGTGATTCTTCGTCCCTCCGTGAGGGCATCAGACTGAATAGTTGGATTTGATTGACCTAGAGCGACTTGTAAAAAAGTGCATAAAATAAAGACAATTCCAACTTTCATTTACCTAATTTTTACAAATATCTTCTTTCCACTTTCTGGATAAATTCAGCTGTCAAATTGCTTTCTAAATCCCAACTGTATTGCTGTGCATATTGCGCCAATACTCTTTTCGCAGCTGAAAAATCTGCTTGATTGTCTAACTGCTCAATTGCTTGATTGAACGCTTCACTTGAACCTTTGAAAAGCTCGCGAATACATTGCAATTTATCATTCAAACCAAATGAACCAACCAAAGTTTGCAATTTAGAAGACATCAATCTAGAGCTCAATGAATCGTCAGAATTACTGCTATATCGATTAAAAATATCTGTATTAACTTCTGATTCAACAGTTGTCTCTGGTTCACTGAATATTGGCGTACTTTCTACTTCAAACGTCTCTTCAGCTATTGGTTCCGAAATTTCAGGCTCAGCATATACTTCTTCTACACTAGGTTCATTAAAAATGGTAGGTTCCAATTCTGGCGTAGGCTCTATAACCATTTCTGGAGAAAAAATATCTTCTTCTGCTTTTTCAAACATGTCAAAATCGAAAACTGGTTCATCGTTTACAACTTCTTGTTTTTCATGCTCCAAAATTTCTTCTTCAACTTCTTCAAAAGACAAAATATGTGGTTCTTCAGAAATTTCTTCGACTTCAGCTGCTGCTTCCATTTCTTCGAAAGTCTCCTCCATTTGTACTTCAACATTTGTTGGAGCGATTCCGAAAATTTTCTCTTCGTATGATTTGTAACGCAATATCAGAGCACGTTCATGCAATTCACGCGTTAATTCGACCAAAGATTCCATTTCATCTGCAGTTAAACTTCCTGATTGAATGTTTTCAAAAAGCGCTTGAATGGACGATAATATTTCTTCTTTTGAACCAAATTTTGACATCTCTTTTTTCTTAAAGTAATTTTCAACAAATAGACCAAGTTGCTAACCAACCTAGACGGTACGCATTCATAAACACGTAACTTAGCGTTAAAATTATGAAATGTTGTGCAAGTGAAAATTGATTCAATGAAAATTTCTCACGGGTAGAATGTTGATAACCCTATAAAATAGCGTATGTATTTGGAACACTTTCCCATGGAGGGCAGACAACAAGGTTGGATCGAGGTAATTTGTGGATCCATGTTTTCGGGAAAAACGGAGGAATTGATTCGACGATTGAAAAGAGTTGAGTTTGCCAATCAAAAAGTGTTGCTTTTCAAACCGAAAATTGACAATCGCTATGCAGAAAGCGCTGTGGTTAGTCACAAAGGATCTAGCCTCGACGCAATCGTCATCGAAAAAGCAAGTGAAGCGCTGAAAATCTGGAAAAATGAACGTGTTGTCGCATTTGACGAAGCACAATTTTTTGACGAAGAAATTGTTCAAATTTCTACCGAATTGGCGCGCAAAGGAGTTCGGGTAATTTTCGCTGGTCTCGATATGGATTATTTAGGGAAACCTTTCGGTCCAATGCCACAACTTTTATGCATCGCAGAATATGTCACCAAAGTACATGCAATTTGTGTTTCTTGCGGAAATTTGGCTTACGTTTCACACAGAACTGTTTCAGAATCAGGACAATTTCTGGTGGGTGCAGTTGAAAAATACCAACCACTTTGCAGAGGATGCTATAATAAAATTGCCCGATAATTTAAGATACTTTGTGATTCTTGAAATCGCCTTTTTAATGAAATCTCGAAAATTAAAATACATTTGTAATCCTAAAATCAAATGTTTTGAAAATCAATCTTTCTATTGAAGCATTCGCTGACATCATCGGCGCCAATTTGGAAAATGAAAATCATGAAATCATTCAATTGATTGCATTTGATTCACGGAAAATATCCAATCCTTCCAATACTGCGTTTTTTGCCTTTCAAGGAGAATTCAGAAATGGGCACGATTTTATTCAAGACGCATACAGTAAAGGAATTCAAACTTTTGTTGTCGATAAAAAATTCAATACCTCTGGCTTTCCAAATGCGACCTTTTTATTCGTAGAAGACCCATTGATTGCGTTGCAAAAATTGGCCAAATTTCACCGCTTGAAATTCAATTATCCAATAGTAGCAATTACAGGAAGCGTTGGAAAGACAATCGTTAAAGAGTGGATTTATCATTTGATTTCTGGAGAGAAAAAAGTGATTCGAAGTCCGAAAAGTTACAATTCTCAAATCGG
>JBIKJE010000172.1:0-2683 GCA_044361165.1 Crocinitomicaceae bacterium | reverse complement strand
GGAAGCGTGGTCACAAAATCAATTCCAGCAAATGTGGTTGCTGCAGGAAATCCGTGCAAAGTAATTCGAAATTTAGACTAACTATTCAACGAAATCCAAATCTTTGTCGTGTGTTTCTGGAATGGTAATCGTTGAATAGATTCCAATGAAAAAACTAATTAAACCTAGAACAGAACCTGCCACTATGACACCAAGTGAAACTTTAAAACTCAAGAAAAACCAGGTCATTAAAACTACAGTTCCGCGCACCATATTTGGAATTGTCGTTGCTGCTGTAGATCTAATATTTGTACCGAATTGTTCAGCGCCAACCGTCACGAACATTGCCCAATAACCAGTTCCTAAACCAAGCCAAGTGCAATAGAAATAATACATTTGGGCTGATTTTACTCCACTGAAAAGCAATAATAGAACGCCAACGGCTGTGAAAATCATCATTCCTAAAATGGCTTTTTTTCTTGATTTCAACCATTGACTGATGAATCCGCTCATAAAATCTCCTGCTGAAATACCTATATATGCCCACATGATTGCTAATCCAGGATCAATTTTTTCTTTGATGCCCATCGCTTCGCCAAACTGATTTCCTAATGTGGCCAAAATGCCAATACAAAACCAAGTAGGGAGCCCGATTCCAATACATTTCATGTATTTAACGAACCGATTCCAATTGGTGAAAAACATCCAAAAATTGCCTTTTTGAATGTGCGAATCTGCTTTAACGTGTTTGTAAATTCCTGATTCAATTACGCCTACTCTCAATAGCAGCAAGCAAAGTCCCATTCCGCCACCGACAAAATAAGCGATTGACCAATGTCCAGAAAGTTCTACTGTAAATTTGGCAACAACAGCCCCAAAAAGTCCAAATCCTGCAACCAAGGAAGTTCCAATGGCTCTTAATTCTTTTGGCAAAGATTCGGAAACAAGTGTAATTCCAGCGCCTAACTCTCCAGCCAAACCGATTCCAGCAATGAAACGCAAAATCAAATATGCATTTCCTTTGTCCATGAAATTGATATTTGGCAGAAATCCACAAGCGATATTTGCCAAGGAATAAGTGATAATTGAACCAAAAAGCACAGATAATCTTCCTCGTTTGTCACCTAAAACGCCCCAAAGTATTCCTCCAACCAACAATCCACCCATTTGCCAACTGTTGATAATCGGGCCTAAAGTATCGGGATTGTAACCCAACTCTGTTACGCTCGGAATGCGAACAATGCTGTAAAGTAGCAAGTCGTAAATATCTACAAAATAGCCTAATGCAGCGATAATAACAGGCAAACTAAAAAGCAGTTTTATTTTTTGATTGAAAGTGAAAGTTTGATTCATAAAACGTCAATCGATTAATTTTCTTTCAACTCTATCTCAACTTCATTTTTTGGAACGAGAAACAACATAATCAATCCTAAAACAAAAAACAATGCGACAGAAATGACAGAGTATCTGATCGATCCCGTCAACATTTCAACCATTCCGAAGAACAAAGTTCCCAATACAATTCCGATTTTTTCGGTGGCATCGTAGAAAGAGAAATAACTTGCGTGATCCGTTGTTTCAGGTAGAAACTTGGAGTAAGTTGAACGTGCAATCGCTTGAACTCCGCCCATCACCAAACCAACACTTGAAGCGAGAATGTAAAACTCAACCGGCGTTTCAACGATAAACGCAGCCAAACAAATCAAAATCCAGATCGAAACAGAAATGATTAATGTTTTGATGTTTCCAATTTTTGCAGAAACTTTTGACATGATAAATGCACCAGCTGCACCTAAAATTTGTATCAATAATATCGCAATAATCAAACCTGTGGTTCCAGAATCGTCTGGCCAAGCGATCTCTTTGTTGGCGAAAATTGTTGCCATGAGCATAACCGTTTGAACTCCGGTATTGAAAAAGAAGAAAGCGTACAAATATTTTTTCAATCGTTTTGTTTTGCGGAAATCTTTGAAAACCAATTTCAACTCTTTGAAACCGCGCCACAATATCCCTTTTTCAGGCTTTTTATTGTATACATTGTTTGGTAAGACTTTGTATGTGATTTGTGAAAAACCAATCCACCAAACACCTACAAAAACAAAACACCAAGCGGTTGGATAATTGAAAACTTTCATCCAAATCAAACAAAGAATCAACAACAACATGGAGCCGAAATATCCCATGGTGAAACCTCTGGAAGAAATTTTGTCGTGGTCTTTAACTTCTGCAATTTCAGGAAGAAAAGCATTGTAGAATACCAAACTATTCCAAAATCCAATGCTTGCTAAAAAGACAGAGAGGAATCCAAGTTCAATGTGGTCTGTGTCAAAGAAATACAATGACATACACGATATTGCGCCCAAATAGCAGAAAAATTTGAGAAATTTCTTTTTGCTCCCACTGTAATCTGCTACTCCAGAAAGAAGCGGAGAAAGGAAGGAAACAACTAAAAATGAGAGTGATAAAACGAAAGAATACAATACAGAAGAAGAAAATTCCCAACCGAAAAAATTCACGGGAATGTAAGTTCCTTCAGGAATTTCTTTGACCAAAGTTTGAATCGTTTCACTAGAAACATTGTCGCCCAAATGATTTTCAGCTTTGATATACGCAGCTTTGGTTTTGAAATCATAAAACAGCGGAAAAACAGCAGATGAAATGACTAAATTGTAAACAGAATTTGCCCAATCATAAAACACCCAAC
>JBIKJE010000171.1:0-2687 GCA_044361165.1 Crocinitomicaceae bacterium | reverse complement strand
AGATGCTGGCGATTATGAATGGACTAAGAAATATGCTTACGCTAAAACTTATGGATTAGAAATGACCAATCAAGGTCCAGCAATGTTGACACTCGATTTAAACAATTATTCAATTGCAGTTATTAAAACCGATTTTAACGGAGAAAATGCGAACGAAACTGTATTCTTTGGGCAAGATTGCCAGTTTCCTGATGAGTTAAAATTCGAGATGCAATCTGACAGTTCGTTCATTTTTATGAATCCTGCTGACTTTGGCTCAAGAATTTTTAAAGCAAACAAAGAATTAAATGCGACTGTTGCATACAAAAGACCATTTATGATTGGTTTAGCTGTTGTTGAAACCAAAAATAAACGCGTTTTCGCTGTTGGAAATGGTCCAATATATGGCGTTAAGGTTTTGGTTCAAAAGCACATTGGGATTATCAAAATGGATGAGAATTTTGAAAACTCAACTGTATATTGTTTAAGTGAAGACAATGCTGCCACTGTGGTAACGAGTCCGATTGTTGCAAATGACATTGTGTTTATTTCTTCTACAGGTTTAAACACTTTTTCAAATCCTGCAACAATAACAACTCAAACTTTAGAATCGGTAATCGATTGTGTGAGCTTTTTAGGAAGTGTTGACGAACAAACATTGGCTTCGTTAATCAAAATTTACCCAAATGTTTCAACAGGAATTTTCCACGTTGAGCAAGCTGAAATCAACGATATTCAATTGACTGTTTTCGATGCCTTGGGACAAAAAGTAAGCCAACAAGATTTTCACGGATATACCACAGAAATCGATTTGTCAGCACAAAAAGCAGGCATGTATTTCTACCAAATGAAAGATGCTAAAAATAGAGTAGCTTCTGGAAAATTGATTTTGGTTGATTAAGTAAAAAATAAAAGGTTATTATTAATCTTAATGAGAATTATTTAATTTTTGCGAGGATTAAATTAATAGTTTTAGGCTTTTGGCCTTGGAAGAAAGGGTTTTAAAGGTGCACTGAAAATGTAGACTTTTTTTACTTTTCTTTCATCAAGGAAAGAAAAGTAAAAATTCAAGCAAAAAAATAGGCTGTTCAAATCGAACAGCCTATTTTCATTTCATCAAATCGCTTATTAGCTATTTTTCTGACTCTCTAATTTAATCAAATTCAATGCTGAACCTGCTTTGAACCACTCAATTTGTTGTTGATTGTAAGTATGGTTCAACATGATGTTTTCTTTCGAACCATCGGCATGAACGATTTCCAAAGTCAATTGCTTGTCTGGAGAAAAAGATTCCAAATCTGTGAAGTTGTAAGTATCTGCTTCTTGGATTTTGTCGTAATCTGCTTCGTTCGCAAACGTCAATCCTAACATTCCTTGTTTTTTCAAGTTTGTTTCGTGGATACGCGCGAAAGATTTAACAATGATCGCACGAACACCTAAATGACGTGGCTCCATCGCAGCGTGCTCACGAGATGAACCTTCACCGTAGTTGTGATCTCCCACAACGATTGATGGAACTCCAGCCGCTTTGTAAGCTCTTTGTACCGCGGGAACTTCTCCTTCTGTACCTGTCAATTGATTTACAACACAGTTTGCTTTTCCGTTGAATGCATTTTCAGCACCAATCAACATGTTGTTCGAAATGTTGTCTAAGTGACCTCTGTATTTCAACCATGGACCAGCCATAGAAATGTGGTCAGTTGTACATTTTCCTTTGGCTTTGATCAATAATTTCGCACCCAAAATATTTTTTCCGTCCCAAAGTGGGAAGTTTTCCAACAATTGCAAACGAGAAGAATCTGGACTTACAGCGATGGTTACACCACTTCCGTCTTCTGCTGGCGCTTGGTATCCTGGATCTTCAACATCAAATCCTTTGGTTGGCAATTCGTCTCCTTTTGGAGGATTCAATTTTACTTGCTCTCCTTTGTCGTTTGTCAACGTATCTGTCAATGGATTAAATCCTAAATCACCTGCAATTGCCAATGCTGCAACCATTTCTGGTGAAGTTACAAACGCGTGTGTATTTGGATTTCCATCCGCTCTTTTCGAGAAATTACGGTTGAAAGAGTGAACAATCGTGTTTTTTTCTTGTTTGTCAGCACCTTCACGGTCCCATTGTCCGATACATGGTCCACAAGCATTTGTAAATACTTTCGTACCCATTTTTTCGAATGTTGCAATGATTCCATCGCGGTCGATTGTGTAACGTACTTGCTCAGAACCTGGATTGATTCCAAATTCTGCTTTTGGAGAAATTCCGTGAGCAACCGCTTGTTCAACGATTGATGCAGCACGCGCCATGTCTTCGTAAGAAGAGTTTGTACAAGAACCGATCAATCCCCATTCAACTTTCAATGGCCATCCATTTGCTTCTGCTTCCGCACGCATTTTAGAAACTGGTGTTCCTCTGTCTGGCGTGAAAGGTCCGTTGATGTATGGTTCCAATTCTGACAAATTGATTTCAATCACTTGGTCAAAATACAATTCTGGGTTTGCATAAACTTCAGCATCTCCAGTCAAGTGCTCAGCAATCGCATCTGCTGCGTCAACCACTTCCTGACGACCAGTTGCAGCCAAATATCTACGCATTGAATCATCGTAACCGAAAGTTGAAGTCGTAGCTCCAATTTCAGCACCCATGTTACAAATGGTTCCTTTTCCTGTGCAAGAAAGTGAAATCGCACCGTCTCCAAAATATTCTACAA
>JBIKJE010000094.1:0-10583 GCA_044361165.1 Crocinitomicaceae bacterium | reverse complement strand
ATGAAATCTAAAATCAATATTTACTATTTGTAAATACTGAAAACAAAAAGAGGCTGGATAAAATCCAACCTCTAAAAGTCATTAAATAATATTCGTTAAACTATGCTTGTTTTACGTTTACTGCATTTAAACCTTTTTTTCCTTCTTGAAGTTCGAAAGTTACCTCGTCATTTTCTCTGATTTCATCAACCAATCCTGAAACGTGAACAAAATATTCTTTGTTCGAATCTTCCTCTTTAATAAAACCGAATCCTTTAGTTTCATTAAAAAATTTTACTATACCTTTATTCATAGGACAATATTAAGGATAAAGTTTGTATTAAGTTCCTTTTATCTTGTATTTATTTTTGAAAAATTCCTTAAAATCAATAAGTTTTAGCTCGAAAGAGCTTATTTCATTGTGTTTAGTGCTTGAAAAAATATTTATTTATTTTTAGATTTGTTTAGTTCATTCACTCAAAAAACCAAATTTCTCGTCAAATTCACTAATTTTATCACATGAAAAGTATCATTGATTCGATAAAAAAGTTTGCTCCATATTTTGTTGATGTTTGGCAATATCTTGTAATTATCTTGATTTTTATAATTGCGGCTATTTTTATTCTCTGAATTAATTTGTTATTCAATTTTACTTTAACAGATGTGCCTTTTTTTAATTAAATTAGACTCAAAAATTTCATCATGCTGAATTTATTTAAGTTTTGTTTCATTTTTTTGCCGCTGACTTCATTTGCGCAATTAAACATTGATTCAATTTCACATATCAATTATCAACAATTACATGACACATATTTAAACGATGTTTGGGGATTTGTGGATGAGCTAGATAATGAATATGTGCTAGTAGGCGCAAGAAAAGGTACGTCAATTGTAGATATTTCAAATCCTGCAAATCCGCAAGAGATATTTTGGCAACCCGGCACGGAATCTATTTGGAGAGATTTAAGTTCGTGGAATAATTACGCATATGTAACTACAGAAGCTGAAAGTGGGTTGATGATCATGGATTTGACTTCCTTACCAGATCCTTCAGGCATAAACGTTAGCTTTTATAGTGGTGAAATCGGTTCAGAATGGACTGCTGCACATACGTTATTTATAGATTCTAGTGGTTATGCCTATATTTTTGGTTCTAACAGGGGAAATGGAGGTGTAATTATTTTGGATGTTCATACTGACCCACTGCATCCGATTGAAGTTGGAACTTTTGATAATTGGTATTGCCATGATGGTTATGTTTTAAATGATACGATGTATCTGGCGCATATTTCTGATGGATTTATTAGTATGGTTGACGTTACGAATAAATCAAATCCAATTCTTTTAGGAACAAAAAATACAAACAACAACTTTTCTCACAATATATGGACAACACCTGACGGGAATATTGGATTCACTACAGATGAAGTTTCTGGTGCTTTTATTGGTTCTTATGATTTGTCAGATCCGCAAAATATAATTCAACTTGACAAAATTCAAAGCAGTCCAGGAAAAGGTGTAATTCCGCATAATACGCATTTTAGAGATGATTTTATTATTACAAGTTATTATTCTGACGGAATTACAATTCACGATGTTTCTAGACCTTCAAATTTAATTCAAACTGGATTTTATGATACTTATCCTGGTCAAACTATCAATTTTGACGGATGTTGGGGTGTTTTTCCGTTTTTCCCTTCTGGAATTATTGTAGCCACTGATATTACTGAAGGTCTTTATATTTTGAAGCCAACTTATACCCATGCTTCATATTTAGAAGGAATAGTCAGAAATGCTTCAGATTTGAGCGCTTTGAATAATGTTTCAATTGTGATTGAAGGAGATGATCAGATTGAAATCAGCAAATCTGCAGGAAATTATGAAACGGGTATTATAGGCTCAGGAAATTACAATGTTACTTTCTCAAAGGTTGCCTTTTATCCCCAAACTATTAACGTCAATTTGCAAGAAGGTTCTGTGACAGAATTAAATGTTGACTTGATTCCAATCCCACCCTTTCCTTTAACTGTGGTTGTTTTAGAGGCTGGAAATGAACAACCTATTTTCGATGCTCAAATTAAATTAGAGGCTTCCTTGATTACACATGAACAAATAGCAAATGGACTTGGCGAATCTAATTTTGACCTTTTTTATAGTGAAGTTTATAAGGTTACCTGTGGTAAATGGGGATTCATTACGTTTTGTGATGATATTGAAATCAATCAAGCAACTGGAACTATTATAATTCATTTGCAAAAAGGTATTTACGATGATTTTTCTTTTGATTTTGGATGGACAGCCACGAAAACCGCTTTGGTTTCATCTGGAGAATGGGAGAGAGGCAATCCAAATCCAACTTCTACATTAAGTGCTCCCGCTGACGATGCTCAATTTGATTGTGGAGACTTTGCTTATATCACTGGCAATGATCCAAGTTTAAATCCTGATGCAGATGATGTGGACAAGGGAAGAGTAACTTTATATTCTCCCATTTTTGATTTGACTTCTTATGCAAATCCGTACCTAAATTATTCTAGATGGTTTTTTAATTTTCATGGTCCTATGCCACCTGCAGATGATACTTTGGAGATCAGATTGTCAAATGGAATTACTTCAGTTTTGATTGATAGTCAGGCTTCTGAAGATATCGCTTTTTATCAATGGACTCCAAAGAGTATCCTCGTAACAGATTTTATAGTACCAACAGCAAACATGCAATTGATTGTTACTGTTTCAGATGACGATCCAGCAGTGAATATTACAGAAGCTGGCATTGATCTATTTAGCATTTCTGAGTCTAGTATTTTGACAGCCAATGAAATTACCTTTACAAAAAACAAAGTTTTTCCTGTGCCAACAAATGGACTAGTATCAATTTTTCAATCTGAAGAATCTAGGCATTGGATTATTTTCACGGTTGACGGAAAAATAATTCAAACTATTAATAAACAAGATAATGAGATTGAAATTGACCTGAATTCATTCAATTCAGGCACTTATTTAATAAAGTCAGATCAAGATATTTATAGAGTTATTAAAGAATAATTGTTTAAGCAATTCTTTAATAACTTCAATTTGGTAAATTTGAAAATGTATCTTTGTTAATCAAAAATAGAAAAATTGTCATATCTAATTGAAATATCAATCGTAGTTCCTTTGTATAACGAGGTTGAATCATTACCAGAATTACAGGAGTGGATTTCCAAAGTAATGGAAAAGAACAGCTTAACATACGAGTTGATTTTTATTGATGATGGGAGTAAGGATGGCTCATGGAATGTTGTTGAAAATCTACAAAACCAAAATCAATTTATTCGAGGAATTAAATTTCAAAGAAATTACGGAAAATCCGCTGCACTTCAAAAAGGTTTTGAAGCAGCGCAAGGAAGAGTCGTAATTACTATGGATGCAGACCTTCAAGACAGTCCAGATGAAATACCTGCACTTTACAAAATGATAGTTGAGGAAGAATTTGATGTGGTTTCAGGTTGGAAAAAGAAAAGATATGATCCACTAACCAAAACTATTCCTACAAAACTTTACAATTGGGCTGCAAGAAAATTGACAGGAATTTATTTACATGATTTTAATTGTGGTTTAAAGGCATACAAATTTGAAGTTGTGAAAAGTATTGAATTGTACGGAGATATGCATAGGTATATTCCACCACTAGCAAAATTTGCAGGTTTTTCAAAGATTGGTGAAAAAGTTGTAGAGCATAGAGCAAGAAAATTTGGAACAACGAAATTTGGTTTGAATAGATTTTTAAACGGCCCACTTGATTTACTTTCAGTGGTTTTCATGGGCAAATTCGGTAAAAAGCCAATGCATTTCTTTGGCGCTATAGGAACACTATTATTTATTATTGGATTTGGATTTACTTTTTATTTGGTGATTGACAAATTATTTTTTGATCAAACAGCCAAATTACTTGCGCAAAGAACTGAATTTTTTGTTGCACTTGTGGCCATGATTATGGGTGTACAGTTTTTCTTAGCAGGTTTCTTAGCGGAACTTGTTGGACGAAATTCTTCCACAAGAAATAATTATCTGATAGAAAAAGAAATTTAAAAATGGGTTTATTCAATGCCGACAATACTTGGTCATTATTTTTGGATAGAGATGGAGTTATAAACGTTCGCAAAATGAATGGATATATTTTAAATGTAGATGAATTTCAATTTTTACCATTAGCTGATCAATCCATTGCATATTTTTCTTCCATTTTTAAATATGTATTTGTTGTTACGAATCAACAAGGAATTTCAAAAGGTTTGATGACAAAACGTAACCTTTTAGATATTCATAATTATATGTGCGAAATGATTGTGAAAAAAGGTGGTAAAATTACCTCTTGTTATTTTGCACCTGAATTAAGATCAGAGGAAAAATCTTTGCGTAAACCAAATCCAGGTATGGCTTTACAAGCAAAAAATGATTTTCCTGAAGTTGATTTTAATAAAGCAATTATGGTTGGTGATACTGATTCTGATATAAAATTCGGTAAAAATCTTGGCATGAAAACTGTCAGGATAAAAACGGTTGAACCAATCGGAATTGAAGCTGATTTAACCGTTGAAAGTTTAAAGGAACTAATGGATTTATGGGAAAGAAAAATTTAATTTTTTACTTATTTGCTCTGCTAATTGTTCAAACGCCGATTTTTGCCCAAAAAAATCAAGTAGATGCAAAAGGAAGAAAACAAGGTGTCTGGGAGAAACAATATCCAAACAGTTTAGTCTATGAGTATAAAGGGCAATTCAAAGATGATAAGCCTGTTGGAACTTTCACCTACTATTATACCAATACCAAGGTGAAAGCGATTATTAAACACAATGAAAAAACCGGAAGATCAGAATCTTATATGTACCATGATAACGGTCAACTTATGGCCTTTGGAATTTACATGAATCAAAAAAAAGATAGTGTTTGGACGCAATTCGGACCCTCCGGTAGACTGAGTTTCAAAGAAACGTATAAAAATGGTGTTTTAAACGGAAAAATGATTGTTTATTACGTTCCCGAAGACCCGGAGGATAAATCTCAAAAAATCGCAAAAACTTGCAATTATAAAGATGGAAAATTGGAAGGTGAAGCCATTGAATATTTTAATACCGGAACTGTAAAATCAAAATGTTTTTACCAAAAAGGAGAAAAGCACGGTTTATGCATTTACAATCATTCAAATGGACAGCCAATGATGCATGAGCATTTTCGCTATGGTGTCAGATATGGCTATTTCATGGCCTTTGATGAATCAGGAAAAGAAATTGGTAGAAAATATTATAGATACGGCTCTCTTTTAGAAGGTGACGAATTAAAAAAGTGGATCGAGGAATGTAAAGTTAAAGGAGTAAATCCTTATGAATGATCTTATTTTAAAAATGAGCTCAAATCAAATTCTGGAAAATTCAAAACTTTTCTTTAATTTTAACGTTGAGAGTTATTTTATAGGTAATTTAAAATATTCAAGTTAATGTTAAATCGTCATATATCTAAGTCACTTATTTTAATTGCTATATTGCTTGTTTTTGTGGCATGTAAAAAAGATGAAACAAACATTGACAAACAGACAGAATATTTCGGTTTAATGGAAGGTTTGTTTGTTGAATATCAAGTAACCTATATGTTCCATGATTCACTCTTACAAAAACACGACACCATCAATTATCAATTTAAGACACTTATTGGTGACACCATTGTAGATAATGTAGGTCGAATTGCAAGAGAATTTCACCGTTTTCAAAGAAAAAACAGTTCACTTCCTTGGGAAGAAACTGACATTTGGACAGCGATTATTGTTGATGGTAGAGCAGAATTGGTGGAAGAAAATCAACGAAAAGTGAAATTAGTTTTTAAGCCAACTTTGGAAAAAGTATGGAATATCAATGCATTTAATAATTTAGGAAAAGTTGAAGCTTTTTACAGTTCAATTGATGAATCAAAAACAATCAATAATTTAACTTTTGAAAAGACACTAACCGTTGAAGAAGAAGATTTTACAACTTTGATTGAAACAAGAAGAAAATATGAGGTCTATGCTAAAGATGTTGGGATGATTTCTAAAACCTTCAAAGATTTAGAATTTAAATTTGGCTCTAGCAAACCTATAAAAGGAGAGGAATATTATTTTAACGTAATCAACTACGGTATAGAATAATAGCCATGAAAATAGCATTTCTTTCTACATTTTTTCCATTTCGCGGAGGTATTTCGCAATTTAGCGGTGCCATGTTTCGAGCTTTAGAAGCGAAAAATGAAGTTAAAGCATTTAATTTCAAACGACAATATCCACAAATTTTATTTCCTGGTGAAACACAATTTGTGAAAGAGGAAGATGCTGCCGAAGAAATTGAAACTATTAGGATATTAGATTCAATAAATCCAATATCTTTTTTTAAAACTTCTAAAGCAATTAATCGATTTGATCCACAGTTATTTATTTCAAGCTATTGGATGTCATTTTTTGGTCCTTCTATGGGCATGGTTGCAAAAAGATTAAATCCTTCAATTAAAAAAATTGCAATTTTACACAATGTCAAACCACACGAAAAAAGATTTTTTGATAATGCTGCAAATAATTACTTTTTAAATAACCACGATGGTTTCATTGTACTTTCTGATGCCGTCAAAAATGATTTGTTAGAAATTCTTCCTAATGCCAAAGTTTTGCAGTTAAAGCATCCTAATTACAATCATTTTGGGAAAAAAATAAATCAAGAGAAAGCGATAACGAATTTAGGTTTGGACGTTGAGAAAAAAACGATTTTATTTTTCGGAATTATCAGAGATTATAAAGGTTTGGATGTTCTTTTAGAGTCATTTGGAAGATTGAGCGAAGATTTTCAATTGATTATAGCTGGAGAGTGCTACGGCTCATTCGAAAAGTATCAAATGCAAATTAATTCCAATCAAAATCAAAAACGTGTAAAATTACAATTAAGATATATTTCAGACCAAGAGGTTACTAATTTCTTTTCTGCAGCGGATGTTTGTATTTTACCCTATAAATCGGCTACGCAAAGTGGAATAACAGCTATTTCCCATCATTTTTGTGTGCCGATAATTGCAACTGACGTTGGTGGATTAAAAGAAACCATTATCCATGAGGAAAACGGTTTAATAGTTGAAAGTGCTGATGCTGAAAAAATAAAATTTATGATCGAAAAATATTTCAAAGAGGGACTTAAATCGAAATTTGAAGAAAAAATTGCAAGTGAGAACGAAGAAAATTCTTGGGAAAATTTCACGGGTAAAATTATCGATTTTGCATCCGAAATATCAGTAAATACTGTAGTTTAAACAATTTTTATTAAAATAGAATGTGTCTTTTTTATCATGGTCATGAAACTAATTTGAAACCTTTTTCATGGTTTAATTGACAATGACAAACGGAAATTCTATATTTGCGACCTTATTATAGATAAATTAACGAAATAGCAATCATGCGTAACAAAGGATTTTTTTGGTTTTTGACCATATTACTAACAATAGTATGTATTTACCAACTTTCATTTACATGGGTAACTACTTCTGAAGAGAAGAAAGCAGAAAAAGAAGCATTGTTCTTGGTAGACAGCTTAAGAGCGGAAGCAAAAAAGAACAACAACATTGCCATTCTTCCAAATGGTGACACAATTGATTTCAGTCAACCTGAATCTCAAGAATTGGCAAAGTCTGCATTTGTAAATCAAGTGTTGAAAGCTAAATCAAATACGGCAGTCTATCCAGTGTTAGGATCCAATTTTCAAGATGTGAAATCGCGATCTTTGGCTTTTGGTTTAGACTTAGTAGGAGGGATGAGTGTCACACTAGAGGTTTCAGTTCCTGATTTGATTAAGAGTTATGCTAGAAATCAAAGAGACTCTAAATTCAAGAAACCATTTGAAAGTGCATTAAGTGAGCATTTGAATAGTGGTGGTGATTTCATAGATTTATTTGCTAAGTATTTCAAACAGTATAACGGCGCTGACGCTTTAATTGTAAAAGAGCTTGATTTCGATGAGATCGAAGGTTTAAGTAACAATTCTTCAAATGCAAAGGTTTTGTCTGTTTTTAGAGAAAAAGTTTCTGGTTCAATGAATGGTATTGAACAAATTATGAGTAAGCGTATTAATCAATTTGGTGTTGCGCAGCCTAATATTCAAAAAGATTTATCATCAAATAGAATTTATATAGAGCTACCTGGAGTGCAAGATGAAGCTACTGTTGTTAAAAAATTAAAGTCAACAGCCAATTTGCAATTTTTTGAAACTTTCAATAAAGAAGAAATTCAAGCTAATTTAACTCAGGCAAACGGGTTATCTAGACAAGAAGAGATTGTTTTCGAAATCGAGAGTGATACAACATCAGATACTACAGGTGTGGCCTCAAATCTTGATACATCTAAATTGAAAGAAAAAGAAGCTACACCAATAAAAACAAATGAAAAAGCTTTGTTGGATTTGGTTACTGGTGGCGGAGGCGCTACAATTGGTTTAGTTACGATTGAAAATAAAGCCAAAGTTGATAAGATTTTAGCTAGACAAGATATTAAGAGACTTTTTCCTGAAGATTTAAAATTCATGTGGTCAGCAAACCCTGAAACGAATGGAGCAGGAAAAGAATTGACTTACCAATTATTTGCTATTAGAATTCCTGAAAATGGTAAAGCTATGGTAGGAGGAAGTCATGTAAGTTCTGCCAATGTAGGTGTAGATCAGACATATGGAACAATTACTGTAAATGTCTCAATGACCACTGAAGGTTCTGAAAGATGGGCTGAGATGACAAATGATAACAAAGGTAGAAGTGTAGCGATAACAATGGATGACGTTGTTTACTCTGCACCAGTCGTTCGTTCAGCTATTAATGGAGGAAATACAGAAATTTCTGGAAACTTTACAAGAGAAGAAGCTGAGAGTTTATCAGGTTTATTGAACGGTGGTTCACTTCCAGCACCTTGCGTAATCAAAGATCAATCAAAAGTTGGACCAACTATCGGAGCTGAAAATTCTAGAGCTGGTTTGATTTCATTCGCAATTGCTTTCTTGGCAGTTTTTGTTTACATGTATTTCTACTACGGTAAAGCAGGTATGGTTGCTAATGTTGCATTGGCGATAAATGTGATCTTTATTTTTGGTTGTTTAGCATCTTTCGGAGCAGTTTTGACTTTGGCTGGTATCGCAGGGATAGTTTTAACTATAGGTACTGCTGTTGATGCAAATATTTTGATTTTTGAAAGAATCAGGGAAGAGCAAGCTAAAGGTGCTGATGTTAAATCAGCTGTATCTATTGGTTTCACTAAAGCGCTTCCTTCAATTATCGATGCAAATGTAACGCACTTATTAGTTGCTATTATCTTGAAGACTTTTGGAACAGGTGAGATTGCATCCTTTGCTACCACTTTGATTGTCGGAATTTTCACTTCAGTTTTCTCAGCAATCATCATTTCAAAATTGATTATTACATCAATGGTTGAAAAAGGTAAACCAGTTTCGTTATCTACAAAATTATCGAAAGGTTTATTTCATAATTTTAATTTTGATTGGATTGGTAAAAGAAAGTATTTCTATATCTTCTCGATTTCAGTTACCATTTTAGGTGTTGTAGCATTAGTTACTAGAGGATTGAATCCAAGTGTAGAATTTACAGGAGGTAGAACTATCTCTGTGAAATTGGAAAAAGAGGCAGACATTGAAATGATTAAAGCTAATCTAGAAAAGGTATTTGTAGAAAAAGGTGGAAGAGTTGCCTCTGTTGAAGCAAAAACAAAATCTAATAATTACAATGTTGAAATTTTAACTAACTATAAATTGTCTGATGATGGTGCTTCTGCTGAAGTCACTGAAAAACTAAGACAAGGTTTGGAAATGGGGAAAGCGAAGATGGGATCATTCAAGATTTTGGAATCTAGAACAATTTCTAATTCTGTTTCTCAAGAAATGCTTAAGTCTTCTACCGTAGCAATTGGACTTGCCTTGATAGCAATATTTGCCTATATTTTACTTAGGTTTGGTCAATGGCAATATTCTATTGGAGCAATAGTTGGTTTGGCTCATGATGTAATGTTTACTATTTCAATTTTTGCTTTATTACATGGAATTATGCCTTTTAATATGGATGTAAATCAGGCATTTATCGCTGCAATCTTAACAGTAATTGGTTATTCGATGAACGATACGGTCATTGTTTTCGATAGGATTAGGGAAGATTTAAATTCTAATAAAGGTACAGAAGATCATGGTTCCGTTATAAATCATGCATTGAATACCACATTGAGTAGAACTGTAAATACTTCTATGATTTTATTTGTCGTATTATTAATTATGTTCATCTTCGGTGGACCAGCAATTAAAGGATTCTTATTTGCTTTACTAATCGGAGTATTGATCGGAACATATTCTTCTCTTTGTGTGGCTACTCCTATTTTAGTAGATTTCAATAAGAAACTAAGAATCAAGAAAACATTTAAGCCAAATTCGGTCAAATAATAAGTATATGACTAGTCCTAAATAAGCGATACAGATTATTAAAGACTAAATTAATAAATTATATCCCAGTAAACACGTGTTTACTGGGATATTTGTTTTTATAGGTTTTTATTTTTATTTTATTTTGGTTGT
>JBIKJE010000023.1:0-37754 GCA_044361165.1 Crocinitomicaceae bacterium | reverse complement strand
TTCACTAACAACACCTAATTTGAAAGACATTGAATAATCCTTTTGACTGCGCTTTTCATAAGCGACTTTTTCTCCTTTTTCCATAACGATAAAATTGTGTATCGCTATTTCAGGACTAGACAATTGTATCAAAAAAAAGAGAGTAAAAATAATCTACTCTCTTTTCAATATCATGTGACTTTTTTACTTTCTAACGACATTTTTTACAATCCTTCTTCCTTTAGGAGGCTCAGAAACGGTAACATAAGTCACCAAATCACCTTCTTTAAACTTCTGCATGGCTCCTGGCTCATAGAAATCAAAGTAAGTGGTTGTGCTAAAGTAAGACACAGATCCAGTATCATTATCATAGAATTTCTTAATAGAACCCTCACAATTTTCAATTTTTGAAGCCATAATAGTTTATATTTACAGATTAATAAACTCAAATTTAAAAATTAATAGTGAAATCAATTCAACGTGTGCTACTTTTATTGAACATTTTGGTATACAACTCCTTCATAGCTCAAGAAAAAGAAATGTCATTTCTTGAAAAGATTGAAAAGACTTCCAATGATTCATTAAAAATTGAATATTATGTTCAATACATTAATAAAATTGAAAAATTTAACTCAAAACTCGCCTTGGGGTATGCGTTAGAAGCAAAAAATCTTGCGGTAAATTCAAATGTCAATAAACATAAAATATACCACACTCTCTCTGACATATATTTCACGCTAGGTGACTACAAAAAATCAACCTACTATTCTTTTCTACTCTTAAAAGAAACAAAAAAACTGAAAGGAAATGTTCGATATGACTATGAAGGTAGGGCTTACGAAAAACTTTCAGGTATCAATGAAAAAAATGGTGATTTAGATTTAGCTATCAACTATCAAAAAAAAGCAATCGATCTTTATAAAAAAAATAAGAATGATAATTATTATATAGTCGCGTATATCAACCTTGCAAATTACTACCTAGATCAAAATAATATTGAATCGGCTTTAAAACACTACTGGTTTGTTGAATCCAAATTAAAATCAGAACATTTGGAGAAATACGAATCTTATGTTTATAACGGAATAGCAGTTTGCTACGATTACCAGGGGGAATTGGCAAAATCACTACAATACTATGAAAAGTCAAAAAATGCAATTATTGAAAATACGCCAAACGACATTTCATCTCTAGCAGTTGCATACAATAACATAGGCACACTCCAAAATGAAAAAGCAGATTACCTTTCGTCAATTAAAAGTTTAGAAGAATCTCTCAAACTTTTCCAAAAACTCGATGACCGAAAATCAACTTTGGATGTTTACTATAATCTTGCGTTGTCAAATAAAAACGCAAAAAGATTAAGTGAATCCAATCAATATTTATGGAAATTTGTAGAAATTCAAGATTCTATTTTCGATGATGAAACAAAACAAATGATTCATGATCTTTCCATCAAATATCAATCTGAAAAAAAGGAACAAGAAAACAAAATTTTAGCGCAGGAAAACGAGAAAAAACAATTGTCCATTTATTTTTCAATTGCAGGAATTGTGCTAACAACACTCATAATCATCGTTATATTTAGGAGCAATCGAATCAAAGAAAAAGCAAATAAAAATCTCGAAGACAAAAAGCAAATCATTGAAGACTATTCACATACTCTTGAGAAACAACATGCACTGTTGGAAATGAAAACGCGGGAAATTACAGATAGTATTAAATATGCAGAACGAATCCAGGGTGCGATTCTTCCTCCTGATCAAAAATGGAATCACATTCTCCCGAATTCATTTATTTATTATCAACCCAAAGATATTTTAAGTGGTGATTTTTATTGGATCGCAGAAGTTGATTCACATATTTTCATTGCAGCAGCAGATTGCACAGGACATGGAGTTCCAGGCGCTTTGATTTCAATTGTGAATTTTAACTTACTCAATAAAGCTGTACTCGAAAAAGGTTTGATAAATCCAAATGAAATCCTAGACACAGTGAATATATGGTTGACCGAAACATTAAACCAAAAAGACAGTGAAAGTCGCATCAAAGACGGAATGGATATTTCGTTGATTTCAATTGAAAAAAACTCTAAAGAATGTGTTTTTACAGGAGCAAACAACCCTCTTTACCTTTTCGCGAACGATGAGCTTATTGAATTTAAAGGAGATAAATTCCCAGTTGGTGGATACATTCACGATGAAATAAATCATTTTACAAATCATAAAATCCAATTAAATCCTGGCGATACGTTGTATTTATTCTCAGATGGTTTCCCTGATCAATTTGGAGGAGAAAAAGGAAAAAAATTCAAATATAAATCCTTCAAAGAATCACTTTCTTTGGCGAATAAGCTGCCAATTTCACAACAAAAAGCTTTTTTAAATGACACGTATCTCACTTGGAAAGGTGAACACGAACAAACAGATGATATATTGATCATCGGAATACAATTTTAAATTTATGGAAATCATTTTTGCCTCTTCAAATCAAAACAAAGCCAAAGAAATTCAAGCGGCTTTGCCAAAAGAAATTATTGTAAAAACTTTGCTAGACTTGGATTTTCATGAGGAAATACCTGAAACTGCTGATACTTTTGCTGGAAACGCTTTGCTTAAAGCTCAATTTGTTGCTGAAAAATGGAATTTAACTTGTTTCTCAGATGATTCTGGATTGGAAATAGAAGCACTAAACAATGAACCAGGTGTTTATTCCGCAAGATACGCAGGTACACAAAGAAATGACGATGAAAATATGAATTTGGTGCTTGAAAAACTTCAAAACGAAACCAACAGAAAAGCTTGTTTCAAAACAGTTATCGCATTAATAATTGATGGGAAAACTTTACTTTTTGAAGGAAAAGTAGATGGAACAATTAGACACGACAAAATCGGAAATCATGGTTTCGGATACGACCCAATTTTTGAACCTGAAGGTTTGGGAAAGTCTTTTGCTGAAATGGACATTGAGGAAAAATCAAACTACAGTCACAGAAAAAGAGCAGTTGATCAAATGGTAAAATACTTGATTTTAAATACCTAATTAATGTGAAAGTAATATTTCAATTTTGAACATTCTATAAAACTATACATATTAACCAATCAAAATCCTCTTCAATTAAATTCAAAAAGTTACCTTTGTGACAATTGAAAATAAAAACTAAAATACACGATTAACATGGCAAAAATTAAAGTTGCAAATCCTGTTGTAGAGCTTGATGGCGATGAAATGACAAGGATTATTTGGAAATTCATCAAAGACAAATTGATTCTTCCTTATTTAGATCTTGATATCAAATACTACGATTTAGGAATCGAAAAAAGAGATGAAACGAATGACCAAATCACTGTTGATGCTGCTGAAGCAATCAAAAAATACCAAGTAGGTATCAAGTGTGCAACAATTACGCCTGATGAAGCTCGTGTGCAAGAATTTCATTTGAAATCAATGTGGAAATCTCCAAATGGTACAATTCGCAACATTTTAGATGGTACTGTTTTCAGAGAACCAATCGTAATGAAAAATGTTCCTCGTTTGGTTACAAACTGGACCGCTCCAATCATCGTTGGTCGTCACGCATTTGGTGATCAATACCGTGCAACGGATGCTGTTTTCAAAGGAAAAGGAAAATTAACAATGACTTTTACGCCTGAAGATGGTGGAGAAACACAAACTTTTGACGTTTATAATTTCAAAGGTGATGGCGTTGGAATGGCAATGTATAACACGGACGAAAGTATCGAAGGTTTTGCTAGAAGCTGTTTCAATATGGCTTTGACCAAAAAATGGCCACTTTACCTTTCTACAAAAAATACAATCCTTAAAAAATACGATGGTCGTTTCAAAGACATTTTTGAAACTATCTTCCAAGCTGAATTTAAAGCACAATTTGATGCTGCTGGAATCACATACGAACACCGTTTGATCGATGACATGGTTGCTTCTGCTTTGAAATGGAACGGAAATTTTGTTTGGGCTTGTAAAAATTATGACGGTGACGTACAATCTGACACTGTTGCTCAAGGTTTTGGTTCGTTAGGATTAATGACTTCTGTTTTGATTACTCCTGATGGAAAAATCATGGAATCTGAAGCAGCACACGGAACTGTAACAAGACACTACCGCGATCACCAAAATGGTAAAAAAACATCTACCAATCCAATTGCATCTATTTTTGCTTGGACACGTGGTTTGGCTTTCAGAGGAAAATTAGACAACAACCAAGAATTGATTGATTTCTGCGAAACATTGGAAAGAGTTTGTATTGAAACTGTTGAAAGTGGTGTAATGACTAAAGATTTAGCGGTTTGTATCCACGGAAGAGACACAAATGATTCTCACTTCGTCAATACAGAAGATTTCTTAGACGCTTTGGATAAAGGATTACAGTCGAAAATGGCTTAGTCTATTCGAATTGTATTTGTCCCTGTCAGGATTTATTTATTTGTTATTCAACGACAAAATTTAAATACTGACAGGGATTTTTTATTTTTACAAAAATGAAATCATTATTAGATTCAAAAGCTTACATTCAAAATGAAAATTTCAAGTCAATTTTTCTTACTCTGCACCATCATTATTTTCCTTTCTGCCTGTGCTGAAATCAAACCTGTGGAACCTGCTATTCAAATAACAAAACCAGGACCAACCCAACAAGAAGCTTCGATCATTGATATTCCCATTCAAGTGGAACTGAAGCCCTATTTCAAACAAGCAGACGCCGCAGTTCCAAACAAATTTACTGGAAAAGAAGACCATTGCGAAGGAACAAGCTATTCTTATGTTTTTGAACGAAATCCGATCGAATTTAGTGGAAAGGGAAATAATTTACAATTTGATATCGAAGGCAAATATTCTTTGAAAGTCAATTATTGTCCAAGTTGCACAGATGTTTTTGATGACAATGGAACATGTGTAATTCCAAGATTATATGCCAGTTGCGGTGTAGGCGAACCGATGCGAAAAATTTCAATTTCTTACAACTCTTCTTTCGAGTTGTTGCCAAACTATCAACTGAAATCAGTCACAAAGTTAAAGGAAATCAAACCGTTGTCGAAATGTGAAGTGACCGTTTTTAAATATGATGCAACTGAAGATTTAGTGAAAGAAGTCAAAAAAGCGCTGAAAGACATGGCGGGAGATATTGACAAAAAAGTGAGTGAAACTCAAATCAAAAATGAAATCGACAAAGCTTGGAAAACCATGTCTAAACCAATGAAAATAGACAAATATGGTTATCTATACATTCAGCCTGACAAAATCAGCGTGAGCAATTTTCAACTAAACGGAAGTCTACTGAATTTCAATATTGCGATGGAAGCGTATCCTAAAGTTGAATTGACAAAAAATACTACAGAACCAAAACCACTTCCAAATCTTTCCAATTACCTTAAAAAAGATGGATTTAATATTCAATTGGATATAATCGGAAATTATGATTCCCTGTCAAGATTGCTATCCTCAGAATTAAAAGGCAAAGAAATTGACATCAAAAAAAACAAAGTCATCATTGATTCAGCGAAAATATTTGGCGCAGCCAATCAACAATTGAGTTTTGCCATTTCATTTTCAGGCAAAAGAAAAGGAACTCTTTACCTGATTGGCACTCCAACTTTCGACAATGTCAAGCAACAAATTTCATTTCCAGATTTAACTTTTGATTTAGAAACAAAAAATGCCCTACTAAAAAGTGGGAAATGGCTTTTTAATGACAAAATTACTCAGTCAATTAGGGGTTTTGCCACATACAGTTTAAAAACAATTTTAGATGAGTCAGCCCAAAAACTAGAAAAAGAATTAAATCGGAAAATTGATGAAAAAACCGCAATCGAAGGAAAAATGAGCAACCTAAGAGTTGAGGCTATCTATCCCATGAACAAAGAATTACTAATTAGAACAAATTTATCAGGTTCCATTAAATTAATTGTGAACTAAAACTTAGCAAAAATTCAACTTTTAAGTAGTAGTTTTGTGCTGATTTTATCGTTTATAAGACTATTGATGAAAATTATTGCGCTACTTATCTTTTTTTCAACGTTCATTCTTCAAGCGCAGGATGACATTTTACCTACAAGAAATATTGCTGACTGCGCTGGTGCTGTGGAACTGCAGAATTCAGCAGAATATGATATTCAATTCACAGGTAAAAATGGAAAAATAAATGACTTTTATTCCTACACTTATCTGAATGGCTTCAAGGAAACAAATTCATTGTTTTTTAAGTATGTAGCTCCACATGATGGAAAACTGAAATTAGCAGCCAGTTTGACAAAGGTAGAATTTCAAATGGTAATCTTTAAAAACACTTCTGATAATATTTCAGATGACATTTTTTACGGCAAAGCAACCTTAGAAAAAGCAATCCTCAAACCAATTTCTAATTTCAAATCACTTTCCGATAGTATTACAATTGCAGATTCAATTAGTCTTGATTTAAAAACCGATGATATAATTATAATAGTTTTCAATACAATTAAGAACAATAAAGACCAACTAAAATTAGGTTTAAATTTTGAAGTAATTGAAGAAGCTGAAAATTCTGACAAATTTAAAAAAGTCATTGATGAAAGAAAAAACAGCAATGTAGCCACCATGGAAATTCAAATTCGCGATGCAGAAACTACGATTCCAGTTGTTGCAGAGGTTATGATAAAGGATAAAAAAAGATCTAGTTTGTACAAAGGTTCAGATTTTTTGTTCAGTACTGAGAAAACCTATCAAATCGTAGTAAAATGTAACGCTACAGGATACTTTTTTGCAGAAGAAAAATTTAAAGTTTCCCCTGATTCCTCGAGATTGATTTTAATTCAGTTGCAGTCGATGGGAAAAGGGAAAAGTATGAAAATTGACAAATTACAATTCATAAAGGGAACCGATCAAATTTATCCAGGAACAGAATCTATCTTAGTAAGAGTCAAAGATTTTCTACTACTTTACTCAGATTTAAAGATTGAAATTCAGGGACATGTGAATAACGAGGGTGAAAACGACCTCTCCAGTAAAAAGCTTTCTAGACAAAGAGCAAAAAAAATTCGTAACTTTTTTATTGCCTGTGGCGTAAACAGCAAAAGATTGTCTTGGAAGGCCTGTAGTAATAAATTTCCGATTTATCCAAATCCAAAAAATGAGATAGAATCTCAAGCAAATAGAAGGGTGGAAATTAAAATTCTCTAGCTTTTAAAAAACTTTTGAAAAACAATTCTTTCAAGACATTTCAATAGAAAATTATTAAAACTACTGAAATGAAATTATTGTTTGCTTTCTTTATCACTTTTTCTACTATCGGTTTTAGTCAATCGTCTTTTTTTACATCTGAAAATATTGCAGATTGCAATGGCGCTACTTCCATTAACTTCCCAGGAAATTACACCCTGCAATTTCCAGATTCAAAGGGTAAAGTAAATGATTTAGTAGCCTATACAACTTTAAAAACAGTAGTTGAAAAAAACAGCCTATGGTGTTACTATGTTGCCCCATTTGATGGAAAATTATCTATCAACGCAAAAATTGCAACTGGTACAATCCAAATGATTGCTTTTCAAAATGATGAAGATGATTTGTGTGTTGGACTGCAAAAAGGTACAACCGAAATAAAGCGAATAATTGATCAATCCAAGGGCAGTGAAGTAAGCTTTTCAGTAAATATCAGTGAAAATAGTTTGAACCCTGTTGAATTGAAAAAAGACCAAAAAATCATGTTTCTCTTCAATACCCAAGAAAAAGGTAAACCTACTTTAGACTTCAATCTTAAATTTGAAAGAACAAATAATGAAGTAAGTCTAGAGGAAAAAAAAAACAAGTCACAAAAAATAATTGATATTCGCAAAGGCAATGTGAATCCATATGTTAACATCAAAGTAAGAGACCTTGAAACTGGAAATCCAATTATTGCTAATATTGAAGTAAATGGAATTAAAAAACTTTCTACCCTGTATAATGGATCTGATTTCCTTTTTAATATAGATAAATCTGGTCAAATTGATGTAAAATGTGACGCCCAAGGTTACTTCTTTATAGATAGAAACGAAGCCATTTCATCAAGAACAAATCATGAGCTAACCATTTGGATGGAAAGAATTGGACCTGGGAAAAGTTTGAGACTAGATGATATTGAATTTCAATCTGGCACTAGTGCATTAACTCGAGCCGCAGAAGATAAATTACGTCGATTAAAAGACTTTCTCTCTTTGAATTCTGGTATTAAAATAGAAATTCAAGGGCATGTCCATTCAACAGGAGAAAACTGCTTTGCTGCTCAAAAACTTTCAGAGGCAAGGGCTAGAAGGGTTTACCTCTTTTTGGAAGAAAATGGAATTGATAAAAATAGAATGTCTGCTGTAGGCTATGGAAATACGCAACCAATTTTCGAAAATCCTAAATTTTCTTACGAAGAACAAGCTAATCGGAGAGTAGAAATTAAAGTGATGTAAAAGGCACAAAAAAAAGAGTTTCAATTGAAACTCTTTTTTTTGTCTTATAATTTTCTATTTAAACAATTTTGAAATAAGATCATCTTGAACAATTGCAGGTATAGTAACTTTCAACTTTGGTTCCATTTCCATTGCTCTTTTGATAGCAAAAATGGCACCTTCATTTCTGGCCCAACTTCTTCGTGAAATTCCATTGTTTACATCCCAATGTAACATCATTTTCAATTTTCTATCAGCATCTTTAGAACCATCTAAAAGCATTCCAAAACCACCATTAATGACTTCTCCCCATCCTACTCCGCCACCATTGTGAATAGATATCCAAGTTGCACCTCTAAAACCGTCACCAATCACATTGTGAATAGCCATGTCTGCGGTAAATTTTGAACCATCGTAAATATTTGAGGTCTCTCTATAGGGAGAATCTGTACCAGAAACATCATGATGATCTCTTCCTAATATAACTTCTCCAATTTCACCGGCAGCTATGGCATTATTGAAAGCTTCGGCAATTTTCATTCTACCTTCTGCATCTGCATACAAAATACGAGCCTGCGAACCCACCACCAATTTGTTTTCTTGGGCACCTTTAATCCATTGGATATTATCTTCCATTTGTTGGATAATCTCATTGGGAGATGTTTGAATCATCTCTTCAAGCACTGCACAAGCAATTTCATCTGTTTTGGCTAAATCTTCAGGCTTTCCAGATGCACAAACCCATCTGAAAGGTCCAAATCCGAAATCAAAACACATCGGTCCCATAATATCTTGAACATAAGAAGGATATTTAAAATCAATGTGATTTTCTGCCATCACATCAGCTCCTGCTCTCGAAGCTTCTAATAAAAAAGCATTCCCATAATCAAAGAAATAAGTACCTTTTGCAGTATGTTTGTTGATGGTCGAAGCATGACGAATTAGTGTTTCTTTCACTTTTGATCGAAACAAATCTGGATTATTGGCCATTAAATCATTGGATTCATCAAATGTTAAACCAATTGGATAATATCCACCCGCCCATGGATTGTGCAAAGATGTCTGGTCTGAACCTAAGTCAATATGTATATTCTCAGCATCAAACTTCTCCCAAACTTCAACGATATTTCCCAAATAAGCTATTGAAACCGCCTCTTTATTGGTCATCGCCTCTCTTACCCTTGTTGTTAATTCATCCAAATCTTGAATAATTTCATTTACCCAACCTTGTTCATGTCTAATCTTGGTGATTTTTGGATTAACTTCAGCACAAACTGTCACACAACCGGCAATGTTACCAGCCTTCGGTTGGGCACCGCTCATTCCTCCTAATCCAGAAGTAACAAAAAGTGATCCTTTTGGAGATTTTTTAATTTTCCTAAAACCATTCAATACAGTGATTGTCGTTCCATGCACTATCCCTTGAGGACCAATGTACATGTAAGAACCCGCTGTCATTTGACCATATTGGGTAACTCCTAATGCATTAAATTTCTCCCAATCATCCGGTTTTGAATAATTAGGAATCATCATTCCGTTAGTCACAACCACTCTTGGTGCATCTTTATGCGATGGAAAAAGACCCATTGGATGCCCTGAATACATGGTTAAAGTTTGATCTTCTTCCATTTCTGACAAATATTTCATCGTCAATCTGTATTGTATCCAATTTTGGAAAACAGCACCATTTCCTCCGTAAGTTATTAACTCATGTGGATGTTGAGCTACTGCGTGGTCTAAATTGTTTTGAATCATCAACATTATGGCTTTCGCTTGTTGACATTTACCTGGATAATCGTTGATAGATCTTGCGTAAATTTTATAATCCGGACGGAATCTATGCATGTAAATCCTTCCGTAAACATCTAATTCTTCTAAAAATTCCGGGGCTAATTCAGCATGAAAATTTTCTGGAAAATAACGCAATGCATTTCTCAATGCCAATTTTCTTTCTTCTTCTGAAAGAATTTCCTTTCGCTTAGGTGCATGATTTACATTTAACTCGTAAACCTTTTTGGGAGGAAGTACACTTGGAATTCCCTGTCTAATATCTTCTTGAAATTCTTGTATTGTCATCTTGAAAAATTTGACACAAAAATACAATGAAAATGTAGAAAAAAGTCGAAATACTTTTACCCAATTAAGTTTTTACAAAAGAAAAATCACCGAATAATTACTACATGACCGTTGTAATTGTAAATATCATCTGTAATTGAATCTTTCGTTCTTATCACCCAGGTGTAAGTTCCATCTGGTAAGACTTCCCCATTATAAGTTCCATCCCACTTAACGCTAATATCATTAGATTCCCAAACAATTTCTCCCCAACGGTTGAATATCTTTAAATTGAAATCGTAAAAATCTATACCAGCCATAATTACGGACCAAGTTTGGTTGTATTCGTCACCATCAGGCGTGAATACGTTTGGTGCATAGATATAAACCTCTGGCAAAACAGGCACAGGATAGGTAGCTGTATCTTGACATCCAAATTCTGTCGTTGTTATTAACTGTGCATTGTAACTGCCTACTTCTCCATCCGGAAATTTTGAAATTGGGTCCTCTAAAATAGAACTGACAGGATTTCCTGACTGAAAACTCCACTCATAACTATAACCACCTACAGATTGATTGATAAAATGTACTTCAGTATTGAACATATATATTGGCGAAGGAGTCCAAGTAAATTCTGCTGTTGGCTTTGGATTTGAATGTAAAAAATCCGGAATTGTCAACGAATCAATACAACCTGCAGGTGAAACAACAATCAATTGAACTGCATAATCTCCCTCCCACATTGCTGCGGTAGTAAAGGAATTTTGATTGATAAAAGTTTGACCATCTGAAACTGCCCAAGCAGAACTTTGTACCATTAGAGGATCTGTGGTATTCGTAACAACGAAAACAGCAGGTTCACAAATTGCACTATCTAAAACAGAAAATTGTGGCTCTGGCAATGGCAATACAACTACTTCACATGATAATAATAATGGTGAAGACTCACATCCATCAGTAATGGTCACATTGTAGGTCATTGTTGATGCAGGATTTGCACTTATTGTACTTGTCGCACCCGCTGAATTAGAACCATTTGACCAAACAAAATTATAAGGTGCTCCAATTCCATCTGTTGCACTAGCAGTAATGTTTTGCGGATAACCTGGACAAATTGAAAAAGTTGGTGTAATTGCTCCTGAAATTGGCAAACGAACAGTAACATAAATTGAATCTGGAGCTGATTGACAACCGTTTTCATTAACAGCAATCACGTCGTAATAGGTATTCACGATTGGCGAACCAGTTTGATTGGCTAAAGAACTATTTGTATGTCCCCAAATATAAGTGAATGAAGTTCCATTGACGCCTTCTGCTATTAAATTAGCAGTTCCATTTTGACAAACTAAAGTATCATTCGACAGCAAAACAGCAACCGTTGGTGGTTCAATAAGTGTTACTTGTGAACATACTTGACATCCAAGGGTATTTCTTGAACAAACAGTATATGTTCCCGCTGCAAAACCACCTAATGTGTTTGAAACTTGCCATGTAAGTCCGTTATCAAAACTGAATTCTGATGCTTGAACTGATGAAATTATAATCTGACCATCGGTATAACCACCGCATGAAGGATCAACTTTAGAAACAGTTTGTACCAATTCAGATACCAAAACGGAAACAGTATCTCTAATAATTCCACATACCGTGTTATTTTCTCTCAGAATAAATTGATATAATCCTGGTTGATTTACAGTAACGGTAGGATTTAAAGTACTAAAGTTGGGTGAAAAATTTGCAGTTGCAGCTGGGGTCATTCCTGTTGGCAGAATAGTTGACCAAGAGGAAGTATTTGTTGCACTTCCAACTGCGCCATTTAAACTTATTACTTGACCTAAACAAACATTCTGATCAATTCCTGCATTTGGTTGTGGAGGATCCACGACTGTGATAGTAAAATCAACTACTTGCACTATTCCAGAGGAAGGTTCAGTTACTTCTACTGAATAAACAGTCGTAGCAGTAGGTGTTACCGTAACATTAGATCCTGCAGTTGTATTTGACACACCATTTGTAACCAACCAATTAAAGGTAGGATTTATCATACCCGGAGTCAAAATATTAACCGTAGCAGAATTGCCTAAACAAATTGTTTGATCAGGAGTTGTTGGATTACAGTCAACACTTGCTGAACCGAAAAAATTAAGATTCACATTTTGAGATGTTCCACTGTAATTAGATAAACAAAGTAAATAAGTTTGACCAGCAACCACATTCAATGGGGCAACATAGCTTGTACCAGATGCATTTGGAGGGTAATTTGCGGGTGTTGACATACCTGTATTTCCATTACAGGTTCCATTCCAATTACATGCTACCGGAGCGAGAGTATTACCCGTAATTCCTGCACAAGTTGCCGAAGCATCAGTATAAGGCCACATAATCCAATCAAAACATCCGCTTCCAGAAGGAGTACCATTAGGATTTAATCCGATAATTGACCATTGCAAAGTTCCTGATGAAACTACTGAAATAGTGATAAATGTTGAACTTGTTTCCCCTGAAAGCAAACAACCTGAATTATTACCGTAAGGAGGAGTTGAAGGATTTGAAATATTATTATTGGTCGTAAAATCAACAATATTCGTTGCAGGATTGTTTGGTTGAATTCCAAATGAAGGTGTTGTACAACCTGGAACAGCGCCATTACAGTTATTTGGCGTTTGCCCATTGGCTATAAAAATGACCAATAAATTTAATATTAAAAGTATTTTTTTCATATTTAGTCGTTTGGACAATTTACAAATGGATATGGATTCACCAAATCAGTTCCATGTAGACCAATTTGAATACATGCTGCCTTGGTATCATAAACTCCTAGCCAAGATTTGAAAGTTTCTAGTGGTAATTCATCAATGTCTTTTGTCAATAAAAATAATCGATGCGATATCCAATCTAACCTGACCACTTTCACATAAGGATTTGCTTGTAAAACTGCTGTCAAATCATTAAATTCCTCTTGATTGTCAATTGTGAGCATACATTGCGCGAAAAAATTTGTTTCGCCTTGTTGCTGACTGTAAGTAACAAAACTTGTCAACATCAGTACCAATACTACAAGAAATAATTTCATTATAAAGTGTTTATGATTAATCAAAAGACGAAAATAAGAATATATAGTTGTCTTTCAAAAACAAAAAAAAAGAGTTATTGTAAAGCTAAAACAAAAAAAGAAGGACTTAGGCCCTTCTTTAAACATAATTTTTTTAAAAAAAACTATTTTAGATACTTGAATGTTTTACCAGGATAAACTGCTGCATCGCCTAGTTGCTCTTCTATTCTTAATAATTGATTATACTTAGACATTCGGTCACTTCTAGATGCGGAACCTGTCTTAATTTGACCACAATTTAATGCCACAGCCAAATCTGCAATGGTATTGTCTTCTGTTTCACCAGAGCGATGACTCATAACGGATGTATATCCATTTCTTGTCGCCATCTGCACAGCTTCAATTGTTTCTGTCAATGATCCGATTTGATTTACTTTAACCAAAATAGAATTGGCTGTATCTTCTTCAATACCTCTTGCCAACCTCTTTGTATTTGTCACAAATAAGTCATCACCAACTAGTTGAACCTTACTTCCGATCTTTTCTGTTAATAATTTCCATCCTGACCAATCATCTTCAGCCAAACCATCTTCAATAGAAATGATTGGATATTTATTTGACCAATCAACCCAAAACTGAACCATTTCTTCTGATGTTCTCTCCTCACCAGTTGATTCAAAAACGTATTTTCCATTTTTATAAAATTCAGAAGAAGCTGCATCCAATGCAATAAACACATCTTTTCCAGCTACGAAACCAGCTTTCTCAATCGCTTCGAGAACAACTTGAATTGCTTCTTCATTGGAACCAAGGTTTGGTGCAAAACCGCCCTCGTCGCCAACGTTAGTAGACATTCCACGAGATTTCAATACATTTTTCAAATGATGGAAAATTTCAGTTCCCCATCTTAAGCCCTCTGAGAACGAGTTTGCTCCAAATGGCATCACCATGAACTCTTGAATATCGATTAAATTATCTGCGTGAGAACCGCCATTTAGAATATTCATCATTGGAACTGGCATTGTAACTGCGCCAACTCCACCAATATATTGATACAACGGCAATCCAGATTCTTGAGCTGCTGCTCTTGCAACTGCCAATGAAGTACCTAAAATTGCATTGGCACCTAAGTTTGATTTATTCTCGGTACCATCAAGTTCACACATGGCAGTATCAATCGCTTTTTGGTCAAAAATAGATTTCCCAATTAATAAATCAGCAATAACTGTATTGATGTTATTTACAGCTTTTAAAACGCCTTTACCTAGATAAACAGATTTATCTCCGTCTCTCAATTCTACTGCCTCATGAATCCCTGTCGAAGCTCCAGAAGGAACAGCAGCGCGACCTAAAATTCCATTTGAAGTATAAACATCAACTTCCACGGTTGGATTTCCTCTTGAATCTAAGATTTGTCTTCCAACGATTTTTACAATTTTGCTCATTATTTTAAGAATTAGAAATCATTAATTAGATTATTTCGCCTGTTGCATATTATCAATAAATTGATCGAACAAATATCTAGAATCATGCGGTCCAGCTGATGCTTCAGGGTGGTATTGTACAGAAAAAACAGGTTTTCCAATCAATTCAATTCCTGCAATCGTATCGTCATTCAAATGTATATGAGTTACCGCAATTGAATCATTACCTTCAACACTTTCTTTAGAAATCACAAATCCATGATTCTGAGAAGTAATTTCTCCCTTACCTGTCTTCAAATTTTTAATTGGATGATTGATTCCTCTGTGACCATTAAACATCTTTACTGTCTTCAAACCTTGGCTTAAACCTAAAATTTGATGTCCTAAACAAATTCCAAAAGTCGGGATGTTAGAATTGACAATTTGAGAAACCAATTGAATAGTCTCATTCATTGCTCCAGGATCTCCAGGTCCATTTGATATCATAAAACCATCTGGATTGAATGATTTCATCTCTTCAAAACTAGAGTGCATAGGGAAAACACGAACATGACAACCTCTTTCTACCAAACAACGGATAATGTTCTTTTTGACTCCTAAATCTAAAAGTGCAACTTTCAATTTTGCATCTTCAGGAACCGAATCATAAATCTTGTCAGTTGTAACTTTAGATGATAATTCCAAACCATCCATGGAAGGAACTTGTCTTAGAAGTGCTTTTAATTCATCAATATTTAGAATATCAGATGAAATAATTGCATTCATTGCACCTTTACTTCTGATATGACGTACTAATGAACGCGTATCAATGTCTGAAATCCCAACACAATCATTATCAATCATCATAGAGTCCAATGACCCTTTAGCTGAAGAACGAGAATAAATTTCAGAGTACTTTTTGGTAACTAAACCAGCAATTTTGATAGATTCAGATTCATTTTCTGAATCATGAATACCGTAGTTTCCTATATGGGCAGTATTCATTACTAAAATCTGACCAAAATAGGATGGATCTGTAAACACTTCTTGATAACCGGTCATCCCAGTATTAAAAGCGATTTCTCCAGTAGTTGTTCCTTTTTTACCTACAGCAATTCCTTGATAAAAGGTACCGTCTTCTAATAAGAGGATAGCTGGTATTCTTTCTTCCATCTAAAAATATTTTTGCAAAGGTAGGATTTCAATCTGAATCAAACTAGAAATTTGCGCAAACAAATATTAAACTTCACAAAAAAGATGAATAAAGCAAAAACTTAAAAACAAAAAAAGGGCAGTTAAACTGCCCTTTAATATAAATTCAATAAAGAATTATTTTTCTTCTTCAGAACTTTCTTCTTCAGTAGAATCCTCAGTTGTAGCTTCTGGAGCATCTGTTGTTTCTACTTCAGTTTCTTCAACACTTGCTTCTTCAGTTACAGCAGCTGCTTTTGGAGCACCACCTCTACGAGAACGTCTAGTTGTAGATTTTTTAGTAGTGTCATTCAACATTAATTCGTTGAAATCAACTAATTCAATCATACACATTTCTGCATTGTCCCCTAAACGGAAACCAGTACGAACGATACGAGTGTAACCTCCAGGACGACCTGCAACTTTCGGAGCGATATCTCTGAACAATTCAGAAACTGCGTCTTTACTACCTAAATAACTAAAAACTGTTCTACGAGAATGTGTAGAATCTGTTTTTGATTTTGTTATCAATGGCTCAACATATACTCTAAGCGCCTTTGCTTTTGCTACAGTCGTAGAAATGCGTTTGTGCTCGATAAGAGAACATGCCATATTAGACAACATCGCTTTTCTGTGAGCTGATTTTCTGCCTAAATGATTTAATTTTTTACCGTGTCTCATTTTAATTGATTTCGTAAGTAACGGTTAATTGAATAATTCTAGATCGCTATTATTCAATCACCTATTACGATATTTTACATTTAATTTGCGATCCTAATCTTTGTCCAATTTATATTTGGCTACGTTCATTCCAAAGTTCAAACCTTTGTTATCAACCAAATCTTCTAATTCTGTAAGAGATTTCTTACCAAAATTACGGAACTTCAAAAGGTCATTTTTGTTGTATGAAACTAAATCACCTAAAGTTTCAACATCAGCAGCTTTCAAACAGTTCAATGCACGCACAGAAAGGTCCATATCAACTAATTTTGTTTTCAACAATTGACGCATGTGAAGAGATGTTTCATCAAATTCTTCTGTATCAGATTTAACTTCACTGTCCAAAGTAATTTTCTCATCAGAGAACAACATGAAATGGTGAATTAAAATCTTTGCAGCTTCTTTCAATGCATCTTTAGGATGAATAGAACCATCAGAGGTAATTTCCATCACTAATTTTTCATAATCCGTTTTTTGTTCAACACGATAATTTTCAATCGTGTAGTTTACATTTTTAATCGGAGTAAAGATTGAATCAATAAAAATGGTTCCGAAAGGTACTCCACTAATTTTGTTTTCTTCTGCAGGAACGTAACCACGACCTTTAACGATCGTCATTTCCATTTCAAATTTAACAGAAGATTCCATGTTGCAGATTACCAAATCTGGATTCAATACTTGGAAAGCAGAAGTAAATTTACCTAAATCACCCGCAGTCAATTGATTTTGTCCAGAGATAGAAACGATTACAGTTTCGTTATCAGTACCTTCAATTTGTTGTTTGAATCGAACTTGTTTTAAGTTCAATACGATTTCAGTAACGTCTTCTACTACTCCTTTCAAGGTAGTAAATTCGTGATCGACACCTTCTATTCTGATAGAAGCGATTGCATAACCTTCCAAAGAAGATAACAATATACGACGCAACGCATTCCCAACGGTAATACCGTATCCAGGCTCGAGCGGACGGAACTCAAATTGTCCCTTGTGCTCATCAGACTGAATCATGATAACCTTATCGGGCTTTTGGAAGTCTAAAATAGCCATGTTAATGCTTTAAATTATTATTTAGAATACAATTCGACGATAAGCTGTTCCTTGATATTTTCAGGAATCATGTCACGAGCAGGAATGCTCAAAACTTTACCTGTCATATCAGATGGATTCCAATCCAACCAATCGTATTTCTTATTATTTGAAGCCAACGATGAAGTGATTGCCTCTAAAGATTTAGATTTTTCACGAACACCAACAACATCACCAACTTTCAATGTGTATGAAGGAATATTTACTACTTCTCCGTTTACAGTAATATGTCTGTGAGAGACCAACTGACGTGCACCACGACGAGTTGGAGAAACACCCATACGGAAAACTGTATTGTCTAAACGAGATTCACATAATTGAAGCAAAACCTCACCGGTAATACCTTTACTACGAGAAGCTTTATCAAACATATTTGAGAACTGACGCTCTAAAATACCGTAAGTATATTTTGCTTTTTGTTTTTCAGCTAACTGAATAGCGTACTCTGATTTTTTTCCACCTCTTCTTTTAGATGGACCATGTTGTCCTGGACCGTAAGCTCTTTTATCAAGAGATTTGTCTGGACCAAAAATTGGGTCTAAGAAACGTCGAGCAATTTTCGACTTAGGACCTGTGTATCTTGCCATTTCTATTTGTTATTATAAAGAGCACCATGAATTAAGGCTTTTCCTTCGATGGTGTTGTTCTCCTATTTGTTATTAAACTCTTCTTCTTTTTGGAGGTCTACAACCATTGTGTGGTAATGGAGTAATATCCATGATTTCAATTACCTCAATCCCAGCATTATGCAAAGAACGGATTGCAGACTCACGTCCTCCACCTGGTCCTTTAACAAACACTTTCACTTTACGTAATCCGAAGTCATGTGCTTCTTTCGCTGCGTCCTCAGCTGCAACTTGCGCTGCGTAAGGAGTGTTCTTTTTAGAACCACGGAAGCCCATTTTTCCAGCCGATGACCAAGAGATAACTTGACCAGCGTTGTTTGTCAAAGAAATAATTACATTGTTGAAGGTAGCTTGAATATGCGCTTCACCCAAAGCATCTACTTTGACATTTTTCTTCTTCTTTTGATTAGACTTTGCCATCTTAATTATTATTTACTCACTTTTTTCTTGTTCGCAACTGTTTTTCTCTTACCTTTTCTTGTACGAGAGTTGTTTTTTGTTCTTTGACCTCTCAAAGGTAAACCAGCTCTGTGACGAATCCCTCTGTTACAACCGATATCCATCAAACGTTTGATGTTCAATTGAATTTCAGAACGCAATTGACCTTCAACTTTGATTTCACTCAATGATTCACGAATTGCACCAATTTGTTCATCTGTCCAATCTTGAACTTTGATGTTCTCATCGATGTTGTTCGTTTTCAAAATCTGAGCCGCTGTACTGCGACCAATACCGAAGATGTAAGTCAAACCAATTACACCTCTTTTTTTCTTTGGTAAATCTATACCTGCTATACGTGCCATAATTCTTACTAATTATCCTTGTCTTTGTTTAAGTTTAGGATTCTTTTTATTAATCACGTAAACTCTACCTTTTCTTTTAACGATCTTGCAATCTGCAGAACGCTTTTTAACTGAAGCTCTAACTTTCATTTCGTTTTCTAATTAAATAGACTATTTATATCTAAATGAGATACGACCCTTTGATAAATCATAAGGTGACATTTCTACTTTTACTCTGTCTCCTGGTAAAATCTTGATGTAAAACATTCTCATTTTACCTGAAATGTGCGCTGTAATAACGTGACCATTTTCTAACTCAACTCTAAACATTGCGTTTGATAATGCTTCGATGATTACACCGTCTTGTTCAATTGATGTTTGCTTTGCCATGATTAAAATCCAGATAATTCTTTAGCTGCTCTTCTACCTTTAACTTTTGAACCTTCCATCAAACCATCCATGTGACGATTCAATAAATAAGTTTCAATTTGTTGCAGTGTATCCAAAACAACCCCAACCATGATTAACAAAGAAGTTCCTCCAAAAAACATTTCAAATCCAGATGTAATACCTGCTGAATGCGCAATAGAAGGCAGAATCGCAATCATTGCCAAGAAAATAGATCCTGGAAGCGTGATTCTTGAAACTAACGTATCAATATAATCAGCTGTTTCTTCACCTGGTCTAACTCCTGGAATAAAACCACCATTTCTTTTCATATCATCTGCCATTTTTCTAGGATTAATCATAATCGCTGTATAGAAAAATGTAAAGACGATAATCAAAAGCGCTAACAATGCATTGTAAGGAACTCCATAAATGTTTGAGAAAGCATTTTGAAACCAACCACCACCATCTTTTCCAGCAGTACTAGAAACAATCATCATTGGGATAGTTACAATTGCCTGGGCAAAAATGATTGGCATTACACCACTTGCATTTACCTTAATTGGCAAATAGCTTCTTGCTCCTTCTTCAGTAGCTCTGGCCCCCGCAATTCTTTTTGCAGTATTCATTGGGATTTTACGTACACCTTGAACAATCAAAATTGTACCTAAAACAATAAGCATAAATGCTACAATTTCTAATACAATTTTAATCAAGTTATCTTCATTCATACCGATTTCCGCAAAAAATGCTTGAGGTAATCTTGAAAGAATCCCAACTGTAATCAACAAAGAAATACCGTTACCAATACCTTTATCTGTAATACGCTCACCTAACCACACAGCAAACATAGATCCTGCAACCATTACGATTACCGATTGACCCCACCAAAGTGATGTAGCGTCTACTGGTAATGCACCTTTGTTACCAACCCATTGAGTCAGGTATGCAGGAGCTTGTAAAGCACAAATCACAATCGTAAGAATACGTGTGTAGTTATTGATACGTTTTTTTCCAGATTCACCTTCATTTTGCATTTTCTGAACAGCTGGAACAGCCATCCCTAAAAGTTGCATGATGATCGAAGCACTGATATATGGCATAATTCCCAATGCCATCACTGACGCATTAGAGAAACCACCACCTGAAAATAGAGAAAGCAAAGTCGTCAATGCATTACCATCACCTTTAGCGTTAGAAGCTGCTAAAGCAGCATAGTTAACACCAGGTAAAATAACGAAAGACCCTATGCGATAAACAAGAATTAAAGAAAGAGTCAAAATGATTCTCTTTCTTAATTCTTCTACTTTCCATATGTTTTTAATATTCTGTATAAACTTCTTCATTTGGAAAAAATGTTGGCAAAGTTAATTAGATTTCTGAACAAATACCACCTTGAGCTTCAATTCCTGCTTTTGCAGTGTCAGAAAACTTGTGTGCGGTAACATTAATCTTAGTTTTCAACTCGCCTCGTCCTAAGATTTTAACCAAGTCATTTCTAGAGATGATACCGTTTTCACGTAAAATTTCTGGAGTAATTTCAGAAATATTTTTTCTCTCAATTAATGATTGGATAATATCTAAATTAATTGCTTTATATTCAACACGGTTGATATTTTTGAAACCAAACTTTGGTACTCTACGTTGAAGAGGCATTTGCCCTCCTTCGAAACCAATTTTAGTACTATATCCCGATCTTGATTTTGCTCCCTTGTGTCCTCTTGTTGAAGTTCCACCATGCCCAGATCCTTGACCACGAGCAATACGCTTTCCTTGCTTAACAGAACCTTTTGCAGGAGTTAAATTATTTAAGTTCATTTTAATTCGATTTAAAGATTCTACTCAACAACTTCTAGTAAGTGTTGTACTTTCTTAATCATTCCTAGTACTTGAGGTGTTGCCTCTTTTTCCACAGTTTGATTCAATTTTCTAAATCCAAGTGCTTTAATCGTAGCCTTTTGAACAGCTGGGCGTTTAATAGCGCTTCTTACTTGCTTAATTTTAATTATAGCCATTTTCGTAATATTAACCGTTAAACACTTTATCCAAACTAATTCCACGTTGTTTAGCAACAGCTACAGCATCTCTCATTTTAGAAAGTGCGTCCATTGTCGCTTTAATAACGTTGTGAGGGTTTGAAGACCCTTGAGATTTAGCCAATACGTTATGTACACCAACGCTTTCTAATACAGCACGCATTGCACCTCCTGCAATAACACCTGTACCGATAGTAGCTGGTTTAAGTAGAACCTCTGCACCACCAAATTTACCTTTTTGTGCATGAGGAACAGTTCCACGTAAAATTGGAACTTTGATCAAATTCTTTTTCGCATCGTCGATACCTTTTGTAATAGCTTCAGTTACCTCCTTCGCTTTACCAAGTCCGTGTCCAACGATACCATTTTCGTCACCTACAACAACAATTGCTGAGAAACTGAATGTACGACCTCCTTTAGTTACTTTAGTCACACGATTCACAGCAACAAGCTTGTCTTTAAGCTCTAAGTCTGCAGATTTTACTCTATTTAATGTTTGTGCCATCGTTTTTAAAATTTAAGTCCGCCTTCTCTAGCTGAGTCAGCCAATGATTTAACTCTACCGTGGTACAAGTAACCGTTTCTATCAAAAACGACAGCTTGAATACCAGCTTTAACTGCTTTCTCAGCAACTTCTTTTCCTACAACAGCAGCCTGATCAACTTTATTTAATTTTTCAGTTGCTTTGTTATTGTAAGAAGATGCAGATGCAAGAGTAACACCTTTTGTGTCATCAATTAATTGCGCGTAGATTTGTTTGTTACTGCGGAAAACCGTCAAACGAGGCAATTGAGCAGTACCAGAAATTTTCTTTCTGATTCTTCTTTTAATCTTTGCTCTTCTTTTTAATTTACTAAATGCCATGATAATTACAAATTATTTTTTACCTGCAGCTTTACCAGCTTTTCTTCTAATTTCTTCACCTACGAATCGAACACCTTTACCTTTGTATGGCTCTGGTTTACGAAGAGAACGAATTTTGGCAGCAACTTGACCAATCAACTGTTTGTCGTATGATTCTAAAGTTACAACTGGAGCTTTACCCTTAAGGGTTTCTGCAGATACCTTAATTTCTGAAGGAAGTTCGATAGCGATTGGGTGAGAATAACCTAGTGACAACTCCAACAATTGACCTGTTGCTGTTGCACGGTAACCTACACCTACTACTTCTAATGCCTTCTTGTACCCTTCTGATACACCAATGACCATATTATTGATCAATGAACGGTATAAACCGTGTTTAGCTCTGTGAGCTGGTGCGTCTGATTCGCGGCTAAAAGTGATTACATTGTCCTCGATAGTCACAGTAACACAAGAATCGATTTCTTGTGTCAAAGTTCCTTTAGGACCCTTAACGGAAACAGTTGTTCCGTTTAATGTTACTTCTACTCCACTCGGGATCGTAACTGGGGATTTACCTATCCTTGACATTTTTTATTATTAATTATGATATTAATATACGTAGCAGAGAACTTCTCCACCTACGTTTTCTCTTCTTGCTTCTTTATCAGTGATAACACCTTTAGAAGTAGAAACGATTGCAATTCCAAGACCATTTAATACACGAGGCATTTCAGAAGCTCCGCTATATTTTCTCAAACCTGGACGTGAAGCACGCTCCAATTTTGTGATAGCCGGAACTTTAGTCGACTGATTGTATTTAAGTGCAATTTTAATCACACCTTGTTTGTCATCTTCCTCGAATTTAAAATTCGTGATGTAACCTTGATCGAAAAGGATTTGTGTCATGGCTCTTTTAACGTTAGAACCAGGAATTTCAACCATTTTCAAACGGGCACTACTCGCGTTTCTGATTCGAGTCAGAAAATCTGCTATAGGATCTGTATTCATCTGTTTTCCTAAAAAATATTACCAACTTGATTTTTTGATGCCTGGGATTTTCCCTGCTAAAGCCATTTCACGGAAAGTTACCCTTGAAATTCCAAACTGACGCATGTAACCTCTTGGACGACCTGTTAAACCGCAACGATTATGCAAGCGAACTTTAGATCCGTTTGCTGGCAATTTTTGCAATGCCATCATAGCATCCCATTTAGCATTTTGTACTGTTTCATCAGTACTTGTAGATTTCAAAATAGCTGTTAATTCTGCTCTTTTTTTAGCATCTTTAGCAACCATTCTTTCTCTTTTGCGCTCACGCGCTTTCATTGATTCCTTAGCCATCTCTTCTTATTTTTTTGTAAATGGAAAACCAAATGCGTCTAACAAAGCTTTACCTTCTTCATCGCTTTCAGCAGATGTAACAAAAGTAATATCCATTCCCATGATACGACTTACTTTGTCAATATCAATTTCTGGGAAAATGATGTGCTCTTTAACTCCAAGGTTAAAATTTCCTCTTCCATCAAATCCTTTTGGACTGATACCTCTAAAGTCACGTGTACGTGGCAAGGCAACAGCTATCAAACGATCTAAGAAATCGTACATTTTATCTCCGCGCAATGTTACTTTCGTACCAATTGGCATCCCTTTACGTAATTTAAAGTTAGAGATATCCTTTTTAGAATTTGTAGCAATTGCTTTTTGTCCAACAATTCTAGACAAATCTGCAACTGCGTTATCAACTAACTTTTTATCTGCAACCGCATCTCCAATACCTTGGCTCAATACGATTTTTTGCAATTTAGGTACACGCATTACCGTCTTGTACCCAAATTTTTCAGTAAGTGCAGGAATTACTTCCTGTGCATACTTTTCCTTAAGTCTTGGCGTATAACTCATTACTTAATTTCCTGTCCGGACTTTTTAGAATAACGTACTAATTTACCTGCATCGTTCATTTTACGACCCACTCTTGAAGCAGTGCCATTATGAACTACCATGAGATTGGAAATATGGATACCACTTTCCTTTTCAACAATTCCTCCTTGAGGATCAGAAGCAGAAGGCTTTGTATGACGTTTCATCATGTTTAAACCTTCAACCGTTGCACGGTCCTTCTTTTTGTCGATTACAAGAATTTTTCCCTCTTGTCCACGAGATTCTCCGCTAAGTACCTTAACAGAGTCTCCAACTTTAATGTGTAATTTCTTTTGCATGACTTTACAATTTTTAAAGTACTTCAGGAGCAAGAGAAACAATTTTCATGTAATTGTTCTCACGAAGCTCACGAGCTACTGGTCCGAAAATACGGGTTCCTCTCATCTCACCTGCTTGGTTTAAAATAACCACAGCATTGTCATCAAATCGGATGTATGAACCGTCAGCTCTACGTACCTCTTTTTTTGTTCTTACTACCACAGCCTTGGCTACCTGACCTTTCTTAACGGCACCAGAGGGCATTGCGCTCTTTACAGCAACTACGATTTTATCTCCTACAGATGCATAACGACGTTTTGTACCTCCTAAAACACGGATGCACAATACCTCTTTTGCTCCAGAGTTATCTGCTACTGAAAGTCTTGATTCCTGTTGTATCATTACTTAATGATTATTTAGCTCTTTCAACAATTTCTACTAATCTCCAATTCTTGCTTTTAGACAAGGGTCTTGTTTCCATGATGCGAACTGTATCGCCTTCGTTACAGTCATTATTTTCATCGTGGGCTACAAATTTAGTAGTTTTTTTTACGAACTTACCATATTTTGGATGTTTTACTTTTCTTTCTACAGAAACAACGATAGATTTTTCCATCTTATCGCTAGTAACAACACCTACTCTCTCTTTTCTTAAATTACGCTTTTCCATACGAAGCTAATTGCATTTAATGCAGGCTATGCCTGCGTTTCACGTTTTCCCAACTCCGTTTTCAGACGTGCAATAGTCTTTCTAATTACACGAATTTGCATTGGATTTTCCATTGGAGTAACACTGTGAGAAATTTTCATTTTTAACAATTGCTCCTCGCTAGATCCGATGCGACTCTTTAAGTCTGTCAACGAAAGTTTTGTGATTTCTTCTTGTTTCATCTTACTAACTATTTACCTGGTATAACATAGTCATTGCGAACAATGAATTTACATTTTACAGGAAGTTTTTGTGCTGCTAAACGTAGTGCTTCCTTTGCGATTTCGTAAGGAACTCCGTCTGCTTCAAACATAATACGACCTGGTTTAACTACTGCTACCCAGTGACTTGGAGCACCCTTACCTTTACCCATCCTTACCTCTGCAGGTTTAGATGTTACTGGTTTGTCTGGGAAGATTCTAATCCAAACCTGACCTTCACGTTTCATGTAACGCGTAACTGCGATACGTGAAGCTTCGATCTGGCGTGAAGTAATCCATGCTGGCTCCAGGGTTTTAAGTCCAAAAGATCCAAAAGCAATGGTGCTACCTCTTTCAGCTTCACCTCTGTTTCTTCCTTTTTGTACCCTTCTGAATTTGGTTCTTTTTGGCTGTAACATTTTCCGAAAATTTTACTGTATCAATTATTTTTTCTTTCTTTTACCACCATTTCCGGCTGGTTTACGATTACCTTGAGATGGAGCACCACTACCTTTAGCAGATCCTGCAGCCATACCAATGTTTGGAGATAAATCTCTCTTACCGAAAACTTCACCTTTACAGATCCATACCTTGATACCGATACGACCATATGTAGTGTGTGCTTCGCTTACCGCGTAATCAATATCCGCTCTGAACGTATGTAACGGAGTACGTCCATCTTTGTACATCTCGGTACGAGCCATTTCAGCACCATTAAGACGTCCGGAAATTTTTACTTTGATACCTTCTGCACCCATTCTCATCGTAGAACCAATTGACATCTTGATTGCACGACGGAAAGAAATTCGGGCTTCAATTTGACGAGCAATTCCATCAGCAACTAAACGAGCATCCAATTCTGGACGTTTAACCTCGAAAATATTGATCTGAATCTCTTTTTTCGTCAATTTTTTTAATTCTTCTTTCAGTTTGTCAACTTCTTGACCACCTTTACCGATAATTACACCCGGACGAGCCGTGTTAATAGTTACAGTAACAAGTTTAAGCGTACGCTCGATAATAATCTTCGCGATACTAGCTCTGGATAAACGGGCAGAAAGATATTTACGGATTTTATCGTCTTCAACGATTTTATCTTTGTAATCATTTCCACCGTACCAGTTAGACTCCCATCCGTGGATGAAACCAAGTCTATTTCCTATTGGATTCGTTTTTTGTCCCATGTTATCCTTACTTATTTAGCACCATCAACTATGATGGTAACGTGGTTCGATCTTTTTCTTACTCTATGCGCTCTTCCTTGAGGTGCAGTTTGAATACGTTTCATCATAGCTGCACTATCAACTTGAATTGATCTAACAACTAATTTTTCGTCTTCAATACTTTTACCTTCATTCTTAAGTTCCCAGTTAGCAATTGCAGAACGCAATAACTTTTCCAAACTTTTAGAGGCAAATTTCGAATTATGTTGCAAAATATTTAGAGCTTTATTAACGTCAACTCCCCTTACAAGATCTGCAACTAATCTCATCTTTCTTGGAGCAATCGGAGAAGCTTTCAAACTTGCAATTGCAGTTGTGCTTTTCTCTTCTTTTAACTTTTCAGCTCTTTCTCTTTTTCTAGCGCCCATGTCACTAATAAATTTAAAAAACTATCTTTTCTTATTTTTCTTATCCGCTCCATGTCCACGGAAGTTACGCGTTGGTGAAAATTCACCTAACTTGTGACCTACCATGTTTTCAGTAGCGAAAACTGGAATAAACTTATTCCCGTTATGCACAGCAACTGTTAACCCAACCATTTCTGGGGTAATAGTAGAAGCTCTTGACCATGTTTTGATCACAGCTTTGCTGTTAGAAGCGTGAGCTTCGTCCACTCGTTTACTTAACTTGTAATGTACGAACGGCGGTTTTTTCAACGATCTACTCATGACTTATTTCTTTCTTTTGTCGATGATAAACTTATCTGAATACTTAGTTTTAGCACGTGTTTTGTATCCTTTTGCAGGAACTCCATTACGTGATCTTGGATGACCTCCAGAATTTCTTCCTTCACCACCACCCATTGGGTGATCAACAGGATTCATTACAACACCACGAACACGTGGACGACGGCCTAACCATCTTGAACGACCTGCTTTTCCAGATACTACTAAACTATGTTCAGAATTTGAAACTGAACCAATTGTTGCCATACAAGTTGTCAAAATCATTCTAGTTTCACCAGAAGGCATTTTGATAATTGCATAACGACCGTCACGCGCATTTAACTGTGCATACGTTCCTGCTCCACGAGCAATTGCTCCTCCTTTTCCTGGTTTCAATTCAATATTATGAATTACTGTCCCCAATGGAACATCACTCAAAAACATTGCATGACCAACATTTGGTGTAGCTGTTTTTCCAGACAATACAGTATCTCCAACTTTCAAACCTTCAGGAGCAATGATGTATCTTTTCTCACCGTCAGCGTACCACAACAAAGCGATACGAGCAGTACGATTTGGATCATACTCAATCGTTTTAACAGTTGCAGGAATATCCTGCTTGTCTCTTTTAAAATCAATGATACGGTATTTTTGTTTGTGACCACCTCCAATGTATCTCATGGTCATTCTACCGTCATTGTTACGACCTCCAGACTTACTGATACCTTCAACCAAACTCTTTTCAGGAATGTTTGTAGTTACCTCTTTGTAAGTACTGTTAATCTTGTGTCTTTGCCCTGGAGTTGTAGGCTTGAATTTTTTAAGACCCATTCTTTTTTCTTAAATGTTATTAAACAAATCAATCGTCTCTCCATCTGCAACTGTTACTACCGCTTTTTTCCAAGGGTTGTTTGGTTGCACAACGATACCTCTATTCGTTTGTTTGATAGAGGATTTACCACCGCCATATGTCATTGTACGAACTTTAACTATGTTAACACCATACATCTTCTCGACAGCTTTTTTAATTTCAATCTTGTTTGCACTCTTTGCAACTTCAAAAGTAAAACTGTTACGAGACTCGCTCGCTGCAGTTGCTTTCTCAGTAATTAGAGGCTTTCTGATAATTATATTCATCACTAAATCAGTTTAGAATCTTTTCAATTACTTCTATTGAACTCTCAGCCAAAACCACTTTTTTCGCGTTCAATACATCAAATGTATTTACTGAATCAGCAGTAACAACTTTCACACGTTTCAAGTTACGAGATGACAAATATACGTTATCATTTTCAGAACCTAAAATCAAAAGAATTTTATCGTTTTGCAATTCTAAGTTGCTCAACATATTTTTAAACTCTTGTGTTTTGATACTTGCGAAATTTGGATCTTCCAATACCAAAATCGCTTCTGATTGTGCTTTGTACGCAAAAGCTGACTTACGTGCAAGACGTTTCAATTTTACGTTCAATTTAAAGTGATAATCACGTGGACGTGGTCCGAAAATACGACCTCCACCTACGATTGTACCAGATTTGATACTACCAGCACGTGCGCCACCTGTTCCTTTTTGTTTTTTAATTTTTCTAGTTGAACCAGCAATTTCTGCTCTTTCTTTCGCTTTGTGTGTTCCTTGGCGACGATTAGCTAAATGCTGTTTAACATCTAAATAAATTGCATGATCATTTGGTGCTATTCCAAAGACTGCATCCGAAAGAGTTACTTTTTTAGAAGTAGCTTTTCCTGTTTGGTCAAATACTTTAACTTCCATTTTATCTCTCAATTAATACGGTTGAACCTTTAGCTCCAGGAATAGACCCTTTCACTACAATTAAATTTTTGTCAGCTAACACTTTCAAAACTTCTAAGTTTTCAATCAAAACTCGCTTGTTTCCCATTTGTCCTGCCATACGCATTCCTTTGAATACTCTTGCAGGATAAGAAGCAGCTCCAATTGATCCTGGTGCACGCAAACGGTTATGTTGACCGTGTGTAGATTGACCTACTCCACCAAAACCGTGTCTTTTTACAACACCTTGAAAACCTTTTCCTTTTGAAGTACCAGCTACTCCAACGAATTCACCTTCTGAGAAGATGTCAACGCTTACTACATCTCCAAGACTTAGTCCTTCAAAACCTTTGAACTCAACAACCGTTTGTTTTGGTGTTGTATTCGCTTTTTTAAAGTGACCTTTCAATGCGTTTGGTGTGCGACTATCTTTACGCTCACCGAAACCTAATTGAACTGCCTCGTACCCGTCTCTGTCTTGTGTCTTTAACTGTGTTACGACACAAGGACCAGCTTCTATCACTGTGCATGGTGTTGCCTTACCCTCGGCACTGTAGATGCTAGTCATTCCGACTTTTCTACCAATTAATCCAGGCATACTTTGTTAATTATAAATTATGAATTATAAATATAAAGTTCTTATCAAACTTTAATTTCTACGTCTACTCCACTTGGAAGCTCCAAGCGCATCAATGCATCTACTGTTTTTGAAGATGAACTGTAAATATCCAACAATCTCTTGTAAGAACACAATTCAAACTGCTCACGTGCTTTCTTGTTAACGTGTGGAGATTTCAATACAGTGTAGATTCTTTTATGTGTTGGCAATGGAATTGGTCCGCTTACTACAGCGCCAGTAGCCTTTACCGTTTTAACAATCTTCTCAGCTGACTTATCAACTAAGTTGTGATCGTATGATTTTAATTTAATTCTAATTTTCTGGCTCATTTCTAAACTTATTAAGCGTTTACTTTACCGTTCACTTTAGCTACAACATCTTTTGTAACGTTAGCTGGAGTTTCTGCAAAATGTGAGAACTCCATTGTTGAACTTGCACGTCCTGATGATAATGTACGTAACTGAGTTACATAACCGAACATTTCAGACAATGGAACATCAGCTTTAACAACTTTTGATCCTGCTCTGTCATCCATTCCTTTCATCATACCACGACGACGGTTCAAGTCACCAACGATATCACCCATGTTTTCTTCTGGAGTTAAAACTTCCAATTTCATGATAGGCTCCAACAAAATAGGTTGACATTTTTTCAATGCTTCACGGTAAGCCATTTTAGCAGCAACCTCGAAAGACAATGAATCTGAATCGACAGCGTGGAAAGATCCATCTAACAATTCAACTTTGAATGAATCTACTGGATAACCAGCTAATACACCATTTTTCATTGACTCTTTGAAACCTTTCTCAACTGAAGGAATAAATTCTCTTGGAATGTTACCACCTTTGATTGAGTTAATGAATTCCAATCCTGTTTTTTCAATGTTTTCTTGAGGAGAAATTCTTACCAAGATATCAGCAAATTTTCCACGTCCACCTGATTGTTTTTTGTAAACCTCACGGTGTTCAACGCTTCCAGTAATTGCTTCACGGTAAGAAACCTGAGGAGCACCTTGATTAACTTCAACTTTGAACTCTCTTTTCAAACGGTCAACGATAATTTCTAAGTGAAGCTCACCCATACCTTCGATGATAGTTTGTCCAGTTTCATGATCAGATTTCACACGGAAAGTAGGATCTTCTTCAGCCAATTTATTCAAACCGATAGATAATCTATCTGTATCTGCTTGTGTTTTTGGTTCAATTGCCAATCCAATAACTGGATCTGGGAAATCCATAGATTCCAATACGATTGGATGCCCTTCAGCACACAAAGTATCTCCAGTACGGATATCTTTAAATCCAACAACCGCACCAATATCTCCAGCTCCTAACTCATCAATTTGAATTTGTTTGTTAGCATGCATTTGGAAGATACGTGAAATACGCTCTTTATTGTCTGAACGAGAATTGTAAACGTAAGAACCTGCTGGTAATTTACCAGAGTAAGCACGCACGAAACACAAACGTCCAACGAAAGGATCTGTTGCAATTTTAAATGCTAAACCAGCAAAAGGCTCATCAAAAGAAGGATTACGAACAATTTCTTCATCAGTCTTAGGATTGACACCTTCAATAGCACCATTATCTAATGGTGATGGTAAAATAGCCATTACATAATCCAACATTGTTTGAACACCTTTATTTTTGAAAGATGAACCACATAACATTGGAACAATTTTTCCAGAAATTGTAGCAGCACGTAATGCAGCTAAAATTTCATCCTCAGTAATTGAGTTTGGATCTTCGAAGTACTTCTCCATCAAAGACTCATCGAATTCTGCAACTGCTTCCAATAATTTCTCACGGTATTCAGTAGCTTCTTCAACCATGTCAGCTGGAATTTCAACTTCTTTAAAAGTCATTCCTTTGTCATGCTCATTCCAAACAATACCTCTCCAGTTAACTAAATCTACCACTCCTTCGAATGAATCTTCAGCACCGATTGGCAATTGCAATGGAACAGCGTAACTTCCTAACATGTCTTTAACTTGCTTAACAACATTCAAGAAGTCAGCACCAGAACGGTCCATTTTGTTAACGAAACCAATTCTTGGAACATTGTAATTGTTAGCTAATCTCCAGTTTGTTTCAGATTGAGGCTCAACACCATCAACTGCAGAAAACAAGAACACTAAACCATCCAATACTCTTAAAGAACGATTCACCTCAACTGTAAAGTCAACGTGTCCTGGAGTATCAATAATATTTACATGGTATTTCTCATCGCGGTACATCCAATCAATGGTAACAGCAGCCGAAGTAATTGTAATACCTCTTTCTTGCTCTTGCTCCATCCAATCTGTAGTTGCACCACCGTCATGTACCTCACCAATTTTGTGACTCATTCCTGAGTAATACAAAATACGCTCAGTAGTAGTCGTTTTTCCAGCATCAATGTGTGCTGCAATTCCGATGTTACGGGTATATTTAAGATCTCTAGCCATGTCAATTAAAATCTAAAGTGTGAGAACGCTTTGTTAGCCTCAGCCATACGAAGTGTATCTTCTTTCTTTTTGTATGCTGCACCTTCTTCTTTAGAAGCTGCGATAATTTCAGACGCCAATTTACCAGCCATAGATTTTTCATTACGCTTACGAGCATAACCGATCAACCATTTCATAGCTAATGAATTTTTTCTGTCTTCACGAACTGGTGTTGGAATTTGGAAAGTAGCTCCACCTACACGGCGACTTCTAACCTCTACACTTGGAGTAACATTTTCCAATGCTTTTTTCCAAGCTTCCAATCCTGTTGTTTCTTCTAACTTAGTATCTACAATTGCCAATGCATCGTAGAAAATTTTGAACGCTAAGTTTTTCTTCCCGTCATACATCAAGTTATTAACGAATTTCGTTACTTGAACATCGTTGAACTTTGGATCCGGGAGGATGGGGTTCTTTTTGGCTTTTCTTCTTCTCATTTCTTAGAAAGCTTTAAAATTATTTTTTCGCTTTTGGTCTTTTCGTACCATACTTGGAACGACGCTGAGTTCTTCCTTCTACTCCAGCTGTATCTTCTGCACCTCGTACAATGTGGTATCTAACCCCAGGAAGATCTTTTACTCTTCCTCCACGTACAAGCACCAAAGAGTGCTCTTGTAAATTGTGTCCTTCACCACCGATGTAAGCATTGACTTCCTTACCATTAGTGAGACGAACCCTCGCTACTTTTCTCATAGCTGAATTCGGCTTTTTAGGAGTAGTGGTGTAAACCCTTACACATACCCCTTTGCGTTGCGGACAAGAATCAAGAGCAGCAGATTTGCTTTTCTTAACATTTGCCGTACGACCTTTGCGAACTAATTGTTGAATAGTTGGCATACTAATTCTCTGTGTTTTATAAATAAATAAACTGCCCAAACATACTTTGGGGGGTGCAAATATAGCGAATTAATTTTAGAAACCAAGCGCTTAGCTAGAATTAAATGATTTTTTTCACATCCAATTGTTAAAAATAAAAAAGATGATTCTTTTTTTACTTTGACAATAACGAAATCACAAAACAAAAAAACCTTGTAAAATAAAGCGCTGTAAGGGAGATAAAACTATCTATACTTTAAAAGTAACTGAATAGAATTAATTGTATTTTTCGATAAATTTAATACCAAACGATTCTAATTCCATTAAAATCGGATCGTAAACTTCTTTCATGACTGGAATCTGAACTCCTTTCAATTTTAAGTTTCCGTTTAAAATCATTTTCCCGCAAATGGCAACTGGCAAACCTACTGTATTACTCATTGATGTATACACCTGATTTTCTCCAATATTGACCATGGAAGAAATAATCGTTTCTTTCTCGCCATCTAAATCGCTGACAAATTCATGATGCATCACCAACATGTCTTTATCTTCAGGTGAAAGAACCCATTTTTTCACTACCAAACTTTCTAGCAATTGCGCTGGAGATGCATTTTCAATTCCAAATGGAATATGATCTTCAAAAATCCCCAACCACAGAAATTTATTGAATAATTCCTCATCGTCGAAAGTAAAATATCTTTTTAGTTTATTCTCAACAGTATCTTCAATTTTAAATGGCAAAAAAGCATTCAGAAAACTTCTCGGAGTTAACTGTTCAGATTTTTCTAACTTATAGGTATCATCAGTCATTCCTAACTGCACAAAAACATTCCAAGCTTTGCAGAAATCTTTTCTCCTCAATGTACCTCTATATATAGTAGGAATATTTTCTAATCCATAAACGCTTCTATATGACAACGAATCTCTATTCGCATACCCTTCAAATTTGCCATAACCTTCAATTTCGATCTCATCTAATCGTTGAAAAAGCTGACCATAAGGAATATATTTGTACTGATTTTCCTCAATAAAACAAGCTGCACCTCCTTGTCCTGCCAACACAACATTGCGCGGGTTCCATGTAAATTTATAGTTCCAAGGATTATCGTCATTTTCTGGAGCAATCAAGCCACCACAAAAAGATTTGAAACTATACATCATTCTTCCTCTTTCTTTGATTTCATCCAAGATTTTAGCCGCACTCATGTGATCGATACCCGGGTCAACTCCAATCTCATTCATGATGATTATTCCAGCATTTTTAGCGGCTTCATCAAGCATTCTCATTTCAGGAGAAACGTAGGAAGGAGTAATCAAATTCGTTTTTAATTCAATACAATCTTTGGCAACTTCAACGTGAAAACGGGCTGGAAGCATGCTGACAACCAAATCTGCTTTCTCAATCTCCGGTCTTCGTTCGACTGGATTTAAGGCATTAAAACTTAAAGCGATTCCAGCAGGATGGTTATTCAATTTGCGTTTTACCAATTCAATATCTTGATCTACAACCCTTACTTGCCAATTATTTTCAATTGAATTGTCCAAAAAATAACGTATCAATGAAGAACTTGACATCCCCGCCCCTATCACTAAAATTGTTTGCATGATTGAATATATAAAAACGCAAAGTTATATAATTTGCAACTACAAAAAGTGTCGAAAAAGCACATATTTAAGGAATGATTTAAACCTTTTATTAACAAATTCAAAGTTCGAAATAATTAAAGAACTGATACTTTAATAAATCTCTTCTTTTTTTCAAAATTGAATAATCATTTTAGATTTTCAAAATCCATAAAAAAATAATACCTTTGCAACCTCTAAAACTAGAAAAATGTCAGTTGGTGTAAAAATTTTCTCAGGAAGGGCTTCACAAGATTTAGCTAATAGAATTGCAAAATCGTATGGAATCTCTTTAGGTGACGTGAAAGTAATGGAATTTAGTGATGGTGAATTTCAACCTTCATTTGAAGAAACTGTTCGTGGTCAAGATGTTTTTATCGTTCAGTCAACGATGCCTCCTGCTGATAACCTTTTTGAACTTTTATTGATGGTTGATGCTGCTAAAAGAGCTTCTGCTAGAAAAATTATCGCTGTAATTCCATATTTCGGTTTTGCTCGTCAGGATAGAAAAGACAAACCACGTGTTGCTATCGGCGCTAAATTGGTTGCCAACATGTTAATGGCAGCAGGTGTAGATCGCATCATCACTATGGATTTACATGCAGATCAAATTCAAGGTTTCTTTGAAGTTCCAGTAGACCATTTATTTGCTTCAACTATTTTCTACCAAGAAATGTTGGCACTAAATAATGGAAATTTGATCGTCGCTGCTCCTGACGCAGGAGGTGCAAAGCGCGCAAATTCTTATGCTAAGAAATTGGATACAGGTCTGGCAATTTGTCACAAACAAAGAAAGAAAGCAAATGAAGTTGCTGAAATGACCGTTATCGGAGATGTGGCAGGAAAAGATGTTATCTTGATTGATGACATGTGTGACACCGCCGGTACTTTAACCAAAGCAGCAGATTTATTCATGGAAAAAGGTGCTTTAAGTGTTCGTGCTTTTTGTACCCACGCAGTTCTTTCTGGCCCAGCATACGAAAGAATCAATAATTCACGTTTGACCGAATTAATCGTAACTGATACGATTCCGTTAAAACAACATTCAGATAAAATCAGAGTGCTTCCAATAGATGCACTTTTTTCTGATGTAATACGTAGATTGGTGAATAATCAATCTATCAGTTCTCACTTTGTAATATCATAAACAATAAATAACAAGTAAAATGAAAGTAATCTCATTGAGCGGTTCGGTTAGATCGAACGTAGGGAAAAAAGATGCTGCAGCTCTAAGAAGAGCAGACTTGGTACCATGCGTACTTTACGGTCAAGGCACACAAACTCACTTTTCTGCAAAGAAAAATGACATTGAAAAATTGGTTTTCACACCAGAAGTTTATCAAGTTGAATTAGATATCGATGGACAAAAAGCAACTGCTATCATCCAAGATATTCAACAAGATCCTATCAAAGGAACAGTAAGACACATTGATTTCTTCCAGTTAGATGCTAACAAACCAGTAAGAGTTGGTTTGCCAGTTCGTTTAACAGGTGCTTCTCGTGGTGTACTTGCCGGAGGTAAATTGTTACAAGTTTTCCGTCGTTTAACAGTTGTTGGTTTACCTGGTTCTTTACCAGATGCTATCACTATCGACATTACTAAATTGCGTATTGGTCAATCAATTCGTGTTAGTCAAATTGACAGCAACGATTTGAAATTCTTGGAACCAGCTAACGCAGTTGTAGTTTCAGTTAAAATGGCTCGTGGTGCTGCAAAAGGTTCTGATGCAGACGACGAAGAGGAAGAAGAAGCATAAAATTCTAATTCAAAATAATCAAATCCTGGCTTCGGTCAGGATTTTTTTTTGCTTCAAACTTTCTTTTAAAAATCTGAAAATCATAAAAGATTATAGAATCAATTAGATAATATAGAATTTTTTAAAGTAATTTTATGGAATTGTAATGCATTGCGCATCCTTGTAGAAATGTTTAATCTTAAAACTTACAAATTATGAAAAAGTTAATTTTTACAGCACTTCTAGCTTTACCAGGAATCGCAAGTGCACAAGGCGCGTTTGGTGAAATCATCGGAACAGTAATCAATGCTGACAGCATGAAACTAACTCATGCAACTGTCTACACAGAATCAAACGGAACAATCTACAAAGATTTGACCGATATGAACGGAAAATTCAGAATCTCAGCAATTCCAGCAGGAAAATATTTATTCACTATTGTTGCTGAAGGAGATACAATGAAAAATATCCAAGGAGAAATCAACATGGATGGTATAGAAAACCTACAAACTATTATTTTTGAACCAAGTGGGAAAGATTTAGGCGTAGTAGATATTATTTACGATAGAAATCAAATTCATTTATTGAAATATGGAGTTAACCCAGTAATCAAAATGAGCTCAGAAGAAATCAAAAGAAGTCCTTTGAAATTCAATCAAACAGCCATGATTGCAGCCATGTCTTCAGATATCAAAGTTGCCGACGATGGCCAATTGGTTTTTAGAGGAGCAAGAAAAGGCGACATGATTTACATGATGGACGGCGTAAAAATGAATGCAGTATCAAACGTTCCAAGTTGTTCAATTGGTGAAATGATGGTTTACACAGGTGGGATTCCTGCAAAATACGGTGACACAACAGGAGGCGTTGTAGTAATGGAAACTAAAAGCTACTTTGAGTTATATAGAGAATGGAAATCAAGTCAAAATGACTAAAATAAAATTCAATCTAAACCAAAAGCGCCCGATTCAAAATGAGTCGGGCGCTTTTATTTTTAAGTATTTTTAAAATCAATCTTTCTTAAAAAAACTTGGACTTGATTCCTCCATTGGAGCCATGTATTTTTTCAAATTTTGCTCATCATTTTTATTCAAAATCATCAACATATTGTCTGACTCAACC
>JBIKJE010000024.1:0-37741 GCA_044361165.1 Crocinitomicaceae bacterium | reverse complement strand
ATCATTGTTCTTGGTTGGAAAAGGAATTCGTGAAGCCAATGAAAGTTTCAACGGTTTGGTAGCGGGAACGAGAAAAAGTATCGCATCTTACAATACTTCTCTGATTCCGTCTTTTGGATATCCTTCTAGTGATGCTTTGATTACTGCAAATTTGGCCAATGGTGAATGGGAACCACAAATTCCAACAGGCAGAATTGCTGTGCAAACAGAAACACAATTATTGGAGTATTTGCAAAAAGTCAAAGAATACGACGCCAATCAGGATCCGCAGAGCACTTATAATTCAGCAAATAAAGAATGGCAAAAACAAGTGTTGCATTTTTCGGGAGGTACAACATTGGGGGATCAAATGGAATTTCAAAGTTATTTGAATTCTATGAAAGACACCATTGAAGGTGCAAACTTTGGAGGAAATGTGACAACTTACAAGAAAACGAGCAGTGATCCTTTAGATCCAACAGCTGTTGCAGATGTGAGTTCAAGAATCGAAAGTGGTGTTTCCTTGATGAATTTCTTTGGTCACGCTTCGGTGGATGGATTTGAGATTAATGTGGATGATCCAACCAATTGGAACAACCAAGGAAAATATCCAATTGTGATTGGAAACGCTTGTTATACAGGAGATATTTTCCAAAATTATGAATCGACGTCTGAAAGTTTTGTCTTGCTGCCAGAAGAAGGAGCAATCGCTTTTATCTCGAGTGTAAGGCTGGGTTTTGGTTTTTCATTGAATCGCTTTTCAAATCAATTGTATCGTCAGTTTTCAACGCAAAATTATGGCGGGTATTTGGGTGAACAGATCAAAAATTCGATTGCCAATGTGCGCCAAAATTTTGGGTCAGATATTTACAGTGAAACCACCTGTACACAAATGACTTTGCATGGTGATCCGATGTTGAGAATCAATTGGCATGCAAAACCAGAAATTGATATCAACGATCAGTCGTTGTATTTTACACCAAATGACATCAATTTGACAACGGACAGTATAGGTGTAAACATCATTTTAACGAATTTAGGTAAAGCGATATCTGATACTTTTGCATTGCAAGTAACGAGAACTTTTCCAAGCAATGTTGATTCTGTTTATCAATTTTATTTGCCAAGTTTATTGTACAAAGATACTTTCACTTTCAAAGTTCCACTGCAACCAAATATCGGAATTGGAATTAATAAATTTACAGTTGAAGCGGATATTCCTTCGATTCATCCAGAATTTGAAGACTATACAAACAATAGAATCGAAAACAAACCCCTGATAATTGACATTGACGGGATTGTTCCCGTACTGCCGTATGAATTTGCAGTAGTCCCATATGATAGTGTTACGCTAAAAGGCTCAACAGTCAATCCTATTGCTGAATTTAATACTTACCGTTTCGAAATTGACACCACTGATTTATTTAACAGTCCATTCAAGAAATACGCCATGGTTTCTGGACTAGGCGGGGTAAAAGAAGTCAATCCTTCGCAGTGGTTGAATGCTGCGTCCAATCAAAGTTCACCACTTGTTTGCGAAGACAGTACAGTTTATTTTTGGCGTGTAGCTGTGGATAGTAGCGTACTTTTTTGGAGAGAAAGTTCTTTTCAATACATCAATGGAAAACGTGGTTGGGGACAAGACCATTTTTTCCAATTCAAGAAAAACAGTTTCTTCAACGTTGTTTATGATCGTATTTCAAGAACAAGGCAATTTGATACAATTCCGCGATTGTTAAGTGTTGATGTTTACAACAACGCTTCTGGCCCAACGCAGCAATACGGAACATTATTTGAAATCGACAATCAGTTGCTCGATTATGCTATGTGCACACCTTTTCCTGCACTGCATGTTGCTGTATTTGATCCAGTCACTTTAGAAGCATGGGCTACAAGAAATTGTCCAACTACAACGCCTTCCTGTGTTTGTACTGAGGTTAATACCAACAGACAATTTGGAAATGAAAACAATGGCTGTTCGGTATCGTGTAGAAAAAGACCAGAGAAATATTTTATATTCCGTCAATACAATCCAACACACATGGAATCAATGCGCAGTATGATTTTGGATTCTGTTCCCGATGGACATTACATTTTGATTTACACAGCAGTGCGAGCGCAGTATGAGTTTTGGGATGATATTACACCTTCTATGACGCAAACTTTTCAAGATTTAGGTGCTGTTAATATTGGTCAAGGTGACGATAAAGCTTTTATTTTCTTTTACAAAAAAGGCGATTTGAGTTCAGTTCGCGAGGTTGTTGCAACCTTGCCAGATGCTGTGCAAGAAAAAATTAATTTGACCGTAACCTTGGATGGTTTTGATTACAAAGGACAAGAAAATTCAACGATTATCGGACCTGCTGCGAAATGGGAAACGCTTTATTGGAAACAAGATGCAAAGGAAAATCCAACGCAAGATGTTACGAATTTAAAAATCGAGGCAATGGACATACAAGGAACTGTTTTATTGACTATTGATACCACTTTTACACCAAAAGATTCAATCATTCAGTTGAATAATATCATCGATGCGACACTTTATCCTTTCATGAAACTAAGTGCAGGATATAAAGATTCAATTACTTTAACACCGGCGCAAGTTGATCGTTGGCATGTTTTGTATCAACCGCTTCCCGAGGCGGCTATTGATGGTTCGACCCAATATACTTGGATTCCAGATGTGGACACGTTATTGGAAGGACAAGAAGTGAAATTTGCGGTCGATGTAAGAAACATTAGCGAATATCCGATGGATTCTTTGTTGATCAGTTATTGGATTGAAGATGTCAATCGCGTCAAACATTTCATTCCTTATGCAAGACAAGATTCGTTGAGAACTTCTGATGTGATTCGCGATACGATTACATTCTCGACTGTCGGTTACGGCGGAATTAATTCACTTTGGATGGAAGTGAATCCTTACATTAACGGAACTTTGGTCACAGATCAATTGGAACAATTCCATTTCAACAATTTATTGCAAGTGCCTTTCTACGTCGATGGCGATGATGTCAATCCGATTTTGGATGTCACTTTTGATGGCGTCCACATTTTGAATGGCGACATTGTGAGTCCTGAAAGTGAATTGCTGATTTCCTTGAAAGACGACAATCCTTATTTGGTGATGAATGATATTTCCGATACCACGCTTTTTGGAATTTATTTGACGGATCCAAACGGCATTCAAAAACGCATTCCTTTTGTGGATGGAAATGGAAATACGGTCATGCAATGGATTCCAGCAGAAGCGCAACACAAACGTTTCAAAATCATTTATCCAGCGCTATTTGAATTGGATGGAAAATACACGTTGCTTGTGCAAGGTTCTGACCGAAGTGGCAATCTTTCTGGCGATTTAGAATACAGAATTACTTTCGAAGTGATTCATGAATCTTCGATCACTTACATGATGAATTATCCGAATCCGTTCAGTACGAGCACTAAATTTGTGTTCACGCTCACAGGTTCTGAAGTGCCTGATGAAATGATTATCCAAGTGATGACCGTGACCGGAAAAGTGGTGCGTGAAATCACCGAAGACGAATTCGGCCCGATGCACATTGGACGAAACATCAGTGAATTCTCTTGGAATGGAACCGACGAATTCGGCGATCCTTTGGCGAATGGAGTTTATCTCTACCGCGTATTGACACAAATCAACGGAGAAGACATCAAACACCGCGAGTCTGGCGCAGATTCCCATTTTAAGAAAGAGTTTGGGAAGATGTATATTATGAGGTAGCACTCCGTTTGCTATTAAGTTCATCGAAATAGACTAAGGTTTATCTTCCAACTTGTGGTTTTTGTTCCTTTTGCTTAATCAAAACGAACCCAAAAATCAAGGCTTTGTCATCAAGTTAAAGCGCAAATTTTCGCACGCACTTAATTTTTTCCCTCATGCGCTTTATTTTAAAAGCTTCTGAAAACGTGATTTTGTCGGTGATCTACTCCGCTAGCGCTGCGTAGCTTCCTCCAAAAGTCTACATTTTCAGTGCGCCTTTAAAAACCTTTCTTCCTAGGCCGAAAAGATCTAAGAAATCGATTTCCTCCCCGCTCAGATACAATTTCCTTCAGTTTTTTCGTCGTGATTTAAATGGGGAATATAATCCAAAAAATAAAAGATATACCTTAAAACGCGCAAAAGCGCTGAAAGTGCCACATATTTTTAAAACGGTTCCGTTTTCTCGGAACCGTTGTGATGACATAATAATCTAATCGTTTTTGGCGTGTCTTTTTGAATAAACCGCGGAGCAGACACAACGTGAAACTATGACAAAAACAAAACGCGAAAATCGATTTTAAGTTAGAGTAAATATTCCATTCATATCTAAAGTCCAAAAAATGAACTTGGAAAATAGTAACTTATAAGTTACATTTACATTATGAATCAAAAAGTCCGCGAGAGCACAAGAGGATGGAAAGAAATCAAAGATGAAGTGTACGGTGAAAAGGGTACTTCTCGTCGTGATGAGTTGGAACGTGAATTCGAGTCATTTAAAATCGGATTGCTCCTGAAAAAAGCGCGCGAAGAAAAACACTTAACTCAAGAACAACTCGCTGAATTGGTCGATAAAAAAAGAACTTATATTTCAAGAGTCGAGAATGATGGAAGTAACATGACACTTAAAACATTGTTCGATATTGTTGAAAAAGGATTGGGAGGGAAAGTAAGCATCTCAATTCAGCTTTAAAAACAAAACGTATAAATCCATTTTACCCAAACCGAATTTGAATAATTCCAATTTTTTCAAACCAATTCCCTTTAAAAATCTTAGCTTTGGGTAATCAAAATTATCAGCATGCAAGTTTTTAAAAATCTGGGATTAAAATCTTTCCTTTTTCTTATAATCGTCACATTTTCAAACACCTTTCACGCGCAAACCAAACCTAAAATGGTGGTTGGAATCGTCGTGGATCAAATGTGTTATGAATATTTGTTTCGCTATCAATCTAAATTTTCTAAAAACGGGTTTGTCAAATTGATGAAAAACGGGACGCATTGCAGAAATACGCAATACAATTATGTGCCGACTTACACCGGTCCTGGGCACGCTTCGATTTACACTGGAACTACGCCAAGCAACCACGGAATTGTGGGGAATGATTGGTTTGTGCGTTCTTTGAACAAAGACACTTATTGCGTGGCTGATTCAACCGTTTCACCTGTTGGTTCAAATTATGCGGGCGGGAAAAGTTCTCCGCACAACTTGAAAGCCAACACGATTACCGATCAATTGAAATTGACTTATCCCAATTCGAAAGTGATTTCCATGTCGATCAAAGACCGAAGCGCGGTGTTGCCGGGCGGACATTTGTCTGACGGTTCGTATTGGTACGATTACACCACAGGCGGATTTTTGACCAGCTCTTATTTCAAAAAAGAATTGCCAAGTTGGATTGTAGATTTCAACGCCAAAAAAATGGTCGACGCATATATGCAACAAACTTGGAACACACATTTCGACATATCGCAATATACCGAAAGTGGACCAGATAATACGCCTTACGAGCAATTAATCGGTGGCAAAAAAACGCCGACTTTTCCTTATGATTTGAAACAAATGAAAGGTGACAAACCTGGATACGATCTTTTCACAGTCACGCCATTCGCGAATACCTTTTTGACAGATTTTGCGATTCAATCCTTGACAAGTGAAAAATTGGGCGAAACTTCGAATACCGACTTTTTGTGCATCAGTTATTCAACGCCAGACATTGCAGGGCATGCTTTTGGACCGTATTCAATCGAAATTGAAGACGTTTACATTCGCTTGGATTTAGAAATCGCGCGCTTGGTGAAATCCTTGGAAGAGAAATTGGGTAAAAACAATTTTGTGTTGTTTCTGACTGCTGATCACGCGGTTGTGCCAGTTCCACAATATTTGACGGATAGAAATTTGCCCGGCGGATATTTGTTTGCTGAGCCTTTGTTGGATTCATTAAAAAAGAAAGTCGAAACCAAATTTGGCGTAAATTTCATCACGGCGCACGACAACAACAACATTTATTTTGACCGAAAATTGATGCAAAACAAGCAGATAGATTTAACAGTTGCACAAGAATATGTGAAAAATGAAGTGCGCGCTTGGACAGGAGTGAAGCGTGTTTTTACAGCGCAAGAATTGGAAAATTCAGACCTTGACAATGAGTGGAAAGACATGGTAAAAAGAGGTTTTCGCTACGAAGAAAGTGGCGATGTTTTGTACTTGATGGAACCGGGTTACTTACCAACAGGTTCTGCTGATGAAAAGGCGCACAAAGGCACAAGTCACGGATCTGCTTTCAATTACGATACGCATGTGCCGCTCATTTGGTACGGAACCAATATCCCCAAACAAGAGGTTTTTCGCAAAGTCAATATCACAGACATTACAGCCACTTTGGTGCACATTTTGAATCTTCAAAAGCCAAATGCAACTACGGGCGAACCTATTTTGGAGATTTTTAAAGGGAAATAATCACGCAATTTCATTGCCAACTTCATACGAGAATCAGTATATTTGAACCAAATTTTTGCATCCTGAATTATGGAAAATAAAAGTGTCAGTACAACATTGAGTAACATCAAAACAGATAAAGAAACCTTGTTGAAGGCTTTTCGCTTGATGTGTACGGCTAAAACATTGGCTGAAAAATACGAAGCAAACAAAGAAATTACTGCCAAATATGTGCACGCAACTTCACGCGGACACGAAGCGATTCAATTGGCGGTTGGTTTGCAATTGTTGCCGCAAGATTGGGTTGCGCCTTATTACCGTGACGACAGTATTTTGTTGGGAATTGGCATGCAACCATACGAATTGATGTTGCAAGTTTTCGCCAAAAAAGACGATCCTTTTTCAGGAGGTAGAACTTATTATTCGCATCCGTCTTTGAAAAGAGATGACATGCCTAAAATTCCACATCAATCTTCTGCAACGGGGATGCAAGCGATTCCTACAACGGGTGTTGCGATGGGAATTCAGTACAAAGAAAAACAAGGTTTGGCGGAAGATTTCGGCGGATTGAATCCTGTGGTTGTTTGTTCGTTGGGCGATGCTTCTTGCACGGAAGGCGAAGTTTCTGAAGCATTGCAAATGGCGGCTTTGAAACAATATCCGATTTTGTATTTGGTGCAAGACAATGGCTGGGACATTTCAGCCAGTGCAGCGGAAACGCGTGCGCAGGATATGAGCGAATACGCTCGAGGTTTCAACGGAATTGAAGTGAGAACGATTGACGGAAGCGATTTTGATTTGTCGTACCAAACGATTCAAGAAGTTTTTGAAATCATTCGAAAAGAAAGACGACCATTTATCGTACATGCGAAAGTGCCTTTGTTGGGACACCACACATCAGGCGTGCGCAAAGAATGGTACAGAGACGATTTGGAAGAAGCGGAAAGCAGAGATCCATATCCAAAATTGAAAGCATTGTTGACTGAATCAGACATCGAAAGTTCAGTCATTTCGAATATTGAAAGCGAAGTACAAACCTTGGTGGATGCTGATTACGACAAAGCGTTGAATTCAGAAGATCCATCGCCAGATTCGGTGACCGATTTCATTTTTGCACCAACGCCGATTACAGAAGAAAAAGGCGAACGTGAACCGCAAGGAAAAAAGAAAACCGTAATGGTCGACAGTGCGCTTTTCGCGGTGCGTGAATTGATGCACCAACATCCAGAAGCGTTGTTGTATGGACAAGACGTTGGAGGCCGTTTAGGAGGCGTTTTTCGCGAAGCAGCGACTTTGGCGCAAACTTTTGGTGACAACCGCGTTTTCAATACGCCAATTCAAGAAGCATTTATCATTGGTTCGACCGTTGGAATGTCGGCAGTTGGGTTGAAACCGATTGTGGAAGTTCAATTTGCGGATTACATTTGGCCAGGATTGAATCAATTGTTTACCGAAGTGAGTCGCTCGTATTATTTGTCGAATGGCAAATGGCCGGTGAGTTGCATAGTGCGTGTTCCGATTGGCGCGTATGGCTCTGGTGGACCGTATCACTCTTCGAGTGTAGAATCTGTGTTGACGAATATCCGCGGGGTGAAAATCGCTTATCCGTCGAATGGTGCGGATTTGAAAGGTTTGATGAAAGCTGCGTTTTACGATCCAAATCCAGTGGTGATGTTGGAGCACAAAGGTTTGTATTGGTCTAAAATTCCAGGAACGGAAGGCGCGATGTCGATTGAGCCGGATGAAGATTACGTGATTCCTTTTGGAAAAGCGCGTGTGGTGCAAGAAGCGGATCAAACTGCGATTGAAAAAGGCGAATCTTGCGTGGTGATTACCTACGGAAGAGGCGTTTATTGGACCCTGGAAGCAGCTAAATCTTTCGAAGGAAAAGTGGAAATCTTAGATTTGCGCACCTTGAATCCATTGGACACAGACAAAATCAACGAGGTAGCGAAAACGCACGGAAAAGTGATGTTGGTGACCGAAGAATCGACCGAAGCATCTTTCACTTTGGGCTTGGCAGGACGCATTCAACGCGACAATTTCAAATTCTTAGACGCACCGATTTCGATTGTTGGCTCCGTGGACACACCAGCCATCCCATTGAATTCAACGCTAGAAGCTGCTTTGTTGACCAATAGCGAAAAAGTAAGAACCGCATTAGGAGATTTACTGAATTTTTAGTAAATTAGCTTCAAATCTAAAATCTTGCATGATGAAAAAAATGATCATTATTGCTTTGGCGTTCGTTGCATTTTCTTGCGACAAAACTTGTAAAATCACTTCAACAGATGCGCGTTGCAAGGAAACTGCGCCAACGAATGAAATGTGTCAAGCGTATTTTCAACGCTGGTTTTTCAATGCTGCGGAGAATGAATGTGAGTTGAAGGCGTATAGTGGATGTTCGGAGAAAGGATTTGCTACGCGTGGGGAGTGTGAGACTTGTGGGTGTAAGGATTAGCTTTCAAGCAAGTTGCAATGGGAACTACAGCAGATGACATAATTTTCTATCCAAATATCAATGATCACTTCTTAATTACCTTTAAAAAATCACCATCAAGTGGCGAAATCGACGGACCAAAATAGCCGATCAATTTTCCCTCTTCGCTGACCAAGTATTTTCCGAAATTCCAATCTGGTTGGTGATTGTTCCAGCCGTTTTCTTTGCTGTCGGTGAGCCATTGGTAAACTGCTTGTTGCTCAGCATTTTTAACAACCACGCCTTTTTTTGCAATCGGAAAATTGACGCCGTAGTTTACCTGACAAAATTGTGCAATTTCAGCGTCATTGCCTTTTTCTTGCGATGCAAAATCGTTGGCAGGAAACCCGATGATCATCAATTGATCTCCCAACTTTTCGTGGAGTGATTGCAATTCTGCATATTGACCTGTATAGCCACAGTTTGAGGCCGTGTTGACCAACAATACTTTCTTTCCTGCAAATGATTTGAAATCAATTTCCTGGTTGTTATTTAAAACTGCACGAAGCGAATAAAAAGACGTTTTTGGAGCAGCGTTTTTGATGTTTTTCACCACCACGCCATTCTTGCTCGACTGTCCCATTTTACGAATCATCGGGTACATAAATCTCAATGCTTTTTGCTTGAATGTTTCCATGGTACTTTGCTTTTGATGCAGAAATAAATGCGGCGCTTTACTTTAGAGCGTGTAGTTTCTTTCTGCTATATGGCATTAACCAAGAAAACTGGGTAATTGTTCGATAGATTGAATTTATTGTTGCAGATTCTTTTTCGATTTGTATTTGTTTAGGATTTTAGTTGATCAAGTAAATTTTTGATGTAATCATAATTTAAATCTTCTTTATTCAACCAATTTGATGTAAATTGTAAGATAGTACTATCGATTTGATTAGTATTCCCATAACATTCAATGCAAAAATGATAAAGCAATTCTTTAGAGTTTGTTGATTTTAATAAAATTGAAGAAATATCTGTCGTATTTTTAAATATACTTAAAAGTTTTTTTGCTAACTCTTCATCCCAGATTATATCCTCTGGTATATTTAAAGGAAGGTAAAATACATTATTTTTGTAAAATTCAAGATATTTAATAGCAAAATTTTTGGTCTGCTGCTCTTTTAAATCCCTACTTTGGTTTCCTCCGTCAAGATGAAATTTAATATCGCATCCAATTTGGCTTTTAATTAGCGCTTTCAGTTTAATACTTGTGTCTTGTTCTTTCGGTGGAATAGTACTTAAATCAATTGGAGAAGGTAATTTCTTTTGATCACCATCTAAAAGGACATAAATATTGTTTGGAATTTCCATGATTGTAGTAATACTTTGATGTAAATCATTTACGCCTCCTGGAAAACATTTAATTTCAAAGATGTCTTGTATAGCAGTACCTAATTTCTCTAAAGTTTTATCGATTAGTAATTTAGCGGTTTTATCTTCAACTAAAATTGTTTTTTTGTTCGTGTTTTCAATTTCTAATTCGTGAAAAGCTTCTTTGTAACTTCTATCACTATTGATAATAAATTTGCCATTACTGCTTAGCGTTGAAAATACTTTTATAGAATTATCTGGCATATTTTCTATAAGAAATGGTGAATGAGTGGAAACTATAATTTGATGTTTTTTCTGAATGCAATGATCTAATAAAAAAGATATTAATCTTTTTTGAGCACCACTGTGCAAGGAGGTCTCAGGTTCGTCTAATAAAATTAAACTTTCTTTAGGTGCATTAAATATTTTATGAACAAGAATAACAACAGCCGTTTCCCCACTTCCTGCAAAAGCTTCTGAATAATTAAGATTTTTCTGCTTTAAACGAATTGAAATGCCCCAGTCTTTAAAAAGGTTATGTTCGATTATTTCAATCTTTTCAAATTCTTTTCTTAAAATTTCAGAAACTATTGTAGTTTCTAAGTCTGTTAAAGTTATTTTAGCTTTATTTTTTACTGTATTTCGATAAGTAATTATATTGTTTTTATCGAAAGCCTCCTTTAATTTTTTGGAATAATGCCTTAAATAATCTTGTTTAGATTTATGTTTTTGCGATTTAAAATTTAAAAAATGGAAAAACTTATCAAATGCACTTAGTTCTGAACGAAAATCTAAATAAATAACGTTTTTAGAAATTGGAGAATTTCTTTCGTCAATCATTCCATATCCTAAATTTGGTTTTGCTGTTTCCCAATAATCAGGGTTGTTGTATTTTTTATGGTGAATTCTTTGTTTAATTACCTCTTTAATATTATTTTCTTCTTTATAACCATAGATGAAGCAATTTCTATTTTTTTCAAACTCTTTTATGGGGTCGAGTTCAGTTGTAAACCAATAATCTCCTAGGCTATATCCTTTAGGGCATCCATATAAAGATTGCAAAGTTGAACTTTTACCACCCCCATTTTTTCCAACAAGAAACGTAATCGGAAAATCAAATGAGATTTTAGTATCAGCTACTAAATTTCTAAAAAATGGATATCTGATGTGCTCAATATATTGTTGATGAACACCGCTAGTTCGTAATTGATGAAGAATTTTTATTTTATTTAGAATTTCCTCCTTCATTTAAAGCGTATTTGCAGGTTAAGTTTAAAAAACATCTCACCATTTTCTTCGTAAATTTTTCCAAATTCATGGCGAGTACTGCTAGCAGTTTCTAATTTCGTATTGGTAAATAAATAGTCCTCAAATTCGTTGCGATTGTAAATGTGGTAACACAAAACTTCTCCATTTTCTTTGACAACTAAATATCCTCCAGTTGCATCTAATTCTCCTGTCCAAACTTTCGATGGCATCATTCCTAAAGCAATATCTGTTAGGAATCGTTTAATTTTATATGAATAAAATGGATGATTCGTTTCTAAATTAAATTCCAGTGGATTTTTAATTGAAACATGGTTAGTTAATTCTACGATTGAGGAAAATGATGAGGTGAAAAATAAATGTAAACTTTCAGCAATTATTTTGGGCAAAGCGCTATCAATTAAAACCAGATTATTTCCAAAAACAGAACTTTCAGTTTTTTGAAATTCTAAACTTCCTCCAAGTTGTGCTATTTTTTCAATTCTGTCTTTGATTTTACTTCTAGTTTCAATTTCATTGATTTCCAAAATTTGATTTTGAGTAAGTTTCAAATTGTTAATCTTGAAAATAAAATTCGTTGTTTTTCCAGCATTTAATAAAGTTGAAGCACCGCCAATTTGAGACTTTATACTAAATCCAAGTTCTGGATTTGTGCCAGTTCTGTGATCGTGAATTACAATTCGAATATCACTTTTTACAGTTGATTTTGCTTTTAATGAATGACTGTCAAATGAATTTATGAAACTTTCAATTTCTGGAATTGAAAATGTGGCGTTTGTTTTTTCTTTGAGTTTAGTCAGGAGAAAATGAGCTTGCTTTTGAAATTCTAAAACAGAAATTCTGATTTCATCTTTGCCATTTTTAACAATGACTAAATCATTGTCATAACTAAATTCATAAGTTCCATTGGTTTCATCACGAAGTACCTTGATTATTGGAAAAATCAAAGTTTCTATTTTGTTAAGATTACTATCCCCAGCAAAAAGTTGTTTGTCAGAAATGACTTTTAGAAGTGTGTAAACTTCACTCCATTCTCCTTTATTTCCTGCTATCATTTCTTAACTCCGATTAGTTCTAAAATCTGATTTGCAGTTGCTTGTATTGCAGGAACAGCAACAGAATTTCCGAATTGTTTATAAGCAGAAGCGTCAGCAACTGGAATTAAAAAATCGTCTGGAAAACCTTGTAATCTTGCCCATTCACGGGGAGTCATTTTACGAATTCCTTCGCGATTTACGGTTCCTTTTATGTGTGTTGTTGGTGTAAAGTCAGTAATTCTATGATCTAAAACTAAATTTCGTTCTCTACCCATTCCGCCGCAAACAACAGCATTTGCAATTTCATTGTCAGGTATAATTGCATAGCCAAAACCATTTCCTTTTCCTTCGTGTCGTGCTTTATGATTAATTAAAGTTTGAACATATTGAGTTGAAAGGAAATATTTTGTTGCAGGAACTTTTTGTTCTTTGATATCTGCAAAAGTTACTTTTTTATCTAAAGGTTTAGGATAATCAAAAGATGTAACTTTCGTACTTGGATGAAATCCAACGATATATATCCGTTCTCTATTTTGTGGAACGCCAAAATCCTTTGCATTTATAACTTGCGGTTCCGGTACAAAATATCCTAAATCGTTTCGTAATACATTGAGAATAGTCGCCAATGTTTTTCCACCATTGTGGTTTCTCAAACCCTTCACGTTTTCAAGAAAAATTGCTTTTGGTTGTTTGCGCTTGATAATTTCTGCAACGTCAAAAAATAATGTTCCCCTTGTATCTTCAAATCCACCGCGTTTTCCTGCTATTGAAAATGCTTGACACGGAAAACCAGCACAAAGCAAATCGAAATTATCTGGAATAAAAGCTTTTGTATTTTCTTTGGTAATATCACCAAAAGGTCTTTCTCCAAAATTGGCTTTGTAGGTGCGTTTTGCTTCTTTATCCCATTCGCTCGTGAAAACGCATTTACCACCTAAATTTTGAAGGGCTAAACGAAATCCACCAATACCAGCAAAAAGATCAATAAACTTAAATTTTGGATTTTCTACTGGCGGAAATGGAATTTCAAATGTGTCAAAAATTCCATATTGCAGCGCTTCTTCGGCTACTAATGTTGAAATATCTTCATTTGGAAATTGATACTGTAAAATTTCTTTCGTGTATTTAACCGCATCTTTTTTGAAAAATTGAGAAACTCCATTTTTGTTATTATGTAAATAATGAGTAATTACCGCTTCCTTGTTACTTTCAAGTTCAACAAGTTTTACTTTGTATTCTTTTTCAAATACTTTTTCGAGCGATATTTTCTCTTTTAATTTCATTCTAATTTTTCAATTTATTTAAAGATGCTAAAATACGAAAATTTAGAAGAGTTTATTTTCGTTTGTTTTTTATTTGTTAGCATTTTGGTTTGTTCAGCGTAGAAATATTGTTGTTGTCGCGAAATATTAATATTCACAGTCTTTGAGATATGGCGCTTAATTAATTTAATGCTTATGTACTAGGCAATGCGGCGCTTTTTCTCAAGCATATTTGTTGCGCTATTTTGATTAGAGAATGTTAGATGTTCTTATTTTTTTATTATTTTTTTAAGTAATTCTGCTACTTCTTTCACATGACTATAATATTCTTTCATGTTTCTAAAGGTTATACTATCTGTGTTACCATGAGCGATATTATTTCGGTTTGAAACAACTGAATTAATAGATGCCTTTTGTTCTTCATTTATACTGTTTTCAAAAGCTACTCTCCACTCGGTGCTAAATTCATCCAATAAAGTCAGAATTTTTTTATACTCCAGATTTGTTATATACTTGGATCTCTTTGATATATAGGTTTCAATTTCTTTCGGTGAAGTTCCTTCACAATAATTAACAATTAAATTCCTAATTACACTTTCTAAATATCCTGAAGTTCTTACACATAAATATCGTGAAAGATGGGCTTTATTAATATCATCTTCGACAAGGCTAGAAACCTCTGAAAACAAATTGTCTAAGTTTCTTTCTAAAAGATTTAATCTGTAGTCAGCCATCAACCTATTTTTTCAAATGCTTCAATTGCCATTTGTACTCTCCGTTGAATGTTCTTTTCATCAGATGTTCCTCCTTGAACAATATGAATAAATTCTTTGTCTTCAATTAAAGTATTATACGCATCTCTAAATGATTTTATATCACAGATATCTGCTTTTAGTAATCTAACAGCAAGTCCAGTGGAAATCGCATCAAACGCACCAAGGTTTAAATTTCTTTTTATTCTGAAAGGTTTAGTGGAAATATTCGTTGATATAAAATCGAAGGTTTTTTCAAAGATTTTGGTCATTTCATCTTTAGCGTGTTCTTTGCAATCTCTATTTCTACTCATCACCGTATTTAAAAATCCTTTAAGGGGTTTTTCATATACATTGAGATAAAAAAGTAAGGCAAAGAATCGCAAGATTAATTCTTGTTCTTTTAATCTTTCATCTGAAGTTTTACCAAAGATTCTTCTCCAAGAAGGTCGCATGACCAAATCAGATAATAGCTGATTAAATTCTCCATAATAAATACAAGCTCTTATTTCCTGAGGTCGTAACGCACGTCCACCTGAATTTAATCTTTCAAATATTTGATAAACACTGCTGTCATTATCATCTGGTTCATCTTGTCTAACAATCGTAGCATGCAATATAGAATCATCAAGTCTAATTCTATCTGATGGTTTAAGTGTCCGATACGTCTTACCAATTAAGTCTTCCTGCACGTTAACTAATTTGAATTGTTCACCATCAAAAAAACCTTGATAGAACTTATACAGAGTTAATAATCTTTGTTGTCCATCGACAATCAACAATTTATTTGTTTCCTTTTCTTTTGATAGGAATATTCCAGGAACAGGTAAACCTAAAATTAAAGACTCAATAAATTTCGAAGCTTCATTTATATTCCAAACAAATTGTCTTTGAAATGGTGGCACAAATATTACTTCATCATCAATTCTTTTCATTAAACTATCTACTGGATAATCTGCTCCATAACTTGTAATAATGTATCGAAAGTCTATTGCTTCTTCCTCAGTTTCATCAAAAAAATCAAATAACAAAGGTTGTTCTTTATTGATTTTATTAATAGGTTTTTGGCTCATAACATTTAATATTTATTTTTAAGTTTTTGCATTACACTAGCCACTAACGTGTGCTGGGGGCTGGTGTTTTTATACTTGCAAGGTTTACTTAAGCTATTACAGCAAAAGGTAAATAATTGTTTGCGTCAGTTAGTCTCGGTTTTTCAATTTGGGGATTTTGTTTATTTCCACTACGAGTTCTAACAAGTGGGATTGCGTTAGTGTGGCTTGAAGGGAAATTGTATGTCTTAAAACTTTTTGATAAATCAATCGTCTTCAAGTCTTCCTTTGCTTTGTCGAGGGTTTGTTTAAGCAAACTGCCCGAATAATAACCACCAGTAGAATTACTGTCTCCAGCTAATTCTCCAATATTACAAGCTTGTCCAATAATTATTTGTTCAGGACATTCTAAAATTTTGTTATTGTAATATTTCTTGCACTCTGCTGGGCTGATTTGTTGACTTTTACTACCGCTTAATGCAGTTGTACTAAATGCTTTTGATAAACTTTCAGTAATATATTCAGCATAGGGTTCTCTACAATTGTCCTCAATGATAATTCTTTTCTTAGCTCCAAGGCGAAATTTTAAAGAGTCTATTTGCTCTTTACTATCATTAAGTTCAAAAATATTGGAATTGCTTTTTGTTGAATACCATCCGTGTCCACAAAAGATTATGATAGAAAACTCAATTTCGTCGTTGGTTAACAGAGAAAGTTCACTTTCAACTTTAGCTTTTGTTGGTTTGTCAAATGTTCTTATCTCGGAATCTGAATAGTATCCACCGTAACCTGATTTGAAAAAAGAAACATAGTTATCTTTGTCCTTGTATACACCCTGACAATAGTTTGCAGCACCAATCTTTCCAGCATTTGTAATAATTAAAATTCGTCTTTTCATTATTGATTAGTGTTAATTTGTTTTTCAAGTTGATTTATTATTGAAGGCGCAAAACGTTCGCTCGTCCCCGCCACAATTCCCGACAAAATCATTGCTAAATGTGTTGAGTCAATCTTGGAAAAAATTGGAAGTAAAATTCCTGTTTTAACACAAATCGCTATTATTAATGCTGAAATCATACCCGCAATTACTCTACTTGATCCTTCCAAATAATGTAATTTTCTACTTGCATTGAAATCCAAGTTTGATTTACCCATTCTAAGAATAACGGATAGCAATGCGCCTAATCCACCAATTAAACAAGACAAGGCTGAATAATAAACCGTTTCACCAAGCACATCTATTGCGAATTCCTTTGAAATCCAAAGAACAATGAAAAGAATTAGTGAAAATAAAGTCGTTACCCCGCAAGAAGTTAAAAACATAAAACGAGATTGCTCTATACTTCTTTTTAAAATAAATTCTTTCGCGTGAAGAACCATTTTTTTAGCGTTTTCAAAATCGCTTTCAAAAGCACGAACCAAAGCTTCTCCAAGTTGCTTTTTGAAGCTAACTACAATCTTATCGTCAAGATTATCGGCAGGAATACACTCAGCACTATCAATTTCGTTTTTAACTTCATTGTATCCTATTTTTTGCTCTGGCGTTAATTCTCTATCATCGAAAGAATCAGTTGTTTGCCAATCTAAATCATTGTCGTTGTCAAGAAACACAATGTATTTTTTTGACGCAATAATTAGGTACTTAACGGGCAAGCCAGGCCAATCTTTTTCGTATTGTCTTTCATCCATTACGTTATAGTTTTTTCATTTATGTCTGTTTTGTATCGGTATACTTGCACCCAACTTTTTGCTAAACCTAATTAGCTTCGCTGCTACTTCGTGGTGCGCCTATTTTCAATTATAATTGATGGATTTAAATGTTTTATTATCAATGTGAAAAACGTTTAAAAACAGATAAGTCTTTTTATAATATCTCCAAAAAAGCAACGCATTTTTATTTCATCTCATTCATCATCCAATCCTCTAAAAACCAAATCTAACCATTAAATTCCAAAAAATCCACAAAAACCAACTGATTTTTAATCAATCAACACAAAACCCCTAAACAATTAAAAATTAAACATTTAGTTCAATCTGCCTTCAATACTTTCTCCATCCCAACAACTTCTCCGTTTTCATTCAAAATCTGAACGAAATACAAACCATTTTGCAATAGTTTCATTGAAATGGTTTCTTCAAAATCTGCGTTGTTTTTCTCGGAGATTTTTTTCATTTGTTGGTCGTAGAGCACCAATTTGGCGGCTGCGGGAAGGTTGGTGATGGTGATTTCATCGTTCGTTGGGTTGGGCACGATGTTGAATTTAGTCAGTTCATTTTCTGAAATGCTAGCGAAAATGCCGTTGTAGCAATCTGTATTTTGCGTTGGGTTGATGAGGGTAAAGTCAAAATCAGCAGATTCAAAGCAAAGCAGGTAAACGGGAAGTGTTTCGTCGATGATGCCAGTCACATAAGAATATCTGAAAGATTCGAAACCGCCAAAAGATCCGAATTTTGCGTTGACCATAGCGAGTTTTGAGAAAACCACCGTGTCAGGCGCAGGAAAAGAATTTTCGATAGGCGTTCCGTCTGCTTGGCAAGCGATGAGGTAAATGTCGTCCAACATCGTTCCGTTGTAATCGTGTGGCGTGATGGCGTCCACTTTCACATAAGCCGTTTCGACTTCACTTGTCATGAAATTGGTGTGTTCGCCTAAATTCCAAATTTCGCCGATGCTTGGATTGAGTTTGAACGCGAAATAGAAAGCGCCATTGTCGGAAACAAAAACGGAATCGTTGCTTTTGTAGGTGTAATAATTGGGCAAAGCCACTTCGCCAGAAAATATATAAGTATCAGGACCAGTATACAATTTCGATTCCTGAAAACGTTTGATCATTTGACAATTTTTGCCGTAAATCGTGGTATCGCCGACGTAAGTGTTTTTTTGGTAGCCACCTGAAAATCCGTCGGAATAAGTGTAATGCCAAGTGGAAGCGCTGTCGAGCCAACGGTAGCTTTGTCCAAAAGCGGAGAAAGAAACTAAAGAAATTAGAAGTAACAGTTTATCGAATCGCATCATCATCTTGAATTTTAAGTTTTTTACTTAACGTTTTTATTTTTTTAAAGGTTGGCAATTCAGTAATTCAATAAGTTGATTTGCTTTTTGTGTGCCGATGAGCAATTTGCGTCCGTCTTTGAAAACGATTTGCAAACCTGTTTTTCCTGCAATGTTGAAAGCGCGGTTGTTCCCAAATCCTCGGATTCCGTAACCGCCGTATTCGAGGATTGGTTTGTATTGTCGCACTTCTGCGGATTCAATGTCGGTCCACAGGTATTTTCTGTATTTCAAGTGCAAGGGAAAAAAGCGAACGTAAATCGCTTCTTCGGTGATGTTGGTTTCCAATCTGAACACAAAAAACAGCGCTGAAATCGATGAAATGGCGATGGTGCTAAAAATCAATCCGCTGTCGCTCATGGAATTGTCGCCAAACGGGATTTTGTAAATGAGTTGTTGGACGCAGCCGTACAAGAAAAGTCCGGTGGTCAATACGAAAAAAGGCCAAATCCACCATTGGTTGAATTTTTGTTTTTCGCTGAAGAGGATGTTTTTTTCCATTGTTATAGTTTTTAATCCATTCGTTTGGGACGTTTTTCAAAATTTCCACCACAGTTTGGACATTTTTGATTCAGTATGTTTTCGACGCAATCGGCGCAAAAAGTGCATTCATAAGAACAAATCATTGCTTCATCGCTTTCTTTCGGAAGTGGTTTCTGACAATTTTCGCAGTTTGATTTAAGTTCTAACATCTTATTTCAATTTCACTTTTTCAACCTTACCAAGGTAACAATTTTTGCAATTATCTTTTTTTTGAAATTTTCTCGTTCCTTTTGCTTGATCAAAACGAACCCAAAAATCAAGGCTGAGTCATCAAGTTAAAGCGCAAATCTCTTCACGCTGTTAAATTTTTGCTTCATGCGCTTTATTTTCATAGCTTCTGAAAACGTGATTTTGTCGGTGATCTACTTCACTAGCGTTGCGTAGCTTCCTCCAAAAATCTACATTTTCAGTGCACTTTGAAAAACCTTTCTTCCAAGGCCAAAATTCTCCATCTTTAAATTTATGTCCCGCAGCATCTAAATCTTCTTTAATACTTTTATTTCAATTTCACTTTTTTGACTTTTTCTTCCCGTCGTTGGAACTGTAAACGACTTTTATTTCTCCGCAAGCGGAAACAGCAAACGAAATGCTTCATTGATCGCTTGATGTAAAACAGTTGCGTGGTTTTCTTTATGAAAGGTCATGAATTCAACCCTGAAATCTTCCGATTTTGATTTAATCAATGCTTTATAAAACAAATTGGCATCTTTCACCATGATTTTGGGTTCTTTCAGACCCACAGCCAAATAGACGTAAATATTTTTGTAATCAGTTTTAGCAATGGTGTTCTCTGCTGATTTTAAAAGCGATTCATCGTCCCACCACAAACTTGGGCTCACAATCAAATAGTGATTGAAAAGCGTTGGTTTTTTCAGTAAAATCTCGGAAGCCAAAAGTCCGCCCAAAGATTGTCCAATCAAATAATTTTCTTTCGTCGTTTTGTAGTTTTGGGTGATAAAAGGTTGCAATTCTTTTTCGATGAATTGAATGAATTTCTCAGAACCGCCTGTGGTTGGAAATTCTTTTTTCAAATCAGCGTTGGTTGTCGGGAAAGTAAAATCTCGCTTGCGATCCACGTTGGCAATGCCGACGATTATCATTTCCGGCATCGTGTATTGCATGTTGAAAAATTGCGCTAAACCAACGATGTGTAGAAAATCTTCTTGTGCAGAACCGTCCAACAAATAGATGACCGGATAACTTTTGGAAGAATCGTATTGCGCGGGTAAATGGATGTTTAACGTGCGTTTTTCGCCTAAAATCGTCGAATTTATTTCTCGAATTTCACCAATCACAAAAGGTTTTTTATCCGCTGAATTTACTTGCGAAACGCCGTTTTTGGCAGTCAAACAAATCACAATAAGCGCAAATACTTGAAAGTATTTCATAAGGTTTTGGTGTTAGATGAATGTTGACGTGAAACGCTATAAACTTGGATTAATTCTTCAATCCAGCCAATTTTTCGTAGTTCAAAATGGTGATTTTTCCGCCAGCTACTTCGATGTATTTTTCTTCTTTGAAATCGCTCAAGGTTCGAATCACGGTTTCTGTCGCAGTTCCAACCAAATTCGCTAAATCTTCTCGAGAAACATTCATGCTGAAAGTCGTTTCGTCTTCTTTTTTGTATTTGTCAGAAAGATTCACCAAGGCTTCCGCAACTCTTTTTCGCACGGAATTGTACGCCAATTTCACCAATTGTTTTTCCTTTTCAATCAAATTGTCGGAAAGAATTTCAATGAATTTTTTGGAAACTTCCGCGTTTTTATAAATCAAAGCAAAAAAGTCTTCTTTTGGAATCATGTAAATTTCAGAATCTTCCAAAGCGGTTGCCGAACTGTTGTATTTTTCGTCTTTCAACAAGGAAATGAATCCAAAAAAGTCGCCTTCGTTGTGCAATTCTGTGATCAATTCTTTCCCCAATTCATTCGTTTGGTAAGATTTCACTTTTCCTTTGTGAATGAAATAGATTCCTTTCGGATAATTTCCTTCTCTGAAAATTTCGTCTTTCTTTTTATACAATCGAATGTCGCGTTCTTCTGACAATTTTTTCAAAGAATCAATTCCTTTGGCTTCTTGAATGAAATCGTTGATTCCGTGCAAGTTTTTGGTGAATTCTTTCTTTAAAATGTCATTTTTCTTCAAGCGAATTTCGATGGCATTCAGCAATTCAACGTCGTCAAAAGGTTTGGTCAAATAATCGTCGGCGCCCATTTCCATTCCTTTTCTGAAATCACTTCTTTCCGCTTTGGCAGTAAGGAAAATGAATGGAATGCTCGCAGTATTTTCGTTTTTGGAAAGCATGTGCAATACGCCGTGACCATCTAAAACCGGCATCATAATATCACAAATAATCAAATCTGGCTGATGTTGTTGCGCCAATTCTACGCCTTCTTTTCCATTGACAGCAGTAATGACTTCATATTGCGCCAACATTAAAATTTCGGATGTATTTTCTCTCACATCTGGATTGTCTTCGATCAGCAGAATTTTTTTCATTGTTATTGTGGTATAATGATGGTAAATGTCGTTCCTTTATTTTCTTGGCTTTCAAAATCGATGGTTCCATTCATCAATTCTGCGTATTTGGCGATGATGCTCAAACCAAGTCCTGTGCCTTGAATGTGCGTAGCATTGTGTCCGCGGAAAAAGCGTTCGAATAAGTGTTTTTGGTCATCTTTCGAAATTCCAATTCCATGATCTTGCACAGAAATTTTGAATTTCGAATCTTCAATCGAAGATTTGACGTCGATGATTCCTCCTTCGGGAGAAAATTTAATCGCATTGGAAATCAGATTGAAAAGAATGTTTTTCAATAGTTTTTTGTCCACGTTTCCAATCGATTCTCCTGTGTGGTTGTATTGAATGATTTGATTGTTCACCGCTAAAAACTCCATTTCTGAAATAATCTCAGCAATATAGGTTTGAACATTTAGCATTTCAGGTAAATTCTCAATTTTTCCTTCTTCTAATTTGCTGACTGAAAGGAAATCATTCAAAATATCTGTCAAATTGTGAATCGAACTTTTGATTTTCCCCACGTGTTTCGCTTGACTCGATTTGTCGTTGTTTTCACCGTATTTGGTAACCAATGAAAGGGAAGTCAACATCGTAGTAAGTGGCGTTCTAAATTCATGTGAAGCCATGGAAACAAAGCGCGTTTTGAGTTCGTTCAATTCTCGTTCTTTTTCAAGCGAATTGTGTAATTCTAATTTGGTTTTTTCCAGTTGTTCAACTGCTTCTTCCAGGATCAAAGTACGATTTCGCACTTGTTTTTCAAGCTCTGCAGAGTAATTTTTCAATTTTTCCTCGGCTTGTTTTCTCAAGGTAATATCCACAATAAATGCGATGACGAAATTTTCCCCAGCGGTTGAATATGGACTCAAACTGATTTCGAGCGGAAATTCTGAGCCATCCTTTTTAAGACCAAAAAGTTCGCGACCGCTTCCCATGGTTCTGGCTTGCGGATTTGCATTGTAATTGGTTCTTTGATGAACGTGTTTTTCTGCCAATCGGCGAGGAATCAAAATCTCGATTTTTTGACCGATTAGTTCATCTTTTTCGTAGCCAAAAAGTTTCTCAGCACTTGGATTCACTCTGGTGATTACACTCTCTCCATTCGCTACCAAAATTCCTTCCGCAGCGAACAAGAAAAGGGCATCCGTACCTTCTTTACTGTCCATAATTTTTATCGAAGATATATTCATTGCGAATTTAAGGATTTTGACAAACCGCGAAGATATTTTTTTGATTTTTAATTAAAAATGACATTTGTCATGTTTCGGGTTGAGTGCACTCATTTCTTTTTCATTTGAGAAGCGGCAATTTTGTCTAAAAATTTAGAATCATGGAAATCGAAATAGCAAGTTCAAGAACAATCAAGGAAATTCAAGATGAATTCAACCACAAATTTCCGTATTTAACATTGCAGTTTTTTGGTTTAAAGTCGGTTGCAACGAATTTGTTTTCAAAGGAAAATAGAATTGAGAATCACAATCAAACCTTGGGAGAATTGTATGTTTTGGATCACAGTGGAATGGTGAATGTAAACGGTCACGTGAAAGTAGATACACTTGAAAATCAGTTTTTAGATGAATTTCAAATTCCTGTTCAATTGTATAGAAAATCAGGAAATCTTTGGTTGCAAACGATAGAAACCAATCATTGGACACTTTCAGAGCAAAATCGCCACGGCGAAGAGATGGACCGAAGTCTAGATGAACCACAAGAAGATTTTGATCAATTCAGAGAACAACGTTAGTTTTTCGAGTGACGGAAGCAATTTGAACATTTGATAAATCCGCTCAACATGGAGTTTAAAGAATATAAAATAGATGAATCACCAGTGGTAGCTTGTTACCACTGTGGTGAAAGTTGTCAATCTGAAATCGTTCATTTTGATGAAAAGGAATTTTGTTGTGATGGCTGTAAAACAGTGTACGATTTGCTGAAAGAAAACAGCATGTGTACGTATTACAACTTGAATGAAAATCCGGGAATTACCCTGGGAAAAGTCATCAATTCAGGAAAATACGATTACCTAGACAACGAAAAAATCAGCAGTAAATTGGTGCGTTTTTCGGATGAAAATCAAGTGCACATCACTTTTTTTATTCCTAAAATCCATTGCAGTTCTTGCATTTGGTTGTTGGAGAATTTACACCGTTTGAACCCAGGTATTGTCAGTTCAAATGTCAACTTTCTGAGAAAAGAAGCGACGATGATTTTTGATCCGAAGTTGGTGAAATTGTCAGAAGTAGCAACCTTGATGGCGCACATCGGTTACGAGCCGTTGATCAATCTAAATGATCTAGAAGAAAAAACCGAAAAGAAAACCAATAAAAACCAAGTATTGAAAATCGGTTTGGCTGGATTTTGTTTTGGAAATATCATGATGCTCAGTTTCCCTGAATATTTTGCTTTTGGGAATTTTCACGAGCAGAAAAATTTAAGTCACTTTTTTGGTTATTTGAATTTGTTCTTGTCACTTCCTGTTTTCTTCTACAGTGCCTCAGAATTTTTCGTTTCCGCTTGGAGAAGCATTCGCTACCGATATTTGAACATCGATGCGCCGATTGCGTTGGCGATTTTGGTGACTTTTTCACGAAGCATTTATGAAATCTTGAGTCAAACTGGCGCAGGTTACATGGATTCCATGTCTGGAATTGTGTTTTTTATGTTGCTCGGTCGTTATTTCCAAACGAGAACTTACGAGACACTTTCGTTTGAACGCGATTACAAATCGTATTTTCCAGTAGGAGTGACGGTGAAAAAAGAAAATGGGAAAGAAGTCAACATTCCCGTTTCAGAATTGAAAAAAGGCGATCGCATTTTGATAAGAAACAACGAATTGATTCCATCGGATTCGATTTTGATGAGCATTCAATCGCACATTGATTATAGTTTTATTACAGGAGAATCTGCTCCAGTGAAAAAAGTAGCAGGAGAATTAATTTATGCCGGCGGAAAACAATTGGACGGCGCGGTGGAATTGGAAGTTATCAATCCAACTTCACAAAGTTATTTGACGCAACTTTGGAACCAAGATCAAGCGGAAGCAACTATTTCTGCGCACCAAACATTTGTCGATAAAATCAATAAGTATTTCACGATTGTGGTGCTTGCAACTTCTGTTATTTCAGGTGTTTTTTGGTTGATGAACGACAGTACAAAAGCCTTGAATGCGTTGACAGCCGTGTTAATTGTCGCTTGTCCTTGCGGATTGTTGCTGACCACCACTTTTGCCAATGGAAACATTTTGAGGGTATTGGGAAGAAATAAGTTTTACCTAAAAAATGCCGGAGTGATCGATCAACTGGCGAAAACAGACACAGTTATTTTCGATAAAACAGGAACAATCACGCACGGTTCGACAGTAGAATTTGTTGGTCCAAGATTAACAGAAGAAGAAACGGACATGATTGCTTCATTGGCTGCACAATCTTCGCATCCTTTGAGTAGAAAAATCTACGATCAATTTTCGACAAACAAAAAGTTTCGGGTGAGCGAATTCGAAGAATTGCTTGGAAAAGGAATCCGTGGCATTGTTGGAGGAAAATATGTGATTTTAGGTTCAGAGTTTTTGGTTACCGGAAACGAAAAATCCCTAGACAATTTATCTACCAAGGTGTTTTTGATGATTGATGGCGAGGTAATTGGGTTCTTCAATTTCAAAAATGCATATAGACCAGGATTGAATCAATTGGTAAAATCATTGAAAAGAGATTTTGATTTGAAATTGATTTCAGGAGACAACGATGCAGAAAAAGAGAATTTGGAAACCATTTTTGGAAAAAAATCAACCTTGCTTTTCAATCAGAAGCCAGACGAGAAAATGCAGTTTGTGCAAAACTTGCGCGACAGCAATCACCAAGTGATGATGATTGGCGATGGTTTGAATGATGCGGGGGCTTTGCGAACAAGTAACATTGGAATTGCTGTTTCGGACGACACCAATAATTTCTCACCAGCGTGCGATGCGATTTTGGATGGAAGTTCATTTGACAAAATTCCAGCCTTCATTCAATTGGCGAAATCTGGCAAGAAAGTGATTATAGCGACGTTTGTGATTTCTTTGATCTACAACATTGTCGGTTTGGCTTTCGCTGTTCAGGGAATTCTTTCACCAGTTGTCGCAGCGATTTTGATGCCAGCAAGTTCGATTTCGATTGTGTTGTTGACAACGGTTTCGACAAGTGTTATCGCAAGATTCAAAAGGCTTTAAATAAAATTAGTTCTTGTTCCTTTTCACTGCGTGGCTGCTTGCGCGGTGCTTGATCAAAACGAACCCTCCCGATAGCTATCGGGAAAGGCTGAGTCATCAAGTTAAAGCGCAGATTTTCGTACGAAATATAATTCTTGCGTCAAGCGCTTTATTTTAAAAGGTTCCTGCGGTGCTGCTATCGCGGTCTGAAAACGTGATATTAGCTTCGCTGCATCCTTCGGAAGTGTCGGTGATCTACTTCGTTGACACTGCGTAGGTTCGCTTCGCAGCATCCTTCGGAAGTCCTCCAAAAGTCTACATTTTCAGTGCACCTTTAAAAGCCTTTCTTCCAAGGCCGGAAGTCTAGAACGAGCATTTTAAGTCCGCAGTTTGTCAATCATCTTAAACAATTTGATTCATTGCTGTTGCTAAGAATTTACTCTGGTCAAAATGTTGACTTGGGGGATTGATTTGTGCAATAAAAAGATTGAAAAAATAAATCAATGACAAAAAAATGACAATCTGAAGATTGTAAATAAATGTTAAAAGTTTGTTTATCAGGTGGTTTGAAACGGTAAAATCAAAAACTGACCAAAGTCAGTTTCGTTCCTGATAGCACTCATGCTACATCCAACCAATCAGAGATAGCTTTGTCATGTAAAACAAGAAAAATGAGTGCATTATTCGTCTTAATCGGAATTAGTTTAATCGTCGCATCGGGCTTTTTAGTTGCTTTTTTATGGGCAATGAGAAAAGGCCAATACGATGATGACTACACACCTTCGGTCCGTATTCTTTTTGAAAACGAGGTCGTTACTAAAAATGAAATAAATAATAAATAATCTGTACTTATGGAAGTAGAAAAATTTTCCTATGACAACAAAATTGTAAAGCAATTTACATACGCCACCATTATTTGGGGATTGATCGGGATGACAGTCGGACTTTGGGTGGCGCTTCAGCTAGTTTTTCCAGTGCTGAATTTGACCAATTTCACAACCTTCGGTAGATTGAGACCATTGCATACGAATGCAGTGATTTTCGCATTTGTAGGAAATGGAATTTTTATGGGTGTTTATTATTCATTACAACGTTTGTGTAAGGCCCGCATGTTTAGCGATACCTTAAGTAAAATTCACTTTTGGGGATGGCAATTAATCATCGTTGCGGCTGCTTTAACTTTGCCTTTTGGTTACACAACAGGAAAGGAATATGCAGAGTTAGAATGGCCAATTGACATTGCAATTACTTTGATTTGGGTTGTTTTCGGATGGAACATGTTCGGAACAATTATCAAAAGAAGAGAGAGACACTTGTATGTTGCGATTTGGTTTTACATTGCAACTTTCGTAACTGTTGCGGTTTTACACATTGTTAACTCATTTGAAATTCCTGTAAGTTTCTTGAAAAGTTATTCTTGGTACGCAGGTGTTCAAGATGCATTGGTTCAATGGTGGTATGGCCACAATGCGGTTGCATTTTTCTTGACAACACCTTATTTAGGTTTGATGTATTACTTCATTCCAAAAGCAGCAAATCGTCCAGTTTATTCTTACAGACTTTCTATCGTTCACTTTTGGGCATTGATTTTCTTGTACATCTGGGCTGGACCTCACCACTTGTTGTACACCGCTTTGCCAGATTGGGCTCAATCTTTAGGTGTAGTTTTCTCTGTGATGTTAATCGCTCCATCTTGGGGAGGTATGATCAACGGATTGTTGACTTTAAGAGGTGCTTGGGATAAAGTACGTGAAGATGTAGTATTGAAATTCTTGGTTGTTGCAATTACTGCTTATGGTATGGCAACTTTCGAAGGACCGATGTTATCATTGAAAAATGTAAATGCGATTGCACACTTTACGGATTGGATCGTAGCACACGTTCACGTTGGAGCACTTGGTTGGAATGGATTCTTGACATTCGGTATCATCTATTGGTTGATCCCAAGAATGTTTAAAACAGAATTATACTCTAAAAAATTGGCAAACTGGCACTTTTGGTTGGGAACATTAGGGATTCTTTTCTATGCAATTCCAATGTACTGGGCTGGTTTCATGCAAAGTTTGATGTGGAAAGAATTCACAGAAGAAGGAATGTTGAAATATCCAAACTTCTTGGAAACGGTGATTCAAATCAAACCAATGTATGCTGCGCGTTCTTTAGGTGGAGTTTTATACTTAAGTGGTTTCATCTTGATGGCTTACAATATTGTGAAAACAGTAAAAATGGGCGCTTTTGTTGCCAATGAAGAAGCAGAAGCAGCACCACTTCCAAAAAAATATGCAAAACACACTGGCGAACACTGGCACAGATGGATTGAGCGTAAACCAATTCAAATGTTGGTTGTGAGTTTGGTTGTAATTCTTATTGGTGGAGCGATTGAAATGGTACCAACATTCTTAGTACAATCAAATGTTCCAACGATTTCAAGTGTGAAACCATACACGCCATTGGAATTACAAGGACGAGATTTGTATGTCAAAGAAGGCTGTTACACTTGTCACTCACAAATGATTCGACCATTTAGATCTGAAACAGCGCGTTATGGTGAATATTCTAAAGCAGGTGAATTTGTGTACGATCACCCATTCCAATGGGGTTCAAAAAGAACAGGTCCAGATTTGCATAGAGTGGGAGGTAAATATCCAGATTCTTGGCACTACAACCACATGTTAGATCCTTCAAGTATGTCACCAGGTTCTATTATGCCTTCTTATTCTTGGATGTTAGACGACGATATCGACACAAGTTCAACGCCGGCAAAAATCAGAGCAATGATCACTTTGGGTGTTCCTTATCCAAAAGGATATGACAAGATTGCCAATAAAGATTTGATGGAGCAAGCAAATAAAATTGCAGCTAGTTTGAAAAAAGACGGAATCGAGACTTATCCAAATAAAGACATCATTGCATTGATTGCTTATTTGCAAAGAATTGGAACGGATATTAAAGGTAAAAAATAACGAACATGAAATTTATCAATTATTTGGAATCAATTGCAGGAATAGCAATCTTCCCCATGATATCGCTCTTTATTTTTTTCACATTCTTCACCCTGTTGATTTTGTATGTCATCAAAGCAGACAAAGGTCATATCACGGAATTGGAGAATATGCCACTTGATAAAGAAGGAAATTTATAATTACAATCATTCATACTATGGAAACTAATTCTGTAAATAATAAAAAGTCAGTTGGAATGAAGATTAAAAGTGCTTTGTTCCTGGGATTACTGACAAGCTTTAGCAGCACAGTGTTTGCTCAGGGAGCGGCGGAAAAGACGGGGGAACCTTCAATCTTTTCAAATCCAATGTTCGTTGCAATGTTCAGCGTGGTGATTTTATTACTGATTGTGATTATGATTTTTGCGGACGTTGCAAAAAATGCAATTCGCAATAAATCTGAGCAAGATAAAAAAGCAAAAGGTGAAAATGCGGCTACAATCGTTAAAGCAATTTTAGCAATCGTGATGATTGGCGGATTTTCTTCGACGATGTTCGCACAAGATCCGGCTCCAGCAGCGGCGGCAGCTACATCAGTTGAAGCACTTTCCGCAGCGCCAGCTTCTGTTGGATATTGGGGAATGGATGCTATGACTTTCTTTTCTTTGTTGACAATCATTTGCTTCGAGCTTTTCGTTGCTTGGAGATTGTATGTGGTTGCTTTACAACACTTAGGTGTAGCAGAAAGAAAAAAAATAGCTGCGGCTTCCAAGAAAAAAGAAAAATTCATTCGTCCATCGTTGATCGATAAAATGAATGCTTCTGTTGCCATTGAAAAAGAAGGTGAAATCATGATGGATCACGATTATGATGGAATCAAAGAATTAGACAACAATTTGCCACCATGGTGGATTTACGGATTCTATTTTACAATCATTTTCGCAGTAGTTTACTTGTTCCATTTCCATGTTACACATACAGGAAAATTGCAATTGGCAGAATACAACGAGCAAATTGCGCAAGGTAAACGCGATGTAGAAGCCTACCGTAAAAAAGCTGCGAACTTGGTAGATGAAAACAATGCAACTACATTGACTGATGGTGGTTCTTTGGCAGCAGGAAAATCAACGTTCTCTACAAACTGTGCCGCTTGTCATGGTGCGAATGGAGAAGGAGGTGTTGGACCAAACTTGACAGATGATTTCTGGATTCACCAAGGTGATATCAAAGACATTTTCAAAACCATCAAATATGGTTACCCTGAAAAAGGAATGAAATCATGGGAGCAAGATTTGGGTGCACGTCAAATTCATGAAGTTGCCAGCTATGTGAAATCATTGAAAGGAACTAATCCTGCGAATGCAAAAGAGAAAGAGGGTGAATTATACGTTGAAAAAGGAGCAAAAGCAGAAACAGCAGATACAACCAAAACTGTCAAGTAAAATTGACAGTTTTTAGTCTAAAATTAGCACACACACCATAGAATTAACAAAGATTTAGACAAAAAAAATTCATTTCACAATGGAAAATAAACACAACGAAAACGACGATCAATCTTTCAGAGATAGTATCGGCACAATAAATGAATCGGGTAAAAGAAACTGGGTCTATGCACAGCAACCGAAGGGGAAAATGTACAATAAAAGAACCATTGTAAGTGTCTTTTACTTGATTCTATTTTTCTGGCTGCCTTTTGTAAGGGTTGATGGAGATCCATTTTTTCTTTTCAATATTTTAGAAAGAAAATTCATCTTTTTTGGTGTAACATTCTGGCCACAAGATTTCTTTATCTTCGGACTTGGAATGTTGGTTTTTATAGTCTTCGTCGTCCTCTTTACAGTAGTTTTTGGCCGGGTTTTTTGCGGTTGGGTTTGTCCGCAGACCATCTTCATGGAAATGGTTTTCCGCAGGGTTGAATATTGGATTGAAGGTGATGCATCTCACCAAAGAGCACTTAATAATGCGCCATACAACAGAGAGAAAATCATTAAGAAAACAGCGAAACACGTTTTCTTTTTCTTAATCTCATTCTTAATTGCAAATACATTTTTAGCTTATGTAATTGGAACAGATGAATTATTCAAAATTATTCAAGAGCCAATTAAAATGCACATTGGTGGTTTCATCGCATTATTGTTATTTACAGGTATTTTTTATGCTGTTTATTCTTGGTTTAGAGAGCAAGTTTGCTTGATTGTTTGTCCTTACGGTCGTTTGCAAGGTGTAATGACAGATAGAAATTCAATCTTGGTGGCTTATGATTATTTGAGAGGCGAACCAAGAGGGAAATTTTCTAAAAACAAAGAGAAACCAAAAGGTGATTGCATCGATTGTTTTCAATGTGTGAAAGTTTGTCCAGTGGCAATCGACATCAGAAATGGTACGCAGTTGGAATGTACCAATTGTACTGCTTGTATCGATGTGTGCGACCACATGATGGAAAGCGTTGGTTCTCCAAAAGGATTGATTCGCTATGCTTCTGAAGAGGGAATTGCGAAAGGTGAAAAGTTGAGATTTACAGCACGTATCAAAGCTTACACTGTTGTTTTGATTGTTTTGATGGGAATTTTAGCGACACTATTAATCACTAGAAGAGATGTGGATGTTACGATTTTGAGAACGCCTGGAATGTTGTTTCAAGAACATGATTCTACGCATATCAGTAATTTGTACAACATCAAATTATTAAACAAAACGCACAAAGATATTTCCGTCAAATTGAAATTAGAAGCGATGAAAGGCGAAATCGAAATGATTGGAAAAGACATCGTGATCAAAAAAGTATCTAAAGCTGAAAGTTCTTTCTTCATCATCTTGCCAAAGAAGGCGATACATGATAGAAAGACACCAATTTTAGTTAATATATATTCTGGTAAAGAAAAGCTGCAAACTGTGAAAACAACTTTTCTTGGACCTGTTACTTTAAAACACTAAGTTATGAGTTGGGGAGTTAAAATCACATTATTGTATTCTGGATTTGTACTGTTAATCGTTACAATGGTCAGCATGTCGATGAGCCAAAAAGTTGATTTGGTTTCAAAAGATTATTACGAGCAAGAATTACAGTTTCAAGATAAAATCAACCAAATGGATAGGACCAAAGCGTTGAGCGAACAATTGTCTTGGCAAGTGCAAAACGATGAATTGGTATTGGATTTTCCAGATCAATTCAAAGGACAACAAACGAGTGGAAAAGTATTTTTCTTCCGTCCTTCTGATGCTGTTTTGGATAAAAACATTAAAATTCAAGCAGATACTTTGAACACAAAAGGTGTTTCAATCAAGAGCTTGAAAAAAGGATTGTACAAAATGCAAGTCAATTGGGAAGTTGAAAACATTCAATATTACAACGAAGGATTTATTCAAATCAAGTAAAAATGTTTTTTCTAGCAGCTCTTACGCTCGGCTTTTTGGGTAGTTTTCACTGTGTCGGAATGTGCGGACCAATTGCACTGACGATTCCTGTCAAACGTACTTCTCAACTGTCAATTTTTACTGGCAGTTTGATTTACAACGCAGGAAGAGTTACGACTTATGCAGCCATGGGAACACTTTTCGGACTTTTAGGTCAAGGTTTTGTGATGGCTGGATGGCAAAGTTTTCTTTCGCTTACGCTGGGATCGCTGATTTTAATTTTACTTTTCGTTCCAAAAATCAAATTCATCAATAAAAGCAATGGCATTTTGATGATGCTTTTAGGGAAAATCAAAAGCAATATCAGTCAACTTTTCGGACAAAATACCAAAGAAGCGCTGTTTTTTATCGGTGTTTTAAACGGTTTGCTTCCTTGCGGATTGGTTTATTTGGGAATTGCCGGATCAATTGCCACAGGAAATGCATTTTCAGGTGCTTTGTTTATGGTTGGTTTTGGTTTAGGAACCATTCCAGCAATGATGACATTGACGGTGATTCGAGATTTTATAAGTATTAAATTCAGAGAAAATATTCGCAAAGCAGTTCCAGTTTTTGTTGGAATTATGGCACTTTTACTCATTCTTCGCGGACTCAATTTGGGAATTCCTTATGTCAGTCCAGAAGCGAAAGTGAGTCCTAAAACAGGCGTGATTGTTCAGCAAGTGTGTCACAAAATTTAATTCACTAATACTATTTCTACATGTTTTGGCCAAAATTTACCGCAGATAAAATCAATAAAACAGTCACCGAAGCATTGAGTAAAAATGTGAATTACCGAAATTCTTCAATTTTGGGTTTACCAGCAACTTTTCTCGATTCAGACGTTTTTTACGACGATGCGCCATTTTTGGAAAACGCCCCTTTTTTATCGACGTTGATTGCCAATCCAAACCACATTGGATGTCATACTTTGGTGGGTGCGGAGAAAATCTTCAAAGGAACACAAGCGCTGGAATTGGATTTAATCAAATTGTGTGCGGAACAGATTTTCAGAGGAGACGCAGATGCACAAGATGGCTACATCGCTTCAGGTGGAACGGAAGCAAACATCGAAGCTTTGTGGATTTACAGGAATTATTTTGTAGAGGAATTTGGCGCCAAAATGAATGAAATTGGCGTGATTTATTCAGAAGACAGCCATTATTCATTTTCCAAAGGAATCAATTTGTTGAATATTGAATTCTTGGTTGCCAAAGTGAATCCTGAAAATCGAGCGATTGATTTGGAAGCATTGAATGTACAAATCGACACAGCTCAAACGAATGGAATTAAGTATTTTATCATCATCATGAATATGTCGACGACCATGTTTGGTTCTGTGGACGATATCGATGAGGTAACGCGTTTGATTACAACTAAAAACATCAATTTTAAGTTGCATGTTGACGGCGCTTTTGGCGGATTTATTTATCCATTTACCAATCAAAAAAGCGCATTTACATTTCAAAATAAACACATTTCTTCCATCACCATTGATGCGCACAAAATGTTGCAAACTCCCTATGGAACAGGCATTTTCTTGGTTCGAAAAGGATTGATGAAATATGTAAAAACTTCGGAAGCGCAATATGTCCCTGGAACGGATCATACTTTGTGTGGAAGTCGTTCTGGCGCCAATGCGGTAGCGGTTTGGATGGTTTTGCATACGCATGGATCAGCGGGATGGACAGCGAAAATGCAGATGTTGAATGACAAAACCACAGACATTTGCTGTCAGTTGGATCAATTGGGAATTCATTATTTTAGAAATCCGTTCATCAATATCATCGCGATTCACGCGGAGGAAATTCCTGAAAAAGTGGCGAAGAAATATTTTTTGGTCGCGGATTCTTATGAGCATCAACCTAAGTGGTGGAAAATTGTGATGATGCCACACATTACGAGAGGTGCGATTGATTCATTTATCATTGATTTGAAGTCGGAAATGGTTTTGGCTAAAAATTAAGTGTTGCTTATCCGTTAGAAACACTTACGCACCTTATTTTATCCAGTATTTCGCAATAAAACATGCCGTTTTTTTCGCGATTCAAAACGCTTAAATGCGGTTTTTCGATTTTTAATTTAACTTTATCTCATCAATTCAAATCGCCAATCAAAGCGAGACTAAAAGTCCAGTATGGAACACTTGATTTATTTTATGATGTTGGCTTTAGTGGCTGAAATTTTAGGAACAGTCGGCGGCTTTGGATCTTCTTTGTTTTTCGTTCCCATCGCTGGATTTTTCTTGGATTTCGATTCTGTGCTAGGAATTACCGCATTATTTCATTTGTCAAGTAATCTTTCCAAAATCGCCATATTCCGAAAAGGTGTCGATAAACAATTGATCATCAGAATTGGAATTCCCGCAGTGGCTTTCGTTATCTTAGGTGCTGTTTTGAGCAAATATTTAGATACCAAAATCTTGCAGTTCTCGCTGGCGATTTTTCTGATTTTAATGAGTTCAATTTTATTGATTTTCAAAAACTTGGAATTGAAGCCAACCAAATTCAACGCAATTACAGGCGGCGCACTTTCTGGAGTTACCGCAGGATTGTTAGGCACGGGCGGCGCCATTCGCGGATTGACCTTGGCTGCTTTTAATCTCAAAAAGGAAATTTTTATCGCCACTTCGGCCGTCATCGATTTGGGAATCGATTTCAGTAGGAGCGTGGTCTATGTTTCCAACGGTTATGTGCACAAACACGATTTGTATTTGATTCCGATACTTTTGGTTGTCAGCTTATTGGGAACATTAATTGGCAAAAAAGCATTGAATTTATTTTCTGACAAACAATTCAAATTCATCGTTTTGGGATTGATTTTATTGGTTGGATTGGTGTCGTTTGTGAAATCAGTTTTTCCGACGCTGTTGCGTTTTTAGACTATTCAAAACTCAACTCCACAATATAACCCGTATGCTTGCGAATGTTCAAAACCGCGCCATTTTCAAAAATCAAATATTGACCTTTGATTCCAATTAATTTTCCTTCAATGGTATTTTCTTTGTCAAAACCAACACTTTTTACCGATGTTGGATAAGTTTCCACAGGAAAATGCAAAGTTTCGATTTCATCGTCTTCGGTGAAAAAAGCCATTAAATCTGCAGGTAAAATTTCCTCTAAGCGCCATTTTTCTTCCACCAAATCGATGCTTTCATCTTGTTTGTTTTGGAGCATATTGCGCCAATTGGTTTTGTCGGTGAAATAATCTTTCAAGGCAACTTCAATCACTCCTGCATAATATCGATTCGGCGTTTCTGCAATTTTGATGGCTGAACTTGCACCTTGGTCGATCCAGCGCGTTGGGATTTGTGTTGATCTCGTTACGCCGACTTTCACAACATCTGATGCGGCGAAATACACGAAATGCGGTTGATTGTGGTTGCGTTCTTCCCACTCGATATCGCGTCCTTCGCCCAAATGCGCGCGACACAATTCTGGTCTCAAAATGCAATCGGCTGCTTCTGGAGCTTTCAAATAGCAAGTGTAGCAAAATCCCTGACTGAACGATTTTTTCGTCGGTTTTCCGCAAGAAATACATTGAATGCCGCCGTACCAAGAAAGTTTGATTTCTTTGCCAATCAACGCGTTCATGTCGATGGAAACATCTAAATCCAATTGGTATTGAATCGGTTCGGCTAAAGTAACCGACATTTTATGAAGTTGACCAATGTGTGATTGCATCTGCTTGATTTATTTCAAATTATCTAAATCTTCCACTGCTTGTTCCCAAACGAGCATCGTTTCGTCTAATTGCTTTTTTGCGTCTGCATAATCTGCCAACACTTTCGATGATTTCGCTTCGTCGGTGTAATCCAAGGTTGCCAACACTTCATCCATATTGGCGATTTTTGTTTCCAAAGCCGCAATCAATTCTTCTGATTTCTTGATTTGATTCTGAAATTGGGTGCGTTTGCGTTTCAATTCTTTTTGTTCTTCGAATGAAACCGCTTCTTTCACCACTTTTTCTTCCACCTTTTCAACCACTTTGACAGTTGGTTTGAGACTATTCTTAGCATCTGCATCAGGCGAAGCCATTTTCATCGCCAAATATTCTTTCACATCGTAATGGTGAATTTTCAAGGTTTTGTCTTGAATGTCCCAAATACGATTGGTCAATCCGTCCAAAAATTCACGGTCGTGAGAAACCACAATAAATGTTCCCTCATAATCGATCAACGCGCGTTTCAAAACTTCCTTGCTTTGAATGTCCAAGTGATTCGTTGGCTCATCGAGAATCAAGAAATTACATGGACTCAACAACAATTGACACAAGGCCAAACGGGTTCTTTCTCCTCCAGAAAGTACGCCGACTTTTTTGTCGATGTCTTCACCAGAAAACAAGAAAGTTCCCAAAATACTGCGTAAATCTTTTCTGATTTCACCTTCTGCAATGTCGTCAACGGTTTCGTAAATCGTTTTGTTGACGTCTAATTTTTCTGCTTGATCTTGCGCGAAATACGTAATCTGCACATTGTGACCGTATTCCATCACACCTTCGCCTTCGATGGTTTTCATCACCAATTTCAACAAAGTGGATTTACCAACACCATTCGGTCCAAGCAAAGCGATTTTTTCTCCACGACCAACGGTAATGTTGATGTTTTTGAAAAGTTGTTTGTCGCCATACGTTTTTCCAGCATCTTTCATTTCCAAAATCCATTTTCCAGGCTGAATGCTCAGTGGAAATTGCATTTTCATTTTGGCAACGGCATTGCTTTCAATTTCAATGATTTCGGTTTTATCCAATTTTTTAATCAACGATTGCGCAAAAGAAGCTTTGTTTTTCTTCGCACGGAACTTGTCGATCAATTCTTTGGTGTGCTTGATGTCTTTTTCTTGTTGCTTTTTGGCATTCACCATCAGCGCCAATTCTTCTTCTCGCTTTTCTTTGTAACGAGAATAATTGTAGGGATAATCCCACACTCTTCCTTGCGAAATTTCTAAAGTTCGTTTCGTTACATTGTCCAAAAACAAACGGTCGTGAGAAATCACAATCACAGCGCCTTCAAACTTTTGCAAGTAATTTTCCAACCACGAAATGGAAATGATATCCAAGTGATTCGTTGGCTCATCGAGCAAAATAATGTCTGGTTGATTGACCAAAATTTTCGCCAATTCAGCGCGCATTTTCCAACCTCCAGAAAAAGAAGAAAGCGGTTTATCAAAGTCGGACGGAAAAAAACCTAAACCTTCTAAAGTCGCAGTAATTTTCTCTTCCCATTGAAAACCTTCGTGCAAATTGAATTGGTCGTTTACTTCGTTTAATTCGTCCAGCAAAGCCAAATATGAATCCGCTTCATAATCTGTACGAGCCACTAAATCGTGGTTAATTTGGTCTAATCGTGTGCGTAAACTGTTCAACAATTCATTTGAGAAATTCAAATAATCGAAGACAGATTTGGTGGTATCGATTTTAATATCTTGGGTCAAAAATCCAATGGTTGAATCTTTGGGTCTGTGAATTTTTCCTTCGGAAGGCTTTTCCCAATCGGCAATCAACTTCAAAAGTGTTGATTTTCCTGCGCCATTTTTGCC
>JBIKJE010000022.1:0-38518 GCA_044361165.1 Crocinitomicaceae bacterium | reverse complement strand
GTCTTTGGCATTTTTATTCTTTTGTTTTGCGATACAATGGATAAATTACTTTCAGCTACATCCTATCTCTTTATTTTTTATGCGGTTTCAGAAATCACTTTTTGCAGTTGGATTTTTAATTTACGCCAAAAAGTTGTCTTCAAAATCTTATTCATTCGAATCATTTTGGGATTAGGAATAGGAATTGGGACTGTAATAACCATGTATTTTACTACATTTCAGCTTGAAAGTTTTGGTGTTTTATTCACTTTAATTGGAATTAATATACTGCTTTATGTCCCGATTATGAAAGGAAAAGAATCGAGTGAAGTTGAAAATGTGATTCAAAAACAACAAACATGAAGATCTTCTTAGCTATTACAATTGCATTCACGGGTTTATTAACTTTCTTTCAAATTTACAACATCATGTCAAAAAGCAAAACAGAAACACAAGGCTACTCAGTAATTAAAGTCGAAAAATTATTTGAGATTAGATTTTATCCAGCGGCAAACTTGGCCAAAATCACTTCCACATCAAAATCTTACCGTGATTTAGGCTATTCTGGATTTGGCAAATTGGCAAAATACATTTTTGGTGGAAATAGTGAAAACAAAAAAATTGCCATGACTTCTCCTGTTCACATGGACATTGGAGATTCAATTTCAACCATGGCGTTTGTCATGCCTGCTCATTTAACCATCAATGATCTTCCAAAACCCAATAATGCTGAAATCACTGTTGAAACTAGCAATCCTGAATATGTGGCCGCCATCAAATTTGGTGGTTTTGCAAATACAGCCACTATAGATAAACAAAAACTAATCTTGAAAAACGCTTTAGATCAAAAAGGTCTCACCTATTTTGGAAATTTCAGATACTTAGGATATAATCCTCCTTATCAAATATTTGGAAGAAGAAACGAAGTGATTGTTTCATTAAATGATCCCCATTTTAGCACTGAAAAAAAAACTACCACCAGTGAAAATTTGAAAGGTTATCCACAATATCCTGATTCTGACGACATTTACAGTCAACAGAAAGAGGAAAAAGATTTGGATCCTGAAGATATTACAAAGAAAAAAGCACCAAACGAAAAAGAAGGCGGACGCAATGAAAAGAATTTCAAAAATCATATGTCAGGCGACGATTTAGACATTCCCGGCAGTGATTTAGACGATGAGGATGAGCAAATTGGAAATGAAGATGAAGAAAATAACAACTACAGCCTAGGTGGAGACAATCACAATGACTTGGAAGAAAATAAAAATTAAATCAAACTATGGAAAACCAAAAAAAAATTGGCATCTGGATGGATCATTCAACTGCCAACTTCATTAACTTAGACAAAGAAAAATACAATTTTTCCATTCAATCAAATTTTACTTTTAATGACAAAGAAGCTGCGCTTCGAAGAAGTGAAAGTTTAATGCACAATAAAGAAAATCAAATGCATGAAACGTACTTCAAAGAAATAGGGCATGAAATTTTGAAATACCAACACATTTTAATATTCGGTCCTACACAAGCTAAAACCGAACTTTTGAATTTTTTAAACAAAGATTTGCATTATAAAAACATCCAAATTGATGTTAAATCAGCAGATAAAATGACTGAAAATGAAAAACGTGCATTTATATGGGCTCATTTTGAAAAAGATACAAATCAGCAATTTTAGTATTCTAAAGTCATCAATAAAAAAAGCGCATCCCCAAAAGAGGTGCGCTTTTCAATTTATTCAAATCTGAATTATTTTTTCTTCAAAGAATCTTTGATAAAATTTTCAATCGCAGCAGTCATCGAGGGCACGTTTGGTTGAGGTGCATGCAGATCCAATCGCAAATTATTTTTAATAACCGCATTTGCCGTTGTTGGGCCAAAAGCAGCAATCATCGTTTTATTTTGCTTGAAATCAGGGAAGTTTTTAAATAATGATTCTATTCCTCCTGGACTAAAGAAAACAAGCAAATCGTAGTATACATCTTCCAAATCACTTAAATCAGAAGCAACTGTCTTGTACAACATTGCTTTCGTAAAATTGATTTTAAATTGTTCTAAGGTTTCTGGAATTTTATCTCTCAAAATGTCTGTGCATGGCAACAAAAACTTATCAGTCTTGTGCTTTTTCATCATTTCTGCTAATTCCTCTATATTTTGCTTCCCATGAAAAATCTTTCTTTTTCTATAGGTAACATATTTTTGTAAGTAAAGTGCAACAGCCTCTGAGATACAGAAATACTTCATCGTATCTGGCACAGCGAAACGAGTTTCTTCAGCTATTCTAAAAAAGTGATCAACTGCAGTTTTAGAAGTCATGATGACAGCAGTATGTTCAGGGATATTTACTCTTTGTGTTCTAAAATCTTGAACACTAACTCCCTCCACATGAATAAAAGGCCTAAAATCTATTTTAAGCTTATATTTTTCTGCGAGATCGTAATATGGTGATTTGTCCCCCTCTGGTTTGGGTTGAGAAACCAAAATTGTTTTGATGCTCAATTTCCTCTGTATTAATTTAACAACCAATTAAATTGCTCCAAAATTTTGTCATATAGTGCGAAATAAATTAGCACAAATGGCAAAATTTCGAGCGTGCAAAAATACAAAATAATATAATACCATGTTACACCTTTCTTTAATGCAAAAATAAATCCTCTAAAAAAGCGATAAATCCACAAAACAAAAGTAAACCATACAAAAACATGGAAAAAAATACTTGACCACTGAATATTAAAAGCCCAAATTAGTAGCATCAAGCTATAAATGATCCCAGCAAAATGTGCAAAAATGAAAGTGTTAATCTTACTTTCGATCACAGTGTTCTTTTCGCCGGTTAAGAAACCGACTAAAAACAATGAAAACCAAGGTAAAAAAACCATCAAAAAAGGAATTGGCAAGAGTAAAAATACCACCTTTGGATCTAAGCTGTCTTTTGCAGGTATGCATAAAAATAAAAGTGCACTTGCGCTAACTATGTAATTCAATATTAAAAAAAAGGAAGAGGCATTATTCAATGGATACTCATCTTGAATGATTTTATCAATTTGTTTATTTTTATAAATGGCTTTGACCATTCCTAAAACCATTTGTTTGGAACTCAGTCTTGCAAATGCAATAATGAAAAATGAAATTGCCAGCATTAATGAAGCCACAAAAGCTACATTTTCCGAACGAATCGAAAGACTGGAGGGAATTTCATTGTTTGCTCCGACAATTCCAAAACTTAATTCAAACAAAACAGTTCTTTTTAGTGTTAAAGAGGCAAAATTAGTATTTGTTCTGCTAGAAATGGTTTTAAAAATCAGATTTTGCGTTTTTAATATTAATTTTGTCGTCACTTTAAATAAAAGGCTGAAATATGGCAACAGATTTATATGTACATCCAGATTATTATAATATGGATGATTTGCTTACAGAAGAGCAAAAATTAGTTCGCGATGCGGCTCGTGCTTGGGTGAAAAAAGAAGTTTCTCCAATCATTGATGAGCATTATGAAAAAGCAACTTTCCCTATGCACTTATTGCGTGGTTTAGGAGAAATTGGTGCTTTTGGACCTTATATTCCAGAAGAGTATGGTGGACCAGGTTTGGATCAAATTTCTTACGGTTTGATCATGCAAGAATTAGAAAGATGTGATTCTGGTTTGCGTTCAACTGCTTCAGTGCAAAGTTCTTTAGTGATGTATCCAATTTGGAAATATGGTTCTGAAGAGCAAAAGATGAAATATTTGCCTAAATTAGCTACAGGTGAAATGATGGGTTGTTTTGGATTGACAGAGCCAGATCATGGTTCAAATCCTTCTGGAATGATTTCAAATTTCAAAGATGCAGGCGATCACGTTATCTTAAATGGTGCCAAAATGTGGATTTCAAATGCTCCTTTCGCAGATATAGCGGTAGTTTGGGCAAAAGACGAAACAGGAAGAATCCATGGTTTAATTGTGGAAAGAGGAATGGAAGGTTTCTCAACGCCAGAAATGCATGGAAAACTTTCCTTGCGCGCTTCATCTACAGGTGAATTGATTTTCGTAGACGTGAAAGTACCAAAAGCAAATATTTTACCTGGAAGAACTGGTTTGGGTGCTCCATTAAGTTGTTTAGATTCAGCAAGATTTGGAATTGCTTGGGGAGCTCTTGGTGCTGCTATGGATTGCTATGATCAAGCTTTAAGATATTCAAAAGAAAGAACGCAATTTGGTGTTCCTATCGCTTCTTTTCAATTAATCCAGAAAAAATTGGCTGAAATGATTACTGAAATTACGAAAGCACAATTATTAACACTAAGAGTAGGTCAATTAAGAAATGAAGGAAGAGCTACAAGTGCTCAGATTTCGATGGCTAAAAGAAACAATGTTGAAATCGCTTTGAACATCGCTCGAGAGGCTAGACAAATTCACGGTGCAATGGGAATTACTAGCGAGTATTCTATCATGCGTCACATGGCAAACTTGGAATCAGTGGTTACTTATGAAGGCACACACGATATTCATTTATTGATTACAGGACTTGACATCACTGGAATTTCTGCTTTTACGCGCGATACACCAGATTTGTCAAATATGAAATAAGTCTAACTCAACTATATTTTAAAAGCGGAATGAATTTTCCGCTTTTTTTTTGCACTTAAATTAATGTTGAATCAACATTCGATATAAATTACGAAAATATACTTAACTCTTGCCGCATTTCGTGGTCTATTATTGTTTTTAAAAAGAAAATATGACACTCGAATTCAAAAAAAGAAGCAATCTAGCAGGTAAATGGAAATTATTATGCCAACAAAATGACGTTGAAATTTTGATTCAATTTTTGGATAAAAATCATTTATTAAAATACAAACTGTATTGAGATATTGGAAATATATATTTTCAAGCAAGCGATTACAAAAAACACGATGCGATGAATGACAGCATTATGGGAATTGAATCCAATGAAGAATTGCACGAAATGCAGGTTAAATATGAAACTGTCAAGAAAGACAACCAAATTAAAACACAAAATATTAAAATTGAACAAGATAAAAAAAATCAAATTTTACTTTTCCTAGTCATTATTCTTTTAGTTGTCCTTTTCACTGCAATTTTTATTCGAAAAACATATAAAACAAATCTAAAATTACAAGAAGCGATAAAAAACAAAATGCTCATTGAAAAAACCTTTGAGGCGCAAGAGAATGAAAGAACTCGCATCGCTAAAGAATTGCATGATGGAATTGTCCAAGATTTAACGATTCTCAAGCTGAATTTGACAAACAACAATTACAAAGAAGAAATTGAACCAAAACTCACTAAAATCACCAAAGAACTTAGAGAAATTTCCTACCAAATGATGCCAATTGCATTGAAAGAATTAGGCTTAATACCAGCGTTAGAAGATCTCTTTGAACGAAGTTTTACTCAAAGAGGAATCGCTTTCAATTTTGAAGCTTTTCTATTAGAAAATCGGTTGGACGAAAAAATTGAAGTCAATATCTATCGCATTTGTCAAGAATTAATTAACAACAGCTTGAAACATGCAAACGCAACAGAAATCAACATAATATTGCGCCAGAAAAATCAGTTGCTAACCTTAATTTTTGAAGACAATGGCCAAGGTTTCGATATTTCAAAGGTGAAACAAGGAATAGGCTTAACAAGTTTAAAAGATCGTTTGGAAGCCATTCATGGCCAAATAGAATTTGATTCAACAATAAATAAAGGTACTACCGCTTTTGTAAAAATCGTAGTTTGATTTTTTATTTAATTAGGGCAATAACTCGTGCAGATTCAATTTGCTCTATTGAATTCATAGAAGGCTTAATTTTTGAACCTTCTTTATTCTCATCATTGACAATAATTTGAACATTTTCACCAACAGCCTGCCATCTTCCAGGATGGATGGGCCTTTTGGGAGAATATAAGCCTATGGTTTGCAAGCCTAAAATACCAGCTAAATGCAATGGTCCAGTACTACAAGCAACTAAAATATGACTTTTCGAAATCAGATTGATTAATTGCTCCAAAGTTAATTTTCCAGTAGTATCAATACAATTTTCATGTTGAGGAATAAAGGATCGGATGTAAATTCCATCTTTCTCAGTACCTGTAAAAATAACGCTAAAGCCTCTTTCCAGCAAATCCTTGGCAACTATTGCATACTTCTCAATTGGCCATTCCATAGCGCTTCCCTGTGATTTGGTGTGTAAAATCACTTTTCTTGTAGATTTAGCCATTTCAGTTTCCAAATTCACCGGTAAAGGCAAATCTTTGGCTTTAAAATGTTTCATCCAAGAGGATATTTCTTCAATGCTAGGTAAAACATCAATTCCAAATGGCTTAAGAAGTTCAAAATTAAGCTGAGATTCATGAAAATCAGAACTTTTCCTTGAAAAGCTTAATTTAATATTGCATGTCAAAAGATGAAAAGCCCTGTGTGAAGTACCTACACGCGTTTCTATCTTTGCTTTTTTGATCAAGGCAGCAATTTCTTTTCGGGGAAAAACATGAATACAAACATCAATTTTTTTTGATCTTAAGAATTCAACTTTGCTGTTTTCAGGCATTTTTACCATTTCTGCCCATTCAATGATTTCATCAATTTCAGGTAAACATTCGATAACCGGTTTAGTATAGGTATTACCTAAAAAAATAATTTTGGCAGTCGGATAATTTTTTTTGATCCAAACACACATAGGCAAAGTCAAAACTACATCCCCAATACTGTCGGTTCTACTTATTAAAACTGTTTTATTGTTCAATTCCATCATTGTCATTATACTATTTGATTAGCCTTTTAGTTTTGATAAAATTCTAATCTTTTTATATTTCAAAAAAGTTGCATATGCGGAAATTCGCGCAATAGTGAAACCTACATTCCCGTCCAAAAATCCCAATTTAAAAAAATAATCTCTGATGAATTTAATAACAGGACTAAAAATCAACTTATATAAAGGACTCTTTTTTCCCAATTCAAACAACTCTTTGGATTGAATTGAGGTAAATTTCTCGGTTTGATTATAATGTTGTTCGACTGTGTAATAGCTATAATGAAGACAATCTCCCTTTAGATGAAAAATTTCCTTTTCGACATTGAACTTCAAGATTTCATGAATACCACCTTCCCAGCAAGTGTTGGATCTATCAAAAAGTCTAATTTTAGCATCTGGATACCAACCCCCATTTTTAACCCATTTGCCGCAGTAATTCGTCAATCTATTGAATTTAGCCGGTTTGTTTATTGAGTTTTGCTTCCATTCTTGTATAGATTGTATCAATGTCTCTGATAATGCTTCATCTGCATCTAATGATAAAATCCAATCATATTTTGCCAAAGAATTTCCCTTGTTTTTAGAGCCCGAATAACCTTCCCAGGGATGGGAAACAAAACGAACTTGTAAGTTTTCACAAATTTCTTTGGTTCGGTCAGTTGAAAAAGAATCAATCACAATGATTTCATCTGCAACACTTTTAACAGACTCGATACATCTTTCGATATTTCGCTCTTCGTTAAAAGTGATTATTACAACTGAAATCGGCGTTAACATTAATTTAATATTGGGGGTGCAAAGGTAGTAGAAAAATTAAGAAACAAATCACTACAACACGTTAAAAGTTAAGTAAACACTGTGATAAATTAATATTTTAATACTTGTAAATCAAGCTTTAGCGGACAATTAATAAGAAAGAAAAATTAGTTTAAAAAAATCACTTTATCTTATTTCTCCACCAGCTACGAAACTTTTTTCGGGGGACATAAAACTTAACTCACCTTTTTGATTTTCTGCCATCAAAATCATTCCTTGAGATTCAACTCCTCTTATTTTCCTTGGCTCTAAATTTAGCAAAACAGACACAGTTTTACCAATAATCTCTTCTGGTGAATAATGCTCCGCAATACCTGAAACAATTGTTCGAATATCTAAACCTGTATCTACTGTTAATTTCAACAATTTATCAGCCTTTGGTACTTTTTCAGCTTCTAAAATGGTTCCCAATCGAATATCTAGTTTACTGAAATCATCAAAACTAACATTTGCTTTTTGAGGCGAAACAGTCTTTCCTTCAGCTACTTGATTTTGTTGGCTTTGTTTCAGAAATTCAATTTCGACCTCTACCAAACTATCTTCAATTTTTGGAAACAAAATTTCAGGTGTCTTTACTAAATCCCCTGATTTTAAAATGTTTGATTTGCCTATTTCCTCCCAAGTCGGCAAATCTAAATTTAAGAATGTTCTCAATTTTTGCGCAGTGGATGGCAAAAATGGTTCCAACAAAAGGGCAAGATTTGCAGTGACTTGCAATGCAATATGCATAATTGTCTCAACCCGCTTTGGATCAACTTTCACCAATTTCCACGGTTCATTTTCTGCCAAATACTTGTTACCCAATCTCGCTAAATTCATCACCTCAGTTTGCGCATCCCGCAATTTATAGGAATAGATTAATTTTTCAATTTTAGCAGGAAATTGAGCTAAATCTGCCAAAACTTGCTGATCTGATTCTGTTAAAATTCCCAATTCAGGCACTTTTCCTTCGTAATACTTTTGCGTCAAAACCAACGCTCGGTTAACGAAATTTCCCAAAATATCAGCCAATTCACTATTCACTCTTGTTTGAAATTCTTTCCAAGTAAATTCGCTGTCTTTGCTTTCTGGAGCAATGGCTGTCAAAGTATATTTCAACTCATCCATTTTATCTGGATAACGCTCCAAATATTCATGTAACCAAACTGCCCAATTGCGAGAAGTTGAAAATTTATCTCCTTCTAAATTCAAGAATTCATAGGCAGGAACATTGTCTGGCAAAATTAAATCTCCGTGATCTTTCAATAAAATCGGGAAAATAATGGCGTGAAAAACAATGTTATCTTTTCCAATAAAATGGACCAATTTAGTATCACCAGTCCAGTAATCTTTCCAATTTTTGTTATTGTCAATCGCCCATTGTTTGGTTGCTGAAATATAACCAATTGGTGCATCCAACCAAACATACAACACTTTTCCATCAGCCCCTTCCAAAGGAACTTTGACTCCCCAATCCAAATCTCTTGTCATGGCGCGAGAATGCAAACCACTATCGATCCAAGATAAAGATTGACCAATCACTTGATTTCTCCAAGCTTTTGGGTCGTGTTGTTGTTTACCTTCAAGAATTCCTTCTTTGATCCAAGGTCTGAGCCACGATTCATGCCTTTCCATAGGTAAAAACCAGTGAGAAGTTGATTTCAAAACAGGTGTTTTTCCACTCAAAGTAGATTTTGGATTGATTAATTCAGTTGGACTTAAATCGGTTCCACATTTTTCACACTGATCTCCATATGCATTTGGATTTTGGCATTTGGGACATTCACCCGTAATGTATCTATCCGCTAAAAACTGTTGAAATTCCTCGTCAAAATATTGTTCTGTTGTTTCTTCAACAAACTTATTATTTTGATTCAGTTTCAAGAAAAAATCTTGCGCCGTTTGATGATGTAATTCAGACGAAGTGCGGTGAAAAATATCAAAAGAAATATCAAATTTTTTGAAAGAATCACCAATGATTTTATTGTATTTATCTACAATTTCTTGCGGCGTAATTCCTTCTTTTTTAGCGCGCAAAGTGATTGCAGCCCCATGTTCATCACTTCCACAAATGAAAGCTACATCGTGGCCATTCATTCTCAAAAAACGCACAAAAATATCAGCTGGAAGGTAAACACCAGCTACATGTCCGAGGTGTAAAGGACCGTTTGCATAAGGCAACGCAGCAGTTACTGTATATCTTGATTTTGTCATTTTTTGATTTTCGAATGAACCACAAAGATAATGAAAACCCAAAGGATTAAGAATAGAGAATTATTATAAAACAAAAAAAGACCACTCCTTTTCGGGAATGATCTTTTATTGATTTGTATTTTGTTGCTATGAAATACCGTTTTAAAAATTGTAAGTTAAACCAAAAGTCAATGGATAAACCTCGTCTGTTTTGTTAGTATCAAACATAGGTAATAAGCTGTAATTGGCAAAAACACCCCAGTCACTGTAACCCATTCTTACTGTACCATCTAATTTAAAAGCATTCAAACCATAAGCCCCTTTGATTTTTTCTTTGGCATCAACTCCTGCTTGATCCAATTTTCTCTTCACGCTTGAACCAATTCTAATTCCACCAATAACCCCTGCAGCAAAGTAAAATGATTTATCCTTATTCGCATTTGTATTGAACTCAAGTAACAAAGGAACCTGCAAGTAGGTAGCTCTCAATTTATTTTTTGAATATTGATTAATTGTATCTTGAACCACCCAAATTGAATCAGCATTTTCATTCAAAATATAGTTGTTTTTTAAACCTATTTGATTGAAATTAAATCCAATTCCAGTAGTGATACCAATATATTCCTTGTAGATGTTAAATCGGTGATCAACTATATTTAAATTCCAATAAAATGATTTTCCTGGATCATTTTCCCATTGAGGACTGTTTGGAAAACTTGACTTAAATTGTCCATTAGTCAACATGTTTACACCAAAATCAACACCAGCCCAATGACCGTCATGTGAAGAATTGTTGTCTTTTTCGCCACCATCTTCGACATCAATCGTATCAGTTGGTTCCGTTTCACCATCCACAACTACAGTTCCTTTTGGTGTTTTAATAATTAGTACTTGTGTTTCTCCCATGTTGATACGTGTAGTATCAGGAACATTTTCTTTTTTCTCTTCTTGTGCTTGAACAGACAGTAATCCCATTATTGCCAGTCCTGTGATAAGTAGTTTTTTCATTTTATGTGTTTTTTAAAATTTAATAATCTATTTGAAAACCGGTATTTCTATTCTAATCTAATTTCTCGTTAGACCTTCACTTGATTTAAAAGTTACAGAAAAAATAAAAATTTTAAAAAAAACAACTTAAAACTTTGGAAAACAGAAAGAAAAAAAATTAATTTTATTAAAAAATATGAAATCCTATTGTGGATTTTTTGTGATTTAAGGAATATTGGCTAAATTGAGCACCTCTAAAGACTATGAAAATGAAAAAAAACTTCAAAACTATTGCTATTGTCTTTGCTTTGTCAAGTATATCGCTGACAAATGCGCAACTAAAATCTACGCCAACATATTGGGAGAAATCAGGTGAACCATCAATTCCAGCGATGGGTTCAAGAGTTATTCAACCTAATGTTTATTTGAATTTTCAATTAGATGTTGAAGAATTAAAAAACAAACTCTTGACAGCAAGTTTAAGAACAGATTCTAACCCAAGTCAAATTAATATTTCATTACCTCATCCTGACGGTCAATTTTATGAATATCAAGTGTTTTTGAACACAACGATGCATCCTGGTTTGCAAACGAAATTTCCTGAAATTAGATCTTACGATGCGTTTGCAACCAATAATTCGGGTAATACAGTGAAATTAGACATAACTCCGCAAGGATTTCATGCGATGATTTTATCACCAAACGAATCCACGATATTTATTGATCCATATTCGTTTGGTGGTGGAGACATTTCAAACTACATGGTTTATTATAAAAAAGACTTCAAAACAGACAAGGTTTTTGATTGCTCATTCGTTTCGGAAGAAAATTCAATTGATGTTGGTCAAGAAGATATTACACCAAAAGCATTCGGTACTTGTGAATTAAGAACCTATAGATTAGCTTTATCTGCTTCTGCTGAATACACTGCGTTTCACGGTGGAACAGTAGCTTTAGCTCAAGCAGCACAAGTTACTACTATGAATCGTGTTAATGGAATATATGAAAGAGACATGGCTATTACCATGGTCATTATTCCAAACAATGATTTATTAATTTATACAAATGCTTCAACAGATCCATTTACCAATGGTACACCAAACTCAATGATTACTCAAAACCAAACAGCAGTAAACAATGCGATTGGGAGTTCAAACTACGATATTGGGCATGTTTTCGGAACCAATAGTGGTGGATTGGCCGGATTAGGTGTGGTTTGTGGGTCACAAAAAGCGCGCGGAGTTACAGGAAGTGGAGCACCTATTGGAGATGCATTCGATATTGATTATGTAGCACATGAAATGGGTCATCAATTTTCAGGAAATCACTCGTTTAATAACTCATGTAGTGGAAATAGAAACAACAATACAGCGGTGGAACCGGGAAGTGGAACAACTATCATGGCATACGCTGGTATTTGTGCGCCAAATGTGCAATCAAATAGTGACGATCATTTTCATGGTAGAAATTTACAAGAAATTGGAGCTTTCATAACTGGCGGTTCTCATACTTGTCCTGTAAAAACACCTTTAAATAACAACGCGCCATCGATTTCATCTACAGTTGGAACAGTTACTATTCCTGCGAATACTCCTTTTGCATTAACTGCAATTGCTACCGATATTGATGGAAATACATTGACTTATTGTTGGGAACAAATTAACAACCAAATTTCAACTCAAGCACCAGTTGCTACTTCTACTGGAGGTCCTAATTTTAGATCTATTACACCTTCCACAAATCCAACACGTTATTTTCCGACAATTGCTAGTCAAATGGCAAATGGACCATTCACATGGGAAGTAATTCCCTCTGTTTCTAGAACTATGAATTTTAGAGTAACTGTGAGAGATAATGCAACAGGTGGAGGTTGTAATGACCATGAAGACGTTACTGTTACAACAACGTCAACAGCAGGACCTTTTTTAGTAAATTATCCAAGCGTTACTGGAATTAGTTGGGCTGTTGGAGACACAAAAACAGTCACTTGGAGTGTAGCAAACACAGATGTTTCGCCAGTAGCTTGTGCCAATGTTAATATCATGCTTTCAGTAGATGGGGGAGAAACTTTCACGACGGTACTTTCCAATACACCCAATGACGGTTCTCAAGACATTCTTGTGCCAAACTCTCCTTCAACAACAGCAATTATCATGGTAATTTGTGAAAACGGAACTTTCTTTGATATTTCTAATAATTTCTTTGCAATTACTGCAGGTGTAAGTTGTGATGGTCCTACTTTGCCAACAATCGGTGGAAATAATACCATTTGTGCTGGAGGCACTGGAACCTTAACAGTCACTGGCGGTTCGTTGAACGATGCAACAGATTGGCATTGGTATTCTGGAAGCTGCGGAGGAACTGCTGTTGGAGTTGGAAATTCAATTACAGTAGGAACACCTGGTATCTATTACGTGAGAGGTGAAGGAGGATGTGTTACTCCCGGAAATTGTTCAACTATTAATTTACAAACTCAAACAATCGTTAATACAGTTGTTGTTTCTGGTGTTCAAATGACCGCCAATCAATCAAGTGCTACTTATCAATGGATAGATTGTGCTAATGGAAATGCAATTATTACAGGTCAAACAGCACAATCTTATACAGCAACTGTCAATGGTCAATATGCGGTGATTATTACCCGAAATGGCTGCACTGACACTTCTAATTGCATCACAATTAATAGTGCTGGGTTAGAAAATCTAGACCTTGTAAATATCAAGTTGTATCCAAACCCAGTTTCATCTACTTTGACAGTAGACTTTGGACAAACAGTTGATTTAGATAATATTGAACTAACAGATGCCTTAGGTAGAATGATACAAAAATTCAAAAATTTTAAGGGAAATCAAATACAAATTGATTTGGCTAAAGAAAGTGATGGCGTTTATTTCTTAAACTTAAATCACGCTGAAAATTCAAAAACCTTAAGAGTCATCAAACAATAATTTTTTAAATTCGGAAGGAAAGGAGGCTAATTGCTTTCTTTCCTTTTTTATTTAAGAATGCAAAGGTTTTAGATGATTCATTTAGTATATATTTTGACCAGAAATCTATTATTTCATCGACAAGATTTCAACAATCTTTGATATCAAAACAAATTTTAAGTGGAAATTGAAACTTCAAAAGGTGTCATTTTTATTGAAAAACTAGAAGTTGAAAATCTGGAAAAAAAGGTTGTTTCTCAAAAAATTAACACCTTACTTAAGAATAAACTGCAAATAGGTGAAATTGACATTCAACATTTAGAAACCGGTCAACCCTTTATCAAAAATATTCCACAATTAAATATTTCTATTTCACATTCTAGTCAGTGGATAAGCATCTATATTTCGGAAGATTATGCCGTTGGAATTGATATAGAAGTGCGCAATGAAAAATTGAAAATCATAATAAATCAATTTATCAACAATCGCGAAAAATTACTTTTTGATACCAATGATTTGGAAATACTACATCTTATTTGGGGTGGAAAAGAAGCAATTTACAAATATTTTGCAGGTGAATTTATAGCCCTAGAAAATGAGGTATCAATAGAAAAAATTGACTTAGAAAACCATAAAATCAATGCAAAAACAGTTTATGGTGAATGTGAATGCACATTTGAACAAATTGACTTTGGTGTATATCTAGTCTGGGTATAGAAAAAAAGTTAAAATTTACTCATTTTCAGAAACTTTCATTTAAGAAGTTATATCTTTAAACATTAGGAGAATTTTCCTTCCTTTTTAGGAATATTAGTAACGCTAAATTTACAAAATGAGTGCTTTTTGGAAAAAAATAATCCTTCAAATGTTCTTTAAAAAAGAAATCAATCAAAAAGGATTCTCATCTTTTAAAACTGCAAAACGATACCGTGAACTCACAATCGTAGGAAAACGAAATGCGAAAGATTTTTTTCTAATTTCCGCAGGAATATTTTCAGCAACTTTTGGATTTAAAGGATTTTTATTAACCAATCATTTTATTGATGGAGGTGCCACTGGTATTTCTTTGTTGCTTTCGGCCATGACTTCAATACCCTTATATTGGTTAATATTAGCCGTCAATGTTCCTTTTATTTTTCTAGCTCACAAAGTCTTGGGGCGAACATTTGCTATCAAAACTGCTTTGGGTATAACAGGATTAGCGATTTGTCTGGCTACCCTTCATTTTCCGAATGTAACAAACGACAATTTGCTTGTTGCTGTTTTTGGAGGATTTTTTCTTGGAGCAGGAATTGGCTTGGCAGTAAGAGGCGGCGCGGTGATAGATGGAACAGAAGTGCTCGCAATATTTTTAAGTAGAAAATTTGGAACCACAATTGGCGACATCATTATCGTTATCAATGTCTTCATTTTTGCTTCAGCTGCATACTTATTGAGTATCGAAATTGCAATGTATTCCATGATAACTTATTTGGCAGCATCTAAAACCCTAGATTTTTTAGTCGAAGGAATAGATGAATATATTGGTGTAACAATCGTTTCAACACACAGTGAAAAAATTAGACAAATGATTATCAATACAATGGGTCGTGGTGTAACTGTTTACTCTGGAAAAACTGGATATGGGAAAAGAGGTGAAACAAAGGAGACTGAGATAATTTACACTGTAATTACGCGCTTAGAACTAAATAAACTAAACACTGAAATTGAAAAAATTGAACCTACCGCATTCGTAGTCATGCATCCAGTGAAAGACACTAAAGGTGGAATGATCAAAAAAAGAGCACTAAAGCACTGATTTTTTCATATAAACCTCTTGATAGATTTATCTTTAAAATATTTACCTAGGTAACAAAACAATTTACAATTTGGTCTGTTTAATAAAGAAATTTAAGTATGAAAAAAATATTCTTTTCGATCCTCATTATTACTATATCCAATAGTTTAAATGCACAAAGAAGTTGTTGTGCAAAACCTGAATCAACAGAAACCTTTGCTATGTTGACCCACGATGAAAACTTTATTGCCACGCATCTAGACCCAAAACCATTCACTTTAGAAAACCCAATTGGGAAAGAAATCACATTCAAAACCAAAGACGGAGTAAATGGTCACGCTTATGAAATTAAAGCGAAGGTAACAACAAACAATTATGTCTTGGTAATTCATGAATGGTGGGGCTTGAATGATTATATTAAACAAGAATCAGAAAAAATATACAATTCTTTAGGAAATGTGAATGTAATTGCCATCGATTTATACGATCAAAAAGTGGCGATAGTGAAGGATTCTGCAGCTAAATACATGCAATCTGTTCAAACAGTAAGAGCAGAAAACATTATCAATGGTGTCTTTTCACACATAGGTAAAAAAGCGAATATTGCAACTATTGGTTGGTGTTTCGGAGGCGGTTGGAGCATGCAAACAAGTTTACTAGGAGGTAAAAGAAGTAAAGCTTGTGTAATGTATTACGGAATGCCCGAAGAAAAAATTGAAAAGATCAAAACCTTACGCTCACCTGTGCTTTTTGTGTGGCCAAAGCAAGATCAGTGGATTAACAAAGACATGGTAACAAGGTTTGAAAACAATATGAAAACTGCAGATAAAAAGCTCACTGTTGAAGCCTATGAAGCAGATCATGCTTTTGCGAATCCAAGTAACCCAAAATACAGTAAAACATTTGCTGATGATGCATTTAACAAGGCAATGGAATTTATCAAAATAAATTTAATGTAGCACAAAATCTTTGTCTTGCAAATGGTTAAAACGCTTCTGGAATATTCTAGAAGCGTTTTTTTATTAAATTTTCGTAGTTTTGAATGATTAAAAAAATCCATTATGTTAAAATTTTTCACTTTCATTTTATCAGTGACTTCCCTCAACTTAGTTTTTGCTCAACCAGCAGGAAGTCTAGACCAAAGTTTTGGATCAGCAGGTAAAGTAACCACTTCAATTACTAATGGGGAAGAAAAAGCTTATGGCGTTTCTATACTTTCAAACGGAAAAATTTTAGTTGCTGGACAAGCTTCAAGTGCCGTTACAGGAAAAGATTTTATTCTGCTTTGTTATAATTCAGATGGAACTTTGGATAATACATTCGGCAATGGAGGATATGTAACTACTGATATTCAACTTGGAAGTGATGATGTAGCATACAGTATTGCAGTTCAAGCTGATGGAAAAATAGTTCTTGGAGGATACAGTGACAATGGTTCCGATAAAAATGCAGCATTGGTACGCTATGAAAATGATGGATCTTTAGACCTTACGTTTGGAACAAATGGAAAAGTATTGACTGATTTTGATGGTGCTTCAGATGAAATTAAAGTAATCAAAATACACGCATTAACTGGAAACATCATTGTTGGAGGATCATCTATAATCAGCTCTTCTATTTCAAAGCCAGTTGTAGCTAGATTCTTAACGGATGGAAGTTTAGATGTAAGCTTCAACGCAACAGGAATTAAATTACTTTGGATCACAAATCTAGATTATCAGTACCTTTTTTCAGTTGAAGACCTTGTTGTCCAACCAAATGGTAAAATAACTGCAACAGGTTGGAGAGATTTTCCAGGACTTCAATGGGACTCTGATTATTGGGTTGGAAGAATAAATAGTGATGGCGCCATGGACAACACTTTTTCAACTGATGGTGTCAATGTGTATAACGGCACTTTTAATGGTCACGATAGGGCTTATTCAATGATTTTAAAATCAAACAATAACATTTTAATTGCAGGCGGTGGATATCTTGATAATCTCAAATATGATTATACAATGTTTGAAATCAATTCTAACGGAACAACTGGTTCTATAGCAGGATCAACCAATTATGGAAATTTACTAGATGATATTAGTTATGCTTTGGTTGAAGACATCAATGGTAAATTCGTACTGGCTGGTTCTACTGGAGATGCAACAAATAAATCGTTTGGAATTTCGCGCAAAAACGCAGATGGAACGGCAGACTTAACTTTTGACACTGACGGGATGACTACTACTACATTTGGTGCAAACACATTAAATGAATGTTTTGACATGCAAATTCAATCAGACAATAAGATTGTTGCTGTTGGATATTCTGCTGGTGATATCGCAATTGCCAGATATTTAGGAAACGCACAGCCACAACTAAACACTTTCAATCTTTTGCTTCCTGCTAATGCAGCGACGGGTCAAGACTATTCTGCTACTTTACTAGATTGGAGCGATGCTTTTGGGGCTACAAACTATGTAATTGAATATGACATCAGTGTAAATATGACTGCTCCACAAACCTTAACATCGACACTTTCTAATAAATCAGTTTCTGGTCTACAACCAAACACCACTTATTTTTGGCGTGTTAAAGCTGGTGACGGAACTAGTTTTGGAACCTATAGCAACATTTGGAGTTTTACAACAAACTCTTTAGAAAATTTTAATTTATTACTTCCTACAAACAATGCGATAAATCAACCATTTGCTTCCCTTCTTTGCGATTGGTCAAATGCTCTGGGAGCAACTTCTTACCAAATAGAAATCGATTCAAATATCAATTTCACGGACAATCCACAACTCATTAATGCGGGAAATTCCACATTCTATACTTTTTCAGATTTAGAACCGGGAACCAGCTATTTTTGGCATGTTCGAGCTAGTAATAATGGTTCAACATATGGGCAATGGAGCAATACTTGGAAATTTACTACAGAAATAAATACTGCATCTTTAAATAAACAAAATATAAATCCCATTTTATTTTATCCAAATCCAGCAACGGAAAATGTACAAATTCAAATTGGTGAAAACTTAGTTGGTACAGCTTTTAAAATTATTGATATCACTGGTAAAGCAATTGATTTTGGAAATTTTAGTGATACGAAACAAATAATCTCCATAGAAAAACTGCCAATTGGACTCTACTATTTTGAAATAGAAGAAACGAATTCCATTTTGAAATTTATTAAAGAATAAAATTTCAATTTGTTTTTAATTGTAGTTCAATCAAATTACGAAATTTTACTTAGTGCACGTTTTTTCGTTATGCCTTAATTTGAAGAAAATTAAAGCTATGAAAAAAACAATTTTATTTTTCTTGTTGCTAGCGATAGCTTCAACTTCCTGCGATAAAAATTACAGGGGAATAACCAAATTATCTGGAAACTGGTATTTAAAAAGCATAGACAGAAATGGTGTTTCCGAAGACATGAATATTCTTAAAATTAAATTGAAATCAACCTATGATGTTGGGGACAGTTGGTTTGGTTATTATTATGAAGATAATGTAGTAAATGGTTTACCAACTAGCATAAAATATGATTTACAAATCGAAATCAGTAATAAAGGAAAAACAGCCACTTTTTTCTATAACTACGGATCTATCAATGGTTGGTCAGAGGTATATGACATTTTAAAATTGAAAAAAAATGCACTTGAAATAAAAGCAGTTGGCGAAGAAAACTATTATGTTTTTGAACGATAAAAACCAGTTTATCCAAACGCAAAAAAGGCTGATCAATTCAATGACCAGCCTTTGCTTTTTTTATAAATGAATTCTATTGTTTCGAAATCTTTCTAACAACCGTTTGATTTTCCGTACTCATGTCAATCAAATAAATTCCATTTGGATAATTTGACAAATCAATTTGAGATTCAAAATTTCCGTTAGCTGTTTGAACTAAATCTTTTGTTAAAATAACTTCTCCCAGTAAATTCATCACCGTTATGGTAGAACTTAAATCTTTTGAATTCAACTTAATATTAAACAATCCTTTACTTGGATTAGGGTAAACATTGAATTCTAAACTATTTGATTCATTTACCTCATAAATTGTAGCTGTTCCAACTAATATCTGGCTGATAATTGAATCTTTACAACCAGCTAGTGAGGTCACAACTAATTTAACAACATAAACCCCAGCAGTAGGATATATGTGAGATGGATTATCTGCAAAAACATCAGTGCCATCACCAAAATACCAATGTGAAGTTTCTGCATTTGTAGAAGTATTGGTAAAATAGGCATCATTAATTCCTCCTGTTATGTGCGTAAAACTTGGAGTTGGAGGCACACCAAAAGAAACAGTTACAGATTCGCTAGATGTACAACCAAGAAGATTTGTTGCTGAAACAGTGTAAACTGTTGTTGAAGTGGGTGACACTAAAACCGTATCATTTGTTCCTACAATTGACGACGGAGACCACAAGTAAGAAACCTGAGGATCATTGGATGATACATATAAACTCACGTTTGTAGAATCACCTTCACAAAATTCTAAATCAGATGCGGTCAAATTAACTGTTGGACCAACTTGTGTAGGATCAACAGTAATCAAAATTGAATCCATCTTAGAACAACCATATTGACTTGTTACGTTGACACTTTGGTACCCTGTAGAAGTTGGATTAACAATCACGCTTGGTCCTATCAAACCAGCAGGTGTCCAAATAGCGGTATAAGTATTTGCAGCGTCACCGCCTGTATTTCCAATAAACAAATTAATTACCGTACTACCATTCAAACAAACTGTTTGATTTGTTGCAACCAAATTTGTAGATGGAATTGGACGAACTGTAATAGTTGAAGTTCCTGTGGAATTACAACCATTCGCAGGATTGGTTACCAAAACAGTGTAGCTTTCCGTTTGAAATGGAATCGCTACTGAAATTGTATCATTTACAGAAGTAATTGTTCCACCGGCTGTAGTTGACCATTGAAAAGTTGCACCTGGCGTTGAAGTACTTGCTGCAATTATACTATTTCCTGTTGCTCCAGCACAAACATTCAAATTTGAATAATTCATTGTAACAACAGGACCTACAAGATTGCCATCAATTGTAACAACTGTAGTATCTTTTCTGAAACAGCCAAATTGACCGTAAACAGTGACAATGTATTCAGTTGTGACCGTTGGTGAAGCAGAAATTGTAGCTGTTGATTCTAAAGTTGGAGACCATAAATAACTCAAAGTAACTCCTGTTCCCGCAGAAGCATTAACACTTAATAAAGAACTTCCGCCTTGACAAAGTACAGGTAAAGAATTTGACAAATTGTTTATAGTTGGTCTAGCGCCAACAACGATTGTTTTTGTAACTGGCAATGATTCGCAACCATCAGCATCTGTTCCAACTAGTGTATATACTCTTGTGTTTGCTGGTGAAATCGTTATACTTGAAGAACTTGAATAAGTAGGGTTAGAAGCTGTACTCCACTGATAAGAATTTGCACCGCTAGCATACAATGTTAAATTATCACCACTACAAATCGTATCAGTAACACTCAAAATTTCAACCACTGGAGTGGGATTTTGACTTACCAAAATTTGCAAAGGACTAGTATTAGAAGATTGATTAGAATAACTACAAAAGGAGCTACATCTAATGTAAGTAGTACTTGTAACATTTGGTAAACTTGCGTTTGTAGAATTAGAACCAAAAGTTGACCAAGGACCTGATGGCGTTGGAGCGGAAAACCATGCATGTGTGATTCCTAAATCCGATGTGCCATTTAGTAAAGTGAAGTCAACAGAACCTGAATTACCACAAAATAAAGAATCGGACGCAGAAACATTACCTGCTGTTGGGGCGCCTGAACATAAAACCGGGTATTCATCCCAATTAATATCATCTAGGTATATTCTTCTTGAAAGCGATTGAGGACCATAGACAGTTCCTTTAAAAATCAAGTAATTTGTTTCCGTATTATATCCTGAAGGAATTGCATAAGAATATTGATACCAACCATTTAAGGCTTGAACATTAGGTAAATTAACAGATTTCAGCCTTGAAACAATCCCCAATCTTGTTGCTCCAGTTAATGAAAGAGAAGTATTAATATAAACTGCCAAACTATCTGGATTACTAGTTTCTAATGAATCTCTATATATCCAAAAACTTACTATTGGTGTATTATTGCCTCTGCCCTCCAAAGTAAATGAAGGAGTTACAATAGATTCTGTATGAAAAGTTACAGTTTGATTAATTGGGTAACGCATTCTAGCCATTCCCTCGCCTGAATGAGAATTTCCGTCTAAAGGAGCAAGCAATGTGCTTACCCTTGACCAATTTGCTGTCCCGCCAATAGTACTCCAACCTGGTGGAAGAAATAAAGTGGAATCAAAACTTTCAGAATGCACTATTTGTGCAGTTGCAAGGGTAGAAAATTGAAAGAAAAAAAGCAAAATGGCTATTTTTCCAATAATTGTTTGGTAGTTTTTCTTCATAAGTAGTATAATAAAAAAATTTCATTCACTAAACGTTCAAAATTGAACAAAAGTCAACAAATATAGATTAATTATTCAAAAAAGAAAAAAGATTCTTTGATTCAAAGAGTTACAAATATTTTAGATTTGCTTATTTAGGTTGGAAGTTCCCTTTCACTTTTAGTTGACCATATTCATATTCTCTTTCAGTAAGCACTTTTCCTCTGCTGTCAAAAGTTCGTAAAAAACCGTGTTTCATTCCATCTTTATAATTTACTTCAGAGGTTACTTCACCCCTCCTTGTATATTCACGCATTGGTCCGTCTAACTTGCCATTTTTATAGGTAGAAGTTACAGCTGGAATTTTTCCTCCTGGATAATAATCTTTCCATTCTCCCTCTTTTTCTCCGTTTTTGTAATTCCCTTCTTCTGTCTTTTTAAAATCTTTTGATGAAAAAGAAACCGCATATCCATCTTTTACACTTTCGTAGGTTATTCGTCCCTTTGATGGACCGTATTTCACTTTTGATTTGATTTTTAAAATTTTGTAAGTAAACAAATCTTTTTGTCTTCCATTTTCAAAATATTCGACCCATTCTTTATTTTTTAGTCCATTTTTGTAATAGCCTGTCAATTTTAAAACGCCTTTAAAAGAATAAGATTTCCATTCACCATGCAAAACACCGGCTTTAAAAGTGGTTTCATTTTTCAACTTCCCATTTTCCCAGTTGTTTATCCATCTACCCTCTTCTTTTCCAGCAACGTATTTTCCTGACATTAACAATGTACCGTCTTCATACCATGTTTCCCACAAACCTTCTTTTTCGTCTTTGGAAAAACTACCTACTTTAAACTTCGATCCATCTTTGTAGAAATAATTCCAATTTCCATCTTTCAAACCCATTTTATATTGAGCTGTGTACGCGATTTCTCCCGTTGGATACCAATATGTCCAGTCTCCATGTTGTTGATCTTCTTTGAAATTACCAGACATATCTCGAACGCCAAATTTAGTGTACCATGTCCATAACCCATTTTTCTGTCCAGATTTGTAAAATCCTTCTGTATTTACTTGTCCATTATCATAAAAATATTGGTACCTTCCTTCCATTCTATCTTCATCATAATTACAAATTTTCTCTATTTTTCCCGTATAATAGTAGAACTTCCAAAGGCCTGATTTTTTGCCATTTGTGTAGGAACCTGACAGCGATGAATCACCTAAAATGCTTTTTTCTAAAAAAATGCCATTCAAAACACCAGATTTATAGAAATAATAATGCTTTAACAATCCATTGTTATGCATTTCAACCACTTTTCCTGTTCCATTGATTAGTGTTTGAGTGTGCAGCGAATCATCTATCCAAAAAGACTGAACAAACCTTGTAGAATCAATAATTTCCTCTACCATTTTCGGGCTTCCATCAATGTGAAATGTTTTCCAAATGCCAAATTCTTTATTGTCTTTGAAATAACCTTCTGTCTCCAAAACACCACTTTCGTTCCAAAGTCTATAAACGCTATCTTGTAAATCGTTGATAAAATATCCTTCTTGACGCATTAAACCATTGGGATATTTCAAAATCACGGGTCCGTGAAGTTTTCCTTTGTAATAATTTCGAATTTCTGTTAACTTTCCTTCTCTATCGAAATATTCCCATTTGCCATGTTCAAGCGCTGTTTCTCCGAGAGGATCCTTATAGTAAGAACCAATAGATTGAGGCTTTGTGTTTTGAAAATCCCAATAGAAAGTTTTCTTTTTGGTCAGGTTTTCTTTCAATACTTTTTGACAATTGGCATTGAAAGATGCAAAAATTAGCAAACTAAAAATGAATCTTAACATGTGAAATTTTGATTTATTGGATAATGAAAAATACGCTTTTTGTTACAGCTTTGAAAGGATACCTTGCGCAAACAACACAATTCCAAACAAAAATAAAATCGTACCCGTAATTCTGTTCAATGAAGTTAGAACGCGATCAGTAATAAATGGTCTGAGCTTTTTAGCGCCTAGAATTTTTAGAAAATCAATTGAAAAAAAGACAAAAAGTAAAATTGAAACGTAAATAAATGTTGGCGCAACAATATTAGAATTTGAAGTTTGTTTTGTTCCCAACGCCATGACGCTAAACCAATAAACAATCACCAACGGATTAGCCAAATTGAGAACCAATCCCTTTACAAAAAGCATCAAATAATCTCTTGAATTGTGAATTGCATTTCCTAAATCATCTTGTTTATGTGGTTTCGGTTTTTTAAAAAAGGAAACGCTTCCGTATATCAGAAATAAACATCCACCAAAGATTTTCAAGATGCCCTCATTTTCTCCTTTGGTAAGTGCAGATACCTCAGCATAAAAAATATATGCAATGATTATGTATATCAAATCACTAATAAAAATACCGGCATCAAAAGCAAGTGCTGGTCTAACACCTTTTCGAATGCTTATTTCAAGCAAAACAAAAAAAGCAGGTCCTAGCATAATGCTTAAAATGAAACCTGTACCAACCGCACTTAAGACTAATTCGAGCAATGGAGAATATTTATAGTTGATACAAAAATAATGAAACGATTGAGTTTTGAATAAAAACCAATATGTTATTTGAAAGTTTTTCAGCTGAAATAGCGTTTTGGAGTACCGAAAAATGTGATTCAACAAACTAAATTCAATAATAACTTTTGTATTTATGCTTTCAACAGTGTAAAAAATTGAAGGAAGTGATTACATTTGCAAGAAATAACTGGTCGATAAGCGGGTTTTTCTCTAATTTGAAGCCAAAAAGCATGGAATAATCAACAAATTGAATATTTCAGCAACCATTTAAAAATTGTGTATTTATGAAAATTGCAGCTGCAAATAAAAAACTAGATTCAATCATTGAAAAAGTTGAAAAAGAAGGAATTCTTGCAAAAGGTCTTGTTGATGATTTAAAAGAATTACGCGAATTTGCTTTGAAAGAACAAGATCCTTTGGTTACCAAAGTATTGAGGTTGACTTATGAGTTTCTTACAGAGCGTGAAGCATTTGATGTTCAAGCGCAATACGAAGAGGATGAAGAAGAAAATGAATATCCAATTGAAATCGAGGACAATGAAAACTTACTTTATTTGTTGAACTTGCTCAAAAATGCTGAACACAAAATCAATCGTGAAGAAATTAAAGATTATAGAACTGCTTTGAAAGAAGAGCTTTATTAATCACAAAAAATAACATTAAAAAAGGCGATTAAAAAAATTTAATCGCCTTTTTCTTTAATCAATATTTCGTTTTACAAATCAAACTTAATTCCTTGTGCCAAAGGCAAACTGTCAGAATAATTAATTGTATTCGTTTGTCTTCTCATGTAAACTTTCCAAGCGTCAGAACCAGACTCACGTCCACCTCCTGTTTCTTTTTCACCACCAAAAGCACCACCAATTTCAGCACCTGAAGTTCCGATGTTTACGTTTGCAATTCCACAATCTGAACCTGCAGCTGACAAAAATGCTTCTGCTTCTTTCAAGTTATTGGTCATAATTGCTGATGACAATCCTTGTGGAACACCATTTTGCAATGCAATCGCATCTTCAACAGTTCCACTATATTTCATCAAGTATAAAATCGGTGCAAAAGTTTCATGTTGTACGATAGCATATTCATTGCTTGCCTCAGCAATGGCTGGTTTTACATAGCATCCAGATTCATATCCTTCGCCTGTCAATACTCCACCTTCAACGATGATTTTTCCACCTTCTTCAACTACTTTTTGCAAAGCATTTTGATATGCTGCAACTGCATCTTTGTCAATCAATGGTCCAACGTGCATATTTTGATCCAATGGATTTCCAATTTTCAATTGTCCATAAGCTTTCACAATGGCATTTTTTACCGTTTCGTAAACGTCTTCATGAATAATCAATCTGCGAGTAGAAGTACATCTTTGTCCAGCAGTTCCGATTGCGCCAAAAACAGCACCAGGAACCACTACTTTCAAATCAGCAGTTGGTGTGATAATAATCGCATTGTTACCTCCTAATTCAAGCAAAGAACGACCTAAACGTTCTCCTACTACTTGTCCAACAGATTTACCCATTCTAGTTGAACCCGTTGCAGAAATCAAAGGAACTCTTTTGTCTGCTGTCATTGCTTTCCCTAATTCAGGTCCGCCGATTACCAAACAAGAAACTCCCTCTGGAACATCATTGTCAGTAAAAACTTCTTCAGCAATTTTTTGACAAGCAATGGCAGTCAAAGGTGTTTTTTCAGATGGTTTCCAAATACAAACATCTCCACAAACCCATGCTAAAGCTGCGTTCCAACTCCAAACGGCCACAGGAAAATTAAATGCTGAAATTATTCCAACCAATCCTAACGGATGATATTGCTCGTACATTCTATGACTTGGACGCTCAGAATGCATTGTTAATCCATATAATTGGCGAGAAAGTCCAACTGCAAAATCACAGATGTCAATCATTTCTTGAACCTCACCCAAACCTTCTTGTAAAGATTTTCCCATTTCGTAGGAAACCAATTTTCCAAGTGGTTCTTTATAATCTCTCAATTTATCTCCTAATTGTCTTACAATTTCACCACGTTTTGGTGCTGGAATTTGTCTCCAAACTTTGAAAGCTTCTTGAGATTTTAAGATTGCAGCTTCGTAATCCGCTTGAGATGCGGCAGAAACAGAAGCAATTAATTTTCCATCAACTGGAGAATAAGAGTCAATTTGTTCACCACTAGTGTTAAACCAATAGCTTCCTGTTGAAGCTCCTGGATTGATGGATTCAATTCCTAATTGATCCAATATTTCTTGAATTTCAAGACCTGATTGTACGTTAGACATTTGCCCTTGTATTTTTAATTAATAGACTGCAAAATTACATGAATTATTTAACTCTTTAATTCAATTTTGAGAAATAAAAAAGTTAAGATTTTGAGCTGATTTTAAGAAAGAATACTTAATACTGCACAAGAATTGATTCTTTTTCTCTTAATCTCTTGTTAATTTTACTCAATTCATCGCTCAATTGTAATCTTTGGATTATAATTTCTTAAATTTGCAACAAATTAAATTACAAAAAGAGATGGGTAAGTTTGGTATGATGGAAATTATTCTGATTTTGGCAATTGTTGTTTTGCTATTCGGAGGTAAAAAAATTCCAGAATTAATGAAAGGCCTTGGAAAAGGAATCAAAGAATTTAAAGATGCTTCTAAAGGAGAATCTTCAAGCACTGAAGTTGAAGAAAAAAAATAAGTTCTAAATTCCTATTTCATGTATCACAATTTTGCTGAGGTAAAGATCGCCCTTTCTTCGGGTAAACCTGTTTTGGATATCGTTGAAGATTATCTTCATAATATCGAACAAAACAAGGATCTAAATGCTTTCTTGGAAGTTTTTGAAGACTCTGTGCGCCAACAAGCTGCAGCTGTTGATCTAAAAATTAAATCTGGAAATGCAGGCAAACTTGCTGGACTTGTTGTGGGGATCAAAGACAATATTTGTTTTAAAGGTCACAAAGTTTCTGCATCTTCGAAAATCCTTGATGGTTTTGAATCTCTATACACAGCTACCTCACTCCAAAGATTAATTGATGAAGACGCAGTTGTAATTGGTCGTTTAAATTGCGATGAATTTGCAATGGGAAGCTCCAATGAAAATTCGGCTTTTGGACCTGTGTTAAATCCTGTAAATAGAAAAACTGTTCCTGGTGGTTCATCTGGTGGTTCTGCTGCTTCGGTAGCAGCTCATTTGTGTACCGTAGCTTTAGGAAGTGATACAGGTGGTTCTATTCGACAACCAGCTTCTTTTACTGGTACATTTGGAATAAAACCAACTTATGGTAGAATTAGTCGCTATGGTTTGATTGCTTATGCATCTTCATTTGATCAGATTGGTGTTTTTTCTAATTCTTTAGAAGACAATGCATTGGTTACAGAAATCATGGCTGGTTCAGATGAATTTGACAGTACCTCGTCTTCAAAACCTGTTGGAAATTACTTCCCTGAAAATGAAGTTGGCAAAAAACGCATCGCTTACATCCAAGAAAGTTTTGAAACTGAAGGAATCAATCCTGAAGTGAAAAATAGAATGTTAGAAATCATTGAAAAACTTAAATCGGAAGGACATGTTGTAGAACCTGTTTCTTTCCCTTATTTAGATTACATGGTTCCAACTTATTACGTTTTGACAACCGCTGAAGCTTCTTCCAATTTATCAAGATTTGATGGTGTTCACTACGGACACAGAGCTGCAAATGCAAAAGGTGTTGAAGCAACTTACAAAGAATCAAGAACTGAAGGTTTTGGACCTGAAGTTTTAAGAAGAATCATGGCCGGAACATTTGTTCTATCTCATGGATATTATGACGCGTATTATACTAAAGGTCAAAAAGTAAGACGCGTTTTACAAAATAAAACCAAAGAAATTTTCAATGATTTTGATTTTATTTTAACTCCCACTACTCCATCTTCTGCATTTGAATTAAACGCTGTTTCTGATCCAATTCAAATGTATTTACAAGATATTTTTACGGTTCACGCGAATTTAACCGGAAATCCAGCAATTTCACTTCCTTTTGGGAAGACAACTGAAAATATGCCCTTTGGAATTCAGGTGATGGCGAAACCATTTGAAGAAAAAGCACTTTATGATTTTTCTTCTTATTTAGAAAAAACAACGCTGTAAAGCGAGGCATTAATTAACTGAAAGCATTATTTTAGGCTTTCGATAGAAGCTATTGTTATGAAAAATTGCTTGTCCTTATTATTAATTTTTGTTAGTTTTTCTAGTTTAAATTCTCAAACTAGAACACCAAAACCAGCAGTAAAAGACAGCATTAGCAGTGAAGCTTTTATGCGCGTAATTGATGAAACTTTAAATGCATATTACGCCGATTTTGCAAATCAATCCAATTTTGATTCAATCATCAATGCCCTAGAATACGAACCCAATACCATTCCACAAGTATCTGATGATGTTTACTGCCAACGATTAGCTAAAATGAGTGAAATGACACCATTTCATTTAGATTGCAATTCAATTTCTCTCTCAACAATCCGCTTTTTTGCAAGCAATCGAAGAAGTTTTGCAAAAGTTGTATTAGGTCGTTCTGCTTTGTATTTCGACATGTATGAAGAAGCTTTGGCTAAATACGATTTACCACTAGAATTGAAATATCTATCCGTTATTGAAAGCGGTTTAAGACCACAAGTTAAATCGCCGGCAGGTGCTTTAGGCTTATGGCAATTCATGTATGGAACAGGTAAAATGTATGGATTAAATGAAAATTCATACATCGATGAACGAATGGATCCTGTGAAAGAAACAGATGCTGCTTGTCGATACCTGAAAAAATTATTTGGAATTTATGGCGATTGGAATTTGGCTTTGGCAGCATACAATGCTGGCCCTGGAAACATCAATAAAGCAATTCGCCGTTCTGGTGGGAAGCGAACTTATTGGGAAGTAAGACCATTTCTTCCTCGTGAAACACAAGGATATGTACCGAATTTTATTGCAGCGGCCTATTTATTGACTTACCACGCTGAACACAACATTGAACCTGCTACTGCAAAAATTCATTATTATCAGCTTGACACCATGTGTCTAACAAAAGGAGTGCATATGTCAACCATCGCCAGCTTAATTGATTGGACTGTAGATGATATTAAAACATTAAACCCTATTTATAAAGCACAATATATTCCTTTTACCCAACCAAATCAATGCATTTCAGGTCCATTGACGAAAATTGGAAAACTAGTGAGTTTAGAAGATTCACTGTATAAACTAGAAAATAGTTTGTACGGTTCATCTGGCAAATTAACTCCACTTCCTGTTGAAAGTATAGCAGATACTAACGAAGTTGTTGCTGTCGAAGCACCAGTGAATCCCGAAAACAAAGAATATGTTTATCATAAAGTAAAATCTGGCGAAACTTTAAGTTCAATTGCTAGAAAATACAATGTAACGAACAGTCAAATCACGAAATATAATAGACTGCGAAGTTCACGTGTTACCAAAGGTCAAACCTTAAAAATCCCGCAAAAAAAGACTACAACAATTGCTCCACCGGTTATCACTCCTCCTATCAAAAAGGACAGCCTATCAATGACTATGGGAACTATCTATTATGACTCTTCAGTAACGGTGTTTCACATAGTGCAGCGAAACGAAAGTTTGACTGTCATTGCTGGAAAATACAATACCACTGTTGAGAAAATTAAAGAATTAAATGGTCTGAAAGACAACTGGTTAAATATTGGTCAAAAACTAAAAGTAAATACCATAATCAAGCTTTCAAAAACAGGATTAGTAAAAGCGGAAGTAATCAAAACAGAGCCTGTTGTTCCAAAAACAGTAGTTCCAAAAGCGGAAGTAAAAAAATATTACAAAGTAAAAGCTGGAGATTTATTTGGTAGAATAGCAGATAAACATGGACTTACTCCTGCGCAATTGCAAAAATTGAATCCTGGAATCAAGCCAGATAGAATCAATGTTGGTCAAGAAATTCGAGTAAAATAAATGGATGAATTTATTGAAAACATCATTTTCGATTTAGGCGGTGTTATTTTAAATATCGATTATCAATTGACTGAAAATGCTTTTAAATCCTTGGGATTAAATGATTTTGATTTGATGTACACGCAAGCTTCACAATCTGGTTTGTTTGACAATTACGAAAAAGGCGATTGTTCTACACCCTATTTTATCAATGCACTGCTAGATTTTTTACCTCCAAACACAAGCGCAAATAAAGTTGTGGCCGCTTGGAATGCGATGATTTTAGATTTTCCTATTCAAAATTTAGAATTGCTACAAAAACTCAAAAGTAAATATAGAATATTCCTATTAAGCAACACCAACGACATTCATTTACAAGCTGTTAATAGAGCTTTAAAACTTGTTTCTAACGAAAAAAATCTTGATCCATTTTTTGAAAAAACCTATTATTCTTTTGAAATGGGAATGAGAAAACCAGATGCAGAAATCTTCAACAAAGTTTGTTTAGAAAACAATTTGGAGTTAAGCAAAACCTTGTTTATTGACGATACTGAGAGACACATTTTAGGAGCGAAAGAAATCGGTCTTAAAACCCATTTATTAAGCGCAGGAACTACAATTCATCAACTTTTCTCTTGACACAATTCTACTAAAATTCCATCAGTAGACTTTGGATGTAAAAAAGCAATAATTTTATTGTCTGCGCCAGATTTTGGAGTTAAATTAATCAATTCAAACCCTTCCACTTTCAACCTTTCAATTTCCGTATAAATATCAGTTACATCGAATGCTATGTGGTGAATTCCTTGACCTTTTTTGGCTATAAACTTAGCAATCGGGCTTTCAGGAGTAGTTGCTTGAAGCAATTCAATTTTGGACTCACCAATCTTGTAAAAAGCTGTTTTTACACCTTCTGATTCAACCTCTTCCACTTTATAGCATGCGCTACCTAATAATTTTTCATAGATTTTAGCAGATTCTTCGATATTCGATACAGCAATTCCTAAATGTTCAATTTTATTCATCTCTATAGATATTATCCTCTGAAAAACTTTTCTGTTTTGTTGTCAAAATTGATGTAATAAGCACCTTTAAGCAAGTTTTCGCAATCTACTGCTGTTCCACTTCCTTTTTTCACAATATTTCCGTAAGCATCAAATATTTCGTATTTCGTTTCAATAGGCTTTCCATTCGAAGTAAACTGAATCGTAGTTTTTACGATTACGGGGGATTTTTGTACTACAGGCAATTGCGATTTAAACTTAACTTCTTTCGAAATTCTTTTTTCGTCAGTGTGATCAATTTGAACGACACGCAACGTGTTTTCACCTGAATGAGGAGCGATTTGCAATTCGTAGTTGTTTGGACCGACAGTTCCCTTTCCTTGTATTTCTCCAACCTGAACCCATTTATCCCAGCGATATTGTTCTACAAAAAACGGCAATTTCCCTTTCTCGCCAGTCGTTGTCCAACTGATTTTTCCATCAGAATTTACATTGATAGCCGTTACAACAAAAGTGCTTCTCGGCAACAGAACTTCGGGGTTTAATATTTTTGGTTTACAACTTTCACTGTGTTCAATTACAATAAAAAGCGGTTCGCCAATGGCGATATTGAACAAAGAAAAATCAATTTCAAAAGCGCTCGTTCCTGTTCCTCCGGGCATAACATCGCCATTTACAGTGACCTTGGAAACACAAAACCCAAATCCATCCTCATTTTCAGGATTCTGAACATATAAATTTTTACCTTGATAGGTTCCTTCTATCGACAAAGTTGCGTTTGCAATAACATTAAAAAATAAGACAAAACAAAAAGTAAAAAGAATTCTCATCAAAAACGCTTTGATAGTAAGTATATAAGAATTACAAGTTTACTATATTTTATTGAAAAACCAATGAAAAAAGCTTTGTTAAAAGTTATTTTTTTGTCTCTAAAAGTAAATCTTGTTGCTTTCAAATAATCGCACGTTGAATTTTATTTTTTGAATTTCAAAATCTCTATCTTCGCATTCAAATTAAATAAGATGTTGGTTTTTAAATTTGGTGGCGCATCCGTTAAAAATGCTGAAGCGATTCAAAATGTTTCAAAAATATTGTCGTTGTATTCTACAGAAAAAAGATTGGTAGTCATTTCTGCCATGGGAAAGACGACCAATGCACTTGAAGAAATCGTTCAAGCACTTTGGGAAAAGAATGCTTCAACTTATAAATACTTGGTTGAAGAAACATATAATTTCCACTTAAAAATCTTAAATCAACTTTTTAAAGAACAACATTATGCTGTTCATCAAGAGGTTGAATCAGTTTTCGATTTTCTAAGAAATAAAATTGACCAACCAATTTCTGATAATTTTGATTTCGAATACGATCAAATTGTTTCACTTGGTGAAATTTTAAGTACGCTTATTGTTGACGCTTATTTGAGAGAAGAAGGTCATTTATCTATTTGGGCAGATGCTAGAAAATTAATCCGAACTGACCGCCAATACAGGGATTCAAATGTTGATTGGTCGAAAACCCAAGAATTGATAAATGAAAGATTACTTCCATTATATAAATCAGCAAAACTAGTTGTAACGCAAGGTTTTATTGGGCATACATCTGAAGGGTTTACAACTACTTTAGGTAGAGAAGGTTCTGACTATACTGCGGGAATACTAGCTTATTGCACAGATGCAAAGAGTGTTACTATTTGGAAAGATGTGCCAGGAATGCTGAATGCAGATCCAAAATGGTTTGATGACACAATCAAACTGGAACAAATATCATTCAAGGAAGCCATTGAATTAGCCTATTACGGCGCTTCAGTAATTCATCCAAAAACAATCAAACCGTTGCAAAACAAGCAAATATCTTTGTATGTAAAATCATTCATAGATCCAAGCGCCGCGGGAACCGTCATTCAATCGTCTATGGATTATGACCATTTGATTCCATCTTTTATTTTCAAATTAGACCAAGTCCTTTTTTCAATCACACCAAAAGATTTTTCTTTTATTGTTGAAGAAAATTTGAGTGACATTTTTGAAACACTTTCTAAATCAGGGGTTAAAATCAATTTAATGCAAAATTCTGCATTGAGTTTTTCTTTTGCAGTAGATCAACAAAAAATCAATATTGAAAAAGTTTTAGATCTTTTCAAAGAAAAATACGAGGTAAAATTCAATGCCAATTTGGAGTTAATCACAATTAGACATTATGACGACGCGACGATATCCAAAATGATTCATAATAAAACCGTACTAATTGAGCAAAAAACAAGGCAAACTGTTCGCTTTTTAGCCAGAAAAACAGACTAATCCCAATTTAAATAGTCTTCAATTTCCTTTCGATCATGTTTTGATGGTCTGCCGGTACCATATTCTCGATAAGCACTTTGTGCTATTTGATAGGTTTTATATTTTTCGATTTCCTCAGCTGGTGTAACATCAAAAAGATATTCAGCGACTAATTTTGGACCAACTCGCTTGTCTAACAATTGAATAATTTTATAGGAAAAAACGGCTGTGTTTTTATAAACATAAATGAAATCACCCACCTTTACATCACGCGCGGGTTTTACTTGGGATTGGTTTAGTTTTATTTTTCCTTTTGATATCAGCTCTGAGGCCTGTGAGCGTGTTTTTGCTATTCGCACAGCCCACACATATTTATCAACCCTGCAACTCATTTTGAAGCTTTTTTGTCAATTTTAGCACCACTTGCTGATATGAATGTTCTATCAATTCATAAATCAATTTATCTGAAACATCGTTATTGATTTTGACGGTATTCCAGAGCGACTTGTTCATATGAAAACCAGGTGTTATACCTTCATGCAATTCTCTCAATAAAACAGCTCTTTCTGGATCGCATTTTAGATTAATTGAACTGAATGAATCAACGTCTAACAGCGCAAACATTTTTCCCATTACTTTAAAAACCAGAGTCTTTTGATCAAAAGGAAAACCTTCGGAGGTTCCTTTTAAACTCAAACAATAAGACCTTAATTCTTCAATATTCATTTGAACTAGTGAATTCCAGGTGCAAAATCATTATTTCCCAGGTTTTTCAACATAATCGTGTGCTCACGTAAAGCACCATACCAGGTTTTTTGGGAGATATAAGGTAAATTGAATTCTTTAGCTGTTTCTTTGACAATTTTCGCCAATTTATCATAGTGCACATGGCAAATATTTGGAAATAAATGGTGCTCAATTTGAAAATTTAAACCACCAACATACCATGAAAATAATTTCGCTTTAGGTGCAAAATTAGCTGTGTTATAAAGTTGACTAACAGCCCAGTCGGCATCAATATTTCCTGATTCGTCTGGAACTGGATAATAAGAAGTCGGCACAACGTGAGCAGGTTGAAAAATCATTGCCAAAATTAATCCAGCTATAAATTGCATCGCAAGAAAACCTAAAATCGTTGCCCACCAAGGAAGAGAAGAAAAGACAAAAGGTAAACCAAAAATCACTGCAAAATATAAAACTTTCGAAATAATAATGGATGTCAATAATTGACCATAAGTGATGTCTTGTGTTTTCATCAAATCCATTTTGTTGTATCTTACTGCCTGACGGTAATCTTTTACAGTACACCACATTAAAGTCATCAAACAATACAAAAACCAAGCATAAATGTGTTGGTATTTGTGTAATTTATAGCGTTTTGCATGCGGAGAAAAACGCATCACTTTTCCAGGATTGATGTCTTCATCCATTCCCGTTACATTGGTGTATGTATGATGTAAAATATTGTGTTGGATTCGCCAATTTACATCAGAACCACCCAAGGCGAAAATGACAAAACCAAGAGATTTATTAATGTACTTATTTTTCGAATAAGCACCATGATTTGCATCGTGCATAATTGATAAGCCAATTCCTGCCATTCCAAAACCCATCACCAACCACATCAAAAAGGAAAACAAAGGACTTTCGATGACTGTTAGAAGTAAAACAAAAGGAACTACATATAAGGCAATCATGAAAATGGTTTTGATTACCATATTTGTATTCGCAAATCTCGATTTTTTTGTCTCTTTAAAATATTCTCTAACGCGCTGTTGCAGCGTTTTATAAAACTCCACATTGTGACTTTTGGAGAAAGAAATAGAAGGAATGCTCATAGTTTTCACATAAATTTAACACAAATATAAGAAATTTAAAACTATGTAATCCCCAATTCGGTTAATTAGTCCATGGTAAATTGTTCAAAAACTGAAGTTGAACATAAATAACACTAATTTTGTTGTGTTAACGGCAATATCAAAAAAAGCGATGGAAAATAAGCAAAGTTCGAAAAAATACTGTGTAGATTATTTTAATAGAAGTAGGTACGTTACACGTGAAATCACTATTGGAAATCTTAAAATTGGGGGAAATCAACCAATAAGACCACAATCGATGACAACGACGGACACAATGGATACAGATAAATCTGTTGAACAATCAATTCGAATGATTGATGCTGGATGTGAACTCGTTAGACTTACAGCGCCAAGCAAAAAAGAAGCTGAAAATTTAGGAAAGATAAGTGATAAATTGAAGTCACTTGGTTACCACACACCGCTAGTTGCAGACATACATTTTACTCCCAACGCAGCAGAAATTGCCGCCAAATTGATTGAAAAAGTTCGCGTAAATCCTGGAAATTACGCAGACAAGAAGAAATTTGAAGATATAGATTTTACTGACGAATCCTATTTAGCTGAACTACATAGAATTGAAGAAAAATTCAAACCGTTGGTTCAAATTTGTAAAAATCATGGAACAGCCATGCGAATTGGAACAAACCATGGATCGTTGTCAGATCGCATTTTAAGTCGCTTTGGTGACACACCTGAAGGAATGGTAGAATCTGCAATGGAGTTTCTAAGGATTTGCCAAAAAATGGACTACCACAATTTGGCGATTTCTATGAAGGCAAGTAATACCTTAGTCATGGTTCAAGCATACCGATTATTGGTCGCAACAATGCAAGAAGAAGGCATGAATTATCCATTACATTTAGGTGTGACCGAGGCTGGAGATGGAGAAGACGGAAGAATTAAATCTGCAGTTGGAATTGGAGCCTTGTTAGAAGACGGATTGGGTGATACAATTCGAGTATCACTAACAGAAGATCCTGAATTTGAGATTCCTGTAGCAAAAAAATTAATTGATAAATTTAGTTCATCAAACAATTGTTTTGAAATAAAAACTAATTTATTAGTTACTTATAATCCTTACTCATACCAAAAAAGACATTCAAATACAATTCAAAACATTGGAGGTAAAAATGTTCCTGTAGTCTTTGCCGATCTATCTCACAAATCAGAAATTTCTCATTCAAATTTTTATGGATTTGGATATAATTATTCCGTCGGATTAGACAAATGGAATTTACAAGATTTGGCTGCTGACTATGTATTCTTCGGGGACAATGACCTAGACTTTGAAATTCCTGGAACTTTAGGAGCGGTATTTAATTTCAAGACTTGGAAACAGAAATACAGTGCCCAAAAACATTGTTATCCATACTTGAAAGTAGACGAATCAAAAGATTTACAGTTTGAAACTTTACATTTTATTGAAATAAATGCAGAGGACATCGACATTGAAAACTGTAAAAACAAGGCCAATTGTGTATTCGTGCTGAACACAAAATACAGCAACAGGACACAGCTATACAGATACGTAAGAACACTTTTTGAAAACAATGACATTGAAAACCCTGTCATATTAAAATACCAAAATGATTCCGAAGATTTAGAAAACTTTCAACTATTGGTGTCAAGTGATTCTGGCAACCAATTTATAGATGGCTTTGGCGATGGAATTTGGATCACAGGAAAACAACCAACAACAATAATCAATTCATTGTCATTTGGAATATTACAAGCTACGAGAACCAGAATATCAAAAACAGAATATATTTCTTGCCCTTCTTGTGGACGAACACTTTTCGACTTACAAGAAACAACCGCAAAAATTAGAAGCAGAACTTCTCACCTTAAAGGAATAAAAATTGGCATTATGGGGTGTATAGTAAATGGACCAGGTGAAATGGCAGATGCAGATTATGGATATGTTGGTACTGGTCCTGGAAAAATACATTTATACAAAGAGAAAGAAATTGTGCGGAAAAATGTTCCCGAATCAGAAGCAGTAGATGCATTAATAGATTTAATCAAAGAAAACGGAGATTGGATTGAACCACTGAAAAACTAAAAAAATTCTAAACAAATAAAAAAAGGGTGAAAACGTTAAAATTTTCACCCTTTTTGCTTAAATATCTCATTAGTGTCATAGTGTTTCTATCATAAACACCAAAAAACCCTCTTAAATCGCTTTATTTTTCCTGAAAACATAAATTTGAGAGCTAAACCCATTGTTTTTTGCGCTCAAATTAGACTTTAGTCCATTTATAATACCTGAAAGCATATTTCCGTTCTTGTATTTCTCTGAAAGCATACTCACATAGAATGAATCAAATTTCATTGGTAAAATCTCAACACACTCTAAACTAAATTGAGCAAAAAGATTTTTTATTGTCGATTCTTGAAAATGATAAAGATGTCGCGGAACATCATACGCAGCCCAAAAACTTCCATAATGTTTTGCATCCCATGAAGACATATTGGGTACAGCTACTATAAAAACACCTTCAGAATGTAAAACCCGCACAAATTCCTCCAAATCTCTTTTCAGATGATAAACATGCTCCAAAACATGCCACATGGTAATTACATCTTTCGAGTTCGAATCAATATTTTTAATTTCAGACAAGTCTTCTAAAACAATTCCAAATTCACTTTTAGCAAAACGTTTAGCGTCTGAATCTGGTTCCAAACCCATGACATTAAATCCTGCACCCTTGGAAGCATTTAAAAAATGTCCTGTTCCAGAACCAATGTCAAGTAAATTATTTCCTTTAGCTAGTCGGCTAACTAAATTCACTTTTCTTTTTAAAGTTATATTTCTTACAACATTGTAAGCTCGATTTATCAAACCTGATTTTGAACTAGAATGTGAAATATAATTTTCGCTCTTATAATAATTTCCAATAACTGCCTCTGACGGTATTGGATTAGTGAAATGAAAGCCACAAGAAACACATTTAACTATACTGAAAACCTCTTTAGTTATCATGTGATCTGACAATGTAAGGTGATTTGAAAAACTACTGCTTTCACAAACCGGACAATGGGTGTAATTTTTAATTTGTTCCACGTGAAACTATCTCCCTAAAT
>JBIKJE010000093.1:0-10920 GCA_044361165.1 Crocinitomicaceae bacterium | reverse complement strand
ATTGAAAAAAATACAGTTAAAATCGTTTTCATGATTATTTTTTTTTAGTTATCATTTTTTAAATACTACTCTTCCATCTGATTATTTGAATGTTCCATCATCAGTTCATCCATTATTTGATCAGCCTTTTCTACATCATATTTCGCGAATTTGATTTTATTTTTTTCAATTTGAATGGTTGAATCAAAAGTTTTTTCACCTATGATTGGATCGCCAACGAAAAACCTGACAAATATTTTATTTTTTTCAATTTTTCGGATAGAAAATTGCTTATCAGAGCCAACAGATGGAACTATTAAAGAAATAAGCTCATCGCTTGTTGAGCTTTGGTAAAAATAAAAGCTTGTAAAATAGTCACTCCCGTCTTCGTGAAAATGCGCTGTAGCAATAAAGTCTTTAAAGTTATCACCGTCATAGTCACCTGATTTAACATCAGTGCTTTCGTAATCACCATCATATTTGGTTTTATTCTTTTTTAAGTAAGTCTCGACTTTAGCCAAAAATTGCTCCTCTGTAATTTCTTTTCGTTGTCTATTGACATCAGAGAGTGTATCGACTACACTAGTTTTATTTACATCGATTTCTTCCTTGTTGCTTACATCGGTTGTTTTGCCATTCGTGCAAGCTTGGAAGAGAATAACACTTACTACCAGCACTAGTACATAATGTTTTTTCATTGGTTCTTGTTATTTGAATAATATATTTAATTTTGAAAAGTTCTAACCGGCCTTACACGAAATTCACTCTTTTTGCTAGCAACACCTTGTCCAAAACTTTCTGGGCCATTTTGAGTAAACGCAACTGCAGTGTAACTTGAACCATTTGCCCCCCAATGGTTTCCTGAAACTCCACTCCATAATTCTCTCTTTTTACCCATAATCATCAACTCCGCATTTGTTGGTAATCTCCAACCATCACCAAGTTGATTACATAATGTAGCAGCCATATCCCAATCCATAACATCCTTGTCATAAGTTTCATTTAAAGGACTAACTTTTTTATAAGTTAAATATTTCTCATAAATTTCAAAGTTCGTGCCTTCAATTCTTTTGTACATTGGTCTAACAGGTGTAACTTCTTGAGGAGCCAAAAACAGATTTAAAATTTCGCAGCTAGGTAAAATGATCGCCAAAGAAATCATTATTAAGAAATATATTATTTTCATTTGTATGTTTTTTTATTAAATTTTGCCTCTAATTAATTATTCAAATTCGATTAATTAAAATTAAAGAAACTTATAACCACTGAAATGACACTTCAGTTTTGATTTTTGAGTAGATTTTTTTTACCGTTTATTTTAACTGTCTTGAAAGTATTCATTTAACTTCATCACATCTCTTCCTCGGAGTTGTAGGCATCAGATTCCTCCATCATTTGCTGTTCCATTCGTTCAAGTTCTTGCAATACTTTTTTCTCTGCACTGTATAGTGCAGGAAAAAATTTAGGGTCTACATTGATTTTATTTCCATCAATTGTGAATTCCGCCTTAACATTTCGTGATGAAGTATGTTCACCGCTGAGCGCCGACCAAATGATTGCATTTCCAAAAAGCTTTCCTTCTGCCATTTTTTTTCCATCTACATAATGAAAAGAATCTGGACCCTTTCCTAAAACCAATTCGCGAATGGCATCTTTTTCAGAATCATAAAAGAAATGAGTTGGATGCGTGAAATCCCCTCCTGGATAAAAAAGTACTGTATAAAAATAATCCAATGCACCATCTTTGGTGTAATTGCCACCAATTAAATAATTTTCCTCAACAGTACCGTAGTCTGAATATTTCCGTTTATTTTCTTTCAAAAAGGATTTTAAACGCTGTTTCGCTTCTTCTAAACTTAAACTCACAATTGATTCTTCTATTTTTTTTACAGAAACTTGTGAGGCTACAGTATCGGTTTGCGGCTCTTTTGAGTCTACCTTTTCGTTGGATCCGCTGCAAGAAAACAGCGTTGACGTAACGACTAATATGGATGCAAAAGTTATTTTTTTCATACTTTATTTTTTATGTGATTTTATGTTTATTACCTCACTTAATAAATTATTCTTTTAGCATGTTCTCAACCTAATAGTTTCACTATCAATCTTTCTTCTTAAAGGCTAAAAAGTACGAATTGCTCTTATATTTCTTTTTTCTTGCTTTTTAGTTTCAATCTTTGTTCCTGATGAAAAACTCATACTCCATGCATTTCTATCATTAGTTTCCGTGCTACTCCAATATTGACCTTCCATTTGATCTGCTTTTTGATCAGCAGTTGGAAAAACAGCTGTTTTACTTCTGTATAGAATAGTTAGCTCCTCTATTGCAGGTAAATACCAATCATCGAAACCATTTTCATTCAAATTTAAACAAATAGCTGCAGCACTAGATTCAGTGTTTTCACTTATCAAATTACTGTTTTTTAGCCCATCCCTCAGATTTGACGCTTTGACTAATTTAACATAATCATTAATTACTGGACACCAATTGTAAACTTTCGAAGAATCTACAATCCGTTTTTCAGAAGTAGGCGTCATTCCGCTATATATTTGCTCATATTTATATGAATATCCAATATCTTTTTTAGAAACAATTAATCCATGATCAACTCCTTGCCGATCTTGAAATATTAAAAAAATAACGCCTCCTCCAAATTCCTCACCAATATAGTGTGATGCCTTTACGATTGAAGGTGCTATTGATAAATTATTTTCCTTTTCAATTGCTGATAGATACTCATGTTCATCGCTAGAAACAGAAATAAACATTTTGTCCGCAAGACCAGTAAGATGTTTATTTTGTGAATAACATGAACCCGATAGCAATATTGTTAGAAACACAATTTTAATACTTTTTATCATTTTTCAGTAATTAAACTCCTACTCTTCTCGTTTTTCAGTTACACGCCGTTTATTATTATGGTTTCTGAACTCCATATTTCTATTTTAGACTTTTATTTTTTTCACTACTTCACCTTCCGCTCAAACTCCTCCTGCCAATTCAAATCCAATTTGCCTTCTTCAGCAAACATGTAGGTCTGCAATGCTCGACTATATTTGATTGGTGCTTTAAATTCCATTTTTAAGATTTCTAAATATGAATAAACCATTCGTTGTGAAATCTCAAGTTTTAAAGCTATTTCAGCTGGATTACCCGTGTGTTTTTTTTCAATTAATTCTACTAAAATTTTAATTTTTTTCAGATTCATGCTTTAAAAACTCATTTACTTGGACGCAAAGAAAGGAAGCGCTACTGAAATGACACTTCAGTTTTGCTTACTCCTCAAATTGTTTTCATCCATGTCCAATTCAATTTTCCGTTGCGTTCAAAATGATAAGATTTTCGATATGAATTGTATGCGATTGGCGCATTAAACTCTGTTTTCAAAATTTGTACATAATGATAAATTGTTCGTTCTGAAACTTCTAGGATTTCCGCCACATTTTTGGGAGAACCCGTTCGTTCTTTTTCGACTAAATGAATGAAATAATTGATTTTTTTAATATTCATGGAAACAGTTTCTTTTCTATAGGTCGATTTAAGAACGATGTTGTCCCGATTAAGAAAAATAATTATCGTCCGACCAAGATCTTTTGTTCCTTTTGCTTGATCAAAACGAACCCAAAAATCAAGGCTGAGTCATCAAGTTAAAGCGCAAATTTTCGCACGAAATCAAATTCTATCTTCAAGCGCTTTATTTTAAAAGCTTCTGAAAACGTGATTTTGTCGGTGATCTACTACACTTGCGTTTCGTAGCTTCCTCCAAAAGTCTACATTTTCAGTGCACCTTTAAAACCCTTTCTTCCAAGGCCAAAAATCCCAAACTATTAATTTAAGCACCGCAATAATAAAACATCCTAAACAAATTGATTTAATGTTATTTACAAGTACAAGTTGTTGTTGTTTTATAGACAACAATGAAAAAAAAATAAAAAACTCAAAATTTAGTTTACATTTGAAATCGGAATGAAAAATGAGCAATACCATTGGAGTAAATTTTTGAAAGGCGATAACCAAGCCTTGGGAGATTTGTATGCTGAACTTTTTGAGCCATTGGTTTTCATTTCCATATTTTATGTAAAAAACAACGAAGCCGCTCGGGACATTGTGAGTGACTTATTCGTCCAACTGATAACAACTTCTTCAGATGATAGAATCGCCAAATGGGAAACCGTGCATTCTTGCAAAGCGTATTTAACGATTGCTGTGAAAAATAAATCCATTGATTTTGTGCGTAAAGTAAAAAATCAAGCAGCCGTTTCAGAACAAATTCCTCTAAATTTAATTGAAAATTCGGCAGATTTTAGTGATGACATTTTGGAAGTTTTATCCTCCACGGAACAAGAAATCTTTCAATTGCATTTGGATGGATTTAAAAATGAAGAAATTGCACAAATACAAAAATTAACGGAAAAAACAGTGAGAAATAAACTTAGTATCTCTCGCAAAAAAATGGAAAAAGTATTCAAATCATTTTTATTTCTCTTTGCATGAAACAGCCCACTTTAAAGGATTTGATAGCTCAATTACAGGTGAATCCAGCTCAATTGGAAAAAAACATCCAAGGATTGAGAAATGATGAGAATCTTCCCATTGAACTACAAGGTTTCATTCAAATGTATGATTTGTGTGAAGGAAATTTACTAAAAATGCGGGCACAAATTGCTTCCAATAAAACACACATTCTTTCTTCAATAAAAAAAGAACCAAAAAAAGTAAATCATCTTCCAAAATTGATGCGATACGCAGCAGTTCTGCTAGTTTTAATTACTTGCACTATCTTTGGGTTCCTTTATTTTAAAACTGAAAAACTGGAACTCACAACCGTTTACAAAGATCCTGGAATTCCTACCTACATGAGTATTTCATCAGAAAACAAACTAGAAACAGTGATGTTTTACTTTCGAAAAAATGAATTCAACAATGCCCATACATTGATTCAATCTTTATACAAGAAAAACCCAACCAATGATACCATTGTTTATTATACTGCGCTGATTAATCACTTGAATCAAGAGGAACAAGCTGCTGCCAAATTGTTTGAAGGTCTAACTTCAAAAGAGAATGCGTTTACCGCCAAATCAACTTATTTTTTGGCCATGTGTTATTTGAATCAAGGAAAACACCCAAAAGCATTGGTTGAATTAGAAAAAGTCATTCAACTTAATGACGAATCATTACACGCTTTTGCTTTGAAAAATAAGCAAGAAATAGAAATATATCTAGCAAACAAAAAGCACTGAAAAGTAGCCATTTTGAATCTTGTGAAGTTGAAATTTCATTTTTCAACTTGTAACTTTGAATCAATTGAAAAGCATTCCAATATTGTGGCTGACGCAATTCAGGATGTTGCTTGAAAAAGGTTTTTTTAGCTTCAAAAAAAGCGTCTTCATACAACATTCCTTTTTCAATATTTTGATAAAACAAGTTGAAAAACGCTGCTGAAGAAAAATCATCTACTTTGCTTGGAGAACTAATGACTGCTTTTGCGCCATTATTCATGATACGCAGTGGGATTGTGCGATTAAATTCATTTGTTAATATACCTGCATATCCTGAAAAACAATTGTTCAAAATCACCAAATCTCTATTCACATCAAATTTGCCTGTAAGTTGTCTTTCTGTTTTAAATTTGCCTTTATTATAATAGCTAAATTCAAATCCTTTTGATTCGGCCTCCTTGTTAATTGCCAAATCACCATGTCCATAAAAATGCAAAATGCCTTTTTGAACCATTAATTGCTTTAAATTTCCCTCATATTTGGAATTATTGTAAGGAATAGAAGTATTAAAATTATTAAAGAAATCATTGGTAAAAAGGAGTTTGTTTTTATGATTTTGAACCAAATAACTAGCGTCAATTTGACTTAGTTTGAAATTTAATGTATCAGAAAAATAACTGATGGGATCGTAAACTCTTACAAAATTCACTTGTCGTCCTAAATATTTTAAATTGGCAAATGAGTTAGCACTTGAGTCTTTAATTAAAATTTCAAAGGGAATCGGTTCATCATAAGATATATAAACCTTCTTTACATTTGGTAAAATCTTTAGTACATCTTCGAAATTTTCTTGGTAATCCTGGTAGCTGAACTTCTTGAATTCCGGGAATGTAAGGGTATCAACATTGATTCTTGTTAAATTGCAGACCCAAAATGATTTTACAATATATAACTTGTTATTCGTAATTAATATCTTTTTATCTCTTAGATAGTCATAACTATTTTGAGCTAATAAAAAACACTCATTATTTCCCAATCTTTTTTGAATTTTTGAAACATCAAAAAAAGGCAAAGATTTACTTTCAAACTTCTTATTCTTTTTGAAGTAATGGAAATAGCACTTCATGGTTAATAAATTAGAAACCGCCTTTGTAAAAAACTTATTTGAGTTCGGTTCATTTAAACTTTTGAATCTGTAAAGTGTAAAAAAATTTATATAGGGAGAAGTCCGATATTGATCGTATGGTAAATCAGTATTGTAAGAGAAACTTTGCCAAAAATTTATTTTTAAACTGGACAAAATCCTCAAGTCAGAATCTACTTCCTCCCTATTGTATGGCAATAATATTTCATTTCGAACTTTATATGTCATAAAATTCATTAAAGGATTGTATGCCAAATTGGAACTCCTGAGTAATTGTTTTATATCAAACTTTTGCTTCATTAAATTACAAAGTCGCTCTCCTTCTTTGAATTTTCTAATCGACATATAATTCAAACATTTCAAAGCGATTATTTGAAAAATATCATTGATATGATGGTCCTTTAAGCACGATAAACCTTGGTCATATAATTCGTTAGCCTTTCTGAAAGCCATAAATTGAATTGGTCTGATTTTTTTTCCCTCAGGCTCTAAAAAATTTTCTGTATAGCCAACCACGTCAAGCCATCGATTGGCATACGAGCGATAAATCATTGCTTTATCAGAACTAAATTTCAATGGATATCTTTTTTGGTAATATATTGTTGAATCAAAATACTGAAATAATATTGGATAACAATCATTTAAACCTTCAATTTGATAGACATTGGTTTTTAAATTTGTTTTTCTGTACAAATAAGTGGTGGCATAAACTTCGTAAACAAAAGCAGGTTCTATTTTCTCGAGAAATTGCCTATTTTTCATCATTAAATCATGTGATTTATTTGAATAAATTAGAGCGCTATCAACCCACATCAAATAGTGCCAATAATATGCTTTGTAAGCATACGCTTCAGATAAATAGATTGGATGAATTTGTTTGGCAAACTTAACTAATTGGTCATTGTATACGCTGTATTTAAAATAATTTTGCTGTGTTAAATAAATCTTTTCCAACAATTTGGTGCAATGATATTTTTGTTTGATTGAAATGTTTGATTTTTGAAGTTTCAGAAGTTGCTGTTCAGCGATTGCTAAATTGGCATTTTCAATATTCGCTTCAATTTGAGTGATTTGAGCTAGAATAGTAGGTGGACTTTGATTTTTTGCGAATAGAAATCCATTTGCGAAAAAGCAAATAAATACAGTTAGAATAAATTGAAAAATGATCTTATTTTTTAACACGAAATAGCTACTCAATAATGAGTACAAATGAAAGAATTATAAATCTAAAACTAGTTCAGTTTTCGTGAAATTAAATCAAAAGCTAATAGTTGCAATAAATCAAATTTTTCTAGAGTAGAAAAAAGAATCTTGCCTAAGATAAATTTGTAAGATAAAGAGTTAAAAAAAGGAAATTATTGCAACAAAACAGGTCTTCTTGTTGTTTTTATTTTAGAAATCAAAATGATGAAAGAACCAAAAACGCTCCGCCTGATTCTAGGTGATCAACTCAATTACAATCATTCTTGGTTTCAAGAAGTGAATGAAAATCACACCTATGTTTTGTTTGAATTGCGTTCTGAAACGGATTATGTTAATCACCACATTCAGAAAGTAGTCGGATTTTTCGCAGCAATGCGCAGATTTGCAACTCATTTGACTGCGCAAGGACATTCTGTTCGTTATTTTAAAATCAGTGAAACGACTCACTTTTCAACTTTTGAACAAGGAATAAATCAATTGATTTTAGCAGAAAATTTTACCCGATTTGAATACCAAGAACCTGACGAATATCGCCTAGATCAACATCTGAAATCGTTGGTTCAAAAGCTATCTATTCCTTGGAATATTTGTTCTTGTGAACATTTTTATACTGAAAGAGATACTTTAGAAAAAATCTTCGAAGGGAAAAAAACGTACTTGATGGAAACGTTCTACCGACAAATTCGCAAAAAGGAGATGATTTTAATGGATGGTGACAAACCCGTGACGGGACAATGGAATTATGACGGCGACAATAGAAAAAAAATACCCAAAAATCATGTTGTCAGCGCGCCGTTTTTGTTTGAAAATGATGTCACTACAATTTACGAAGAAATTCTATCTATTGGAATTAAAACAATTGGAAACATTGATGCAAAACGATTTATTTGGCCCATCAATCGAAGTCAAGGGCTGGAATTATTGGACGCTTTTATTGAAAATTGTCTGCCATTTTTTGGAACTTTTGAAGATGCAATGACGACGCAATCTTGGTCGGTTTATCATTCTCGCTTGTCATTTTCAATGAATTTGAAAATTTTATCTCCCAAAGAAGTGATTGAAAAAGTCATCAAAGCATGGGAATCAAGACAAGAGGAAATCACCTACAATCAAGTAGAAGGATTTGTGCGACAAATAGTTGGTTGGCGAGAATTCATGCGTGGAATTTATTGGGCAAAAATGCCTGAATTTGCGACTTTGAATTTCTTAAATCATACCAATTCTTTGCCCGAATGGTTTTGGACAGGCGAAACAAAAATGAAATGTTTGCAATCATCAATAAAACAATCCTTGGACTACGCGTATGCACATCATATTCAAAGGTTGATGGTGACAGGAAATTTTGCGCTTTTAGCGGGCGTAAATCCAGATGAATTGGACCAATGGTATTTGGGAATTTACATTGACGCCTTGGATTGGGTAGAAATCACCAATACCCGCGGCATGAGTCAATTTGCTGACGGTGGAATCATAGGCACCAAACCGTATGTTTCATCCGCGACTTACATCGACAAAATGAGCAATTATTGCGAAAATTGCTATTACTCCAAAAAAGAAAAAGTAGGTGAAAAAGCGTGCCCATTCAACAGTTTGTATTGGCATTTTTATGACCGCCACGAAAATAAATTAGGCAAAAATCCACGCATTGGGATGATGTACAATGTTTGGAACAAGATGGAAATTTCCAAAAAAGAAGCAATTTTAGTACAAGCACAATATTATTTAGACAACATTAACTCTCTGTAAATGAAACGTTCAATCATTTGGTTCAAAACAGACTTACGCCTTCACGACAACGAAACTTTGGTGGAAGCCATTGCGCACAGCGATGAAGTAATCCCGATTTACTGCCTGGATGAAAATTGGGACAAACAAGTTGGGAAATTTCAAAAAACAGGAAATTTTCGAAAGCAATTTATCATTGAGTCCTTAATTGATTTGGATAATCATCTGCGCGAAAAAGGAAGTGGATTGTGGATTTTGAAAGGCAATCCTAGTATTGAAATTCCAAAATTTGCCGCTTTAAATGAGGTACATAAAGTGTACACCAAAAAAGAAATCGCCACGGAAGAAAAACAATTGCTAGTGGACGTAGAACAGGCACTTTGGAAACATAAATGCGTATTGGAAACATTTAGCACGAGCACTTTATACCATGCAGTTGACTTGCCTTTTGCCATTTCGCAAATTCCAGACATGTTCACGCAATTTCGCAAGCGCACAGAACATGATTCTGCAGTTCGACCAATATTTGGCACACCGGACAAAATTCCTTCGCCAGTTATTCCGCTTTTGCAGGTACAACATTTAGATTTACCCCAACTTCCAATTGAAAAAATAGACGAAAGAGCTGCAGTTCAATTCAAAGGTGGCGAAACTGAAGCCTTGAAGAGATTGAATTATTACCTTTTTGAATCCAAATTACTCTTGAAATACAAAGAAACGCGCAACGGTTTAATTGGCGGTGATTATTCTTCTAAATTATCTCCGTGGTTGGCAACAGGAAGTATTTCTCCAAGATATATTTACCATGAAATCAAGAAATTTGAAACAGAAAATCAAGCAAATGAATCAACTTATTGGCTGATTTTTGAATTGCTATGGCGTGATTTTTTCAGATTCATGTTTAAAAAACACGGCGCAAAATTTTTCAAATTGCATGGATTTAATCAGCGCGAAACTGCTTACACAGCAAAAGATGAAACCGTGATTCAAGCTTGGATTGATGGCAAAACTGGCGATGATTTTGTGGACGCCAACATGCGTGAATTGAAATTAACTGGATTTATGAGCAATCGCGGCAGACAAAATGTAGCGAGCTATTTCATAGATCAACTTAAACAAGATTGGCGAATTGGCGCGCGCTATTTTGAACAACAACTCATCGACTACGATGTTTCCAGCAATTGGGGAAATTGGGCATATCAAGCTGGTGTGGGCAACGACCCGCGCGGAAAGCGTGTGTTTGATACACAAAAGCAAGCAAAGGATTATGATGGAAAAATGGAATATAGGAGGTTGTGGTTGGAAGAATGACCAAGTTATTTACAACTACTTCCAAAAGATTAAGATGATGTATTTTTTTGGTTATTAAATACTTTGCTCAAAATGTAAGCACCTAATAGAATTTCTCGGATTAATCAATCAGAATGACACTTCAGTCAAAATAGGTGTTGTTAAATGAACAATTCCGATTGAAAATTGTCGGTGTGTTGTATTCTCTTAAGTATGCACTAAAAATTATAATTATGAAAAAACTTACACTTCTTGCATTGATTGGTTTGTTTTCTTTTTCGATGTATGCTCAAACTTCTGTTTCGGGAGGAATTTATCAAAATACCACTTGGACACTAGCTGGTAGTCCATATATCGTT